>NC_015185.1:1102500-1420000 GCF_000191045.1 Desulfurobacterium thermolithotrophum DSM 11699
TTTCTTGCAAGACATTTGAATCAGGTTACAACTCTTGGAGTCATTCTTGACCCAATTGCCGATAAAGCACTTATAAATTCCGGTTTTATACTTCTTTCGTACGTAGATAGAATTATTCCCGTATGGTTAACTATTCTTGTTTTAAGCAGAGATGTAATAATTTTAGTAGGAGGATGGCTCTTAACTACTTTTGGAAAGATAAACAAGATAAAACCTACTATGATAGGAAAATTAACCGCTTTTTTTCAGTTTTTTACTATTTTTCTGACACTTCTTAATCTTAATTATCAGATATGCGATTCTTTTTGTATCAATGTAATCTACGGAGTAACTGCTCTTTTAACTGTATTGTCAGCTATTGATTATGGTGCAAAAGGAATCCAAGAAATTTGATAACCTAATTATGTTATTTTCATCTCAAAAAAGAATTATACTTCCTTTCTACTTCTTCAGTGTAAACTCTTTCTTTTGCATTTTTATAAACAATAAGAGGAAATTCTATACTAATTCCTTTTCCTCCTCCTTTTCTTCCTTCTAACAAGAAAAGATTAGCTTCTTTTTCTGCTTCTGGATGTATAATTCTAAGTCTTTTAGGCTCTACCTTGTATTTTCTCGTTAGGAAGATAACATCAACAAAACGTTGAACAGGAAGTAGAATATAAAGTTTACCTTTATTTTTTAGAAGATAAGAAGCTGCTTTTATAAAATCTTCTAACGATGCTGTTAACTCTTGCCGTGCAATAGCTCTATGATCTTTTTGGGATAAATTTCCTCTCCCTACTTCTATGAAAGGTGGATTTGTTATTACAATATCAAATTCTCCTGATTTAAAAACTTTTTTAACTTCTTTCACATTTAAGTGTAATGCTGTAAATCTTTCAGAAACTCCGTTAATTTCTCCATTTTTCTTTGAAATATTGATGTTTTCTTCAAGGACATCTATGGCAAAAGCTTTTAGTTGTGGATACTTCTTCAAAAGAAGAATTGGAATTACACCACAACCTGTTCCAAGATCTATTATCTTTTCAGTCCCCTTTACCTTCACAAAATCTGCAAGAAGAAAAGTATCTGTTCCAAACCTAAAACCGTCTTTCCTCTGAATAAAACAAGTTCTTTTATCAAGAAATGTAGAGATGTCGTAGATTTCTTTATCCATCTTCATGCGATCTATTTAGATCCCTAAAAGAGATTTCAATAAAACAAAAAGCAATATTAAAGAAGCAACGTAAATCAAAATTATACTTCCGTAAGATCGCTTATATGAGTTTAAAACATTTTCGTAGTTAGGAGATAGCTTTTCCTTTGGAAGTCTTTTCTTCAGTTCTTCAAGGAGCTCTTTAAAATTTTCTGTTGAATCATCTATAACTGCAACGTCTCCACTTTTGTTTGTTGTAAAAAGGAAATACTTTCTTCCAGGAGAAACAGCAACTTCTGAGATTTCATTCCAGCTAAATTCTTTTTTTCCGGTTATTCCTATAATTTTTATACCATTTTGATCAACTATAACTCTCTTTCTCAAGAGAAAGAAAAAGTAAGCGGCCACAGGCAGAACAAGAAGAACCATAATTATTGACGTAAAGGAAGAACTGTTCTGTTTAAAAAAAATGGTTCCAAAAAAAAGAGAATAGGTGAAAACCAAAAGAGTATAACCTAAAAGCGTAATTTTGTCTGTCTTAAAAACTTTTTCAATCATTTAGGAGCTCCTCAACTGCCTTTTCAAATCTTTCAAGTCCTTCTTTAATGTTATCCATAGAGGTTGCGTAAGAAAGTCTTAGATATCCAGGCATTCCAAATGCGGTACCAGGAACAACAGCAATTTTTGCTTTTTCAAGAAGATAATCTGCAAGCTGAAAATCATCCTTGAATCCTGCTCTTTCTATGAGCTCTTTTACATTTGGAAAAGCATAAAAAGCTCCTTTAGGAAGAAGACATTTAACTCCTGGAATTTCGTTCAGCTTTTCAACCATAAAACGACGCCTTTCATCAAAAGCTTTAAGCCAATCTTTTAGAAATTCCTGAGAACCTGTGAGAGCCGCAACTGCCGCTTTTTGTGCAATTGAGTTTACATTTGATATAGATTGAGAATTAATTTTTATCATTGAGTTAATTATATCTTTAGGACCAGCAGCGTAACCAACTCTCCAGCCAGTCATAGAAAAAGCCTTTGAAAGGGCATTTATTGTAACTGTAATAGATTTTATTTTTTCTGAAAGCGAAGCAATACTAACATGTTTAAACCCATCGTAAGTCAATTTTTCATAGCATTCATCTGAAGCAATGATTATTCCTCTCTCTGCACAGAAATTTCCTATTTTTTCAAGTTCATCTTTATCTACGACAGAACCTGTTGGATTGTTTGGTGTACATAGTATGAGTAGCTTTGTTTTGTCTGTAACGGCTGGTTTTATATCTTCTAAGGTTAAAGAAAAGTTGTTCTCTTCCTTTGTTTCAACAAATACAGGTTTTCCACCAGCAAATTTAACTTGTTCAGGATAGGTAACCCAGTAAGGAGCAGGAATAATTACTTCATCCCCTTTCTCAATAACAGAAAGCATAAGAGCAAAAAGGGCTTGTTTGGCACCGTCTGTTATTACAATCTCAGAAGGATCATAATCAATGTTATTTTCTTTTTTTAATTTATCTGCAACTGCCTTTCTAAGTTCAGGAATTCCAGCTGGAGGGGTATACTTTGTAAAACCTTCGTCAATTGCCCTCTTTGCAGCTTCTTTTACATGACAAGGAGTATCAAAATCTGGTTCTCCGGCACCAAAACCTATGACATCTATGCCTTTGGCTCTCATCTCCTTAGCTTTTGCCGTAATTGCCATTGTAGGAGAAGGAGACATGTTTAAAACTCTCTTTGACAGCTTCATGACAGCCTCCATAATAATCCAGTAAAAGTGTCGTTGACATTTTACACATTTGCTGATACTTTTCCCACCAGCAAAAGTGTGGAGGTAACTAACTATGAAGGGGAACAGATGCCTAACTCCTGAACAAATAAAAGAACTAAAAGAAATTCTTGAACAGAAAAAGAAGGAAGTAATAGAAGATATAAAAAGAGGGCTGGAAGAAAATTTTCAAAGTGAAAGAGAAGTTGGAGATGTTGTAGACATGTCAACAGACGAAATTCTTAAAACTTTTGAAATGAGAATTAGGGATAGAGAAGCAAAATACTTAAAGAAGATAGAAAAAGCTCTTCAGAAGATTAATGAAGGAACTTACGGAATCTGTGAAAAATGTGGGGAATGCATAAATTATGAAAGGCTTAAGTTAAGACCTGTTGCTGAACTATGTATAAAGTGCAAGTTAGAGCAGGAAAATTTTGAAAGAAAATTTGGAGAAGAGGAATAAAGTTTAGGGGGAGGACTCTCCCCCTTTATAAAAACTCAGCCAACACTTGCACAGAATGTAACTTCTTCTTCTTCGTTAACTACTCCTCTAAAGTGAACCTCTTTTTCTATTTTTTCAGGTTTTAGTTTTTCTACAATATAATCAAAGGCCTTAAATGCGTTTTCATGATCTCCGCAGGTATAAACATCTATGGCAACATATCCATGTTCAGGCCATGTATGAAATGAAAGATGTGATTCAGATATTACAACAACCCCCGTTGCACCAAAAGGCTCAAACTGGTGGTAGTAAGAAGAAAGTTTGTTAAGATTAGCGTGTTTTACAGCTCCTTCAAAAACTTCTGCCATTTTGTCAGCAGATTTAAGGATTTCTGAGTCACATCCATAGAAATCAGCTACAATGTGAACACCGAGGGTCTTTGCCATTTTCTTTCCTCCTCTATATAAAGTTAAATGACACTCAAGGCGGGTTTGCCTCCTCCACTTGGGAAATTGCAAAAGTCAATTATATGCTTTCTTATAATTAAATCAAATTTTTTTAAATCTTAAAAATGGAAAAGAAAACATTATAGTTTAGTAAAAACTTACCTTCTATCTCGTAAAGTTTGTAAAACTTACTTACAAGCTTTTTACTTACTTTGCTCGTTCTAAAAGGATTTTTTGCTCCTATTTTATTGACACATCTAAGAGCTTCTTTTGGAGAATTAAACCAAACCGAAAACGACCTTCTTTCAAACTCTAAGATTTTAAACCCAGCTTTATTAAATGTCTCAATTACTTCCTTTTCTGTTGGAAAGCGAAAGAGAAAATCTTCTTCTCCAAAAACTTCTAAATGAGCCCTATTCCAGGCTGAAAACAGTTGACTGAGACTTCCTTCCACAGGAATAGAAATAAAAGCAAAACCATTATTTTTTA
Source organism: Desulfurobacterium thermolithotrophum DSM 11699 (assembly GCF_000191045.1). NCBI lineage: Bacteria > Pseudomonadati > Aquificota > Aquificia > Desulfurobacteriales > Desulfurobacteriaceae > Desulfurobacterium > Desulfurobacterium thermolithotrophum. The sequence goes on from NC_015185.1 coordinate 1,106,769, forward strand.
AAACTTGCTTAATTTCATGAGTAACTTTTCCTAAGTTCATCCATTGAAGAGCGAAGTTTGAAAAGACTACATCAAAAACTTTTTCTTTAAATGGAAGAAAATCACCATCTCCAACAATAGGTAAAAGTCCTTTCTCTTTACAGCTTTTACACATTGAAAAAGATATATCCAAAGCAACAACATTTTTAAATTCTTTTAAAAGAGAACCTGTTCCTGCTCCTAAGTCAAGTATTAGCAAATTCTTGTCAAGAAGACTAAGCTTTTTAAGAAGTCTCTTTCCAGCCTGTTGCTGAATCAACGCATACTTGTTATATTCCTTTACAGCTTTTGAAAAGTTTTCTTTAACTTTTTCCTTCATAATGAGTAAAATATATTCGTATTTACTGAGAGTTCAAAATGAGTTGGATAGAAAGAAGGAAGACAAGAACAATTTATGTTGGAAATGTACCTATCGGAAGTGAACATCCGATTGCAGTTCAGTCAATGACTAATACTTTCACTGAAGATGTTGAAACTACTGTTGCTCAGATAAAGGAACTGGAAAAAATCGGTTGCGAAATTATTAGAGTAGCAGTTCCAACTATAAAAGCAGCAGAAGCTATTAAGGAAATAAAGAAAAGGATTTCTATTCCCTTAGTTGCAGATATCCACTTTGATTACAAATTAGCCATACTTTCAGTAGAAAATGGAGCTGACTGCATAAGGATAAATCCAGGTAACATTGGAGAAAAATGGAAAGTAAAGGAAATCATTTCTGCTGTAAGAGAAAGAGGAATATCTATCCGAATAGGAGTAAATTCAGGCTCAATTCCTAAAGAAGTCCTTGCAAAGTACGAAAAACCAACTCCAGAAGCTCTTGCAGAAACCGCTTTAAACTATGCAAGGTTTTTTGAGGATAATGACTTTACAAATTTAAAGTTTTCTCTTAAAGGTTCAGAAGTCAAAAGTACTGTAATTGCTAATAAAATCTTTGCACGACAAACTGATTATCCAATTCACATAGGAATTACTGAAGCTGGAACTTTTATTTCCGGAGCTGTTAAGTCTGCAGTAGGAGTAGGAATTCTTCTATATGAAGGAATTGGAGATACACTAAGAATATCTTTGTCTACTCATCCAAAAGAGGAAGTGAAAATTGCTTATAAAATTCTCTCTGCTCTTGATTTAAGAAAACGAGGAGTAGAAGTAATTTCTTGTCCGACATGTGGAAGATGCAGAGTAGATGTTGAAACCTTAGCAAAAGAGGTAGAAAAGAGACTGGAACATATTGAAAAACCTTTAAAAGTTGCAGTTATGGGATGTGCAGTTAATGGCCCAGGTGAAGCTCGATTTGTTGATGTAGGAATTGCAGGAGCAGGTGATTACTTTATTCTCTTTATTAAAGGAAAAATAATAGATAAACTTTCTGAGGAAGAAGCTTTAGAAAGACTTGTGAAAGAAGTTGAAAATTTAGTGAGGAAAGAATGATAAAAAGATCTGTTTTCATTGAAGGAATGAAATTACATGTAAAGTGCGGAGTTTTTGAAGAAGAAAGGAAATTAGGTGTTCAAGTTCTTATAGATATAAGAGTTGAATCTACAGAGTTTGTTGACTATCAAGAACTCTATGAACTTATTTTCAAAACTGCAAGTGAAATGCAGTTTACCTACCTTGAAGACTTAGGAGAAATATTGTTAAATAAAGTCCGCAAAAGGTGGAATCCTGAGTGTATAGAAATTAAAATGACAAAACTTAGTGTACCTTTTCAACACTCTTTCTCTAAAGCAGGAGTGAACTTAATTTGGAAGAGGTAGGAATGGAAGATAGAGCAGACAATATTGAATGTAAGCTTCTTAAGAAAGTTCGTCAAGAGAGAAAATTCTCAAAGGAAGAACTCCAGTTAATAACAAATATTGCAAAAGAAGAACTCAAATTTTTAGCCCGTAATAATATTCCTTTAATACCAGAAAACTATGTTCTTTGGTTTGATATATTCTGTTACTTAACGGAAAATAATTTGAAACTATCAGATCTTGAAATCATAGGACTCTTTAAGGAAAAGTATCCTTCAAAAGAAAAAATAGAAAATGTTTTGGTGGAAGTTGAAACAGAAGAAAAAGATTTAGTAAAAAAAGTTGCTGAAGAGATAAACCAAGAAATAGAGGAAATTATCGAAGCACTGAAAGAACATCAAGAATCTTTAAAGAATAAAGAAGCTTCTGTAAAAGAAATTAGAGAAAATACTGAAGATCAAATAGTTAGAGGAATTTTAAATAAGGTTTTAGATGAACTTAAAACTATTAGAGAGCAAAATGATCTTTTAAGAAACAAGCTTGAAGAATCAAATCAACAAATAAAGAAATTAAGAAAAGAGTTAGAAGAATCAAAAAAAGAAGCCAATATTGATTTCTTAACACGAGTAGCTAACAGAGCAAGTTTTGATAGAGCAATAAGCGATATGGTTAAAGATTTTTATGAAAGGAATTATCCCTTTGCTTTGTTAATGATTGACATAGATAACTTTAAGCAGATAAATGATACATATGGACATCAAGCTGGAGATCATGTTTTGAGAGAACTTGCAAGAACAATAAAGGAACAATTAAGAGCTAGAGATGTTGTTGCTAGGTATGGAGGTGAAGAATTTGCAATTCTTATTCCAGGAGTTACTTTTGCTCAAGCTGTTAGAATTGCAGAAAGAATAAGGAAGAATATAGAGAAACATTTATTTAGGTACAAGGATACGGTTATTCCTGTAACTGCAAGTATTGGAGTTGCAGTTATGAGGAATGGACTTGACGAGACAGGAATTATAGAAAAAGCGGATCAAGCTTTATATTTAGCTAAAAGAAACGGAAAAAACCAAATAAAAACAGATCTTGATGTAGAGTTAGAAGAATGAAAGTTCTCCTTCATATTTGCTGTGCTCCATGTGCCTGTTATCCTATCAAATTTCTAAAAGAAAAAGGATATGAAATCGTTGGTTTATGGTACAATCCTAACATTCATCCATCTACGGAATTTGCTAAAAGAACAAAAGCTGTTAAAGAACTTGAGAAGCTTGAAAACGTTAAGATTATTTACTTTGAAAATTATGAACCTGAGAACTGGCTGAGACAAGTTGTTTTTAGAGAAGAAAAAACTGTAAGATGTCAAATTTGCTATTCAATGCGTCTTGAAATGACTGCAAGTGTTGCAAAAAGAGGAAAATTTGATTTTTTTACTTCTACACTTTTTTATAGTAAGTACCAAAAAAGAGAGTGGATGCTTCCTCTTGCAAAAAATGCAGCTAATAAGTTTGGAGTAAATTTCTTAGATATTGACTTTAGAAAAGGATGGAGAGAGGGAATAGAAATATCAAAAAGATATAAACTTTACCGGCAAGAGTACTGCGGTTGCATTTATTCAGAAAAAGAACGCTACTGTCCAAAAGGAAAAACTGATGTTAGCTGGATTATAAACCAAGCAACAAAAGAGGCTCAAAAAGTTATTGAAATTTTCAATAAGAATTAAAAAACTTCTTAATTCCACGTAAAGATTATTTTATTTTGCAGATTTTATAAAAAGAAAATGTCTTCTTAACTTAATTCCTTTTACTTCAAACGAAATTTCTTCTATGATGTAATTAGGAATTTCCTGAGAAAACCTTTCTTTTCCTCTATATATGCACAAAATAGCTCCTTTTTCAAGTAAGTGTTTTGTTATTTTTATAGCTTCAATAGGATCTTCAACAGCTCTCATCAAAAGCATATCATAGTTTCTGTCGATAGATTCAACTCTTGTACAAAGAACCTTAACATTTGGAAGTTCCAATTCTCTTTTCACCTGTTCTAAGAAAACACACCTTTTGTGTCGAGACTCAATAAGGTCAAAGGTTGAATTTTGTATTGTTATTGCCAGTGGAACTCCTGGAAATCCTCCTCCAGAACCAACATCTCCCAAAAGTTTATTATGATAATCAAATCCATAAAGTTTAAAAGCTTTTAGCCCAAGGAGAGAGTCAAAAAAGTGTTTTTCCTCAATTTCTTTATCGCTTAAAATGGAAGTTATATTAATTCGCTTTCCCCATTTTTTTAGAAGTTCCCTATATCTTTCAAATTTTTTATACTCTTTTTCAAATAAATCTATCTCATTTAGTTCGCAGAGCTCTCTCAATCTCTCAAGACTCAAGTTTTACCTCACCTCTTTTCCACTTTTCTATGTATATAGCAAGTATTGGAATAGAAGCTGGTCTAATTCCTTCAAGTCTTGCAGCCTGTCCAAGCGTTAATGGCTTCATCTCCTTTAGTTTCTGCTTTTCTTCTGTTGAAATTGGAACAATACTGTAATCAAAGTCTTGAGGAATTTTTACGTTCTCAAGTTTTCTAAACTTCTTAACATCTTCAAGCTGTCTTTTTATGTAACCTTCGTACTTAACTTCAATTTCAACTTCTTCTAAGATCTCTTCCAGAAGCTTTCTATCCTCTATATCAAGTTTAAAAGAAATAACCTTTAGTATTTCGTATAGTTTAACTTCAGGTCTTTTAAGGACTTCATAAACAGTTTTACTCTCCTTTAAAGGAGTTGAACCAGCTTTTTCGAGCACCGGATTAATAACCTCAGGTTTTACCTTCACTTCCTTTAATTTCTCAATGAAGACCTTAATAGTTTCATACTTTCTCTTGACCCTCTCGTACTGTTCCCTTGTTAAAAGACCAAACCTGTAGCCGTACTTTGCGAGCCTGTAGTCCGCGTTATCATACCTTATGAGAAGCCTATATTCGGCACGAGAAGTAAAGAGCCTATAAGGTTCTCTAACTCCTTTGTTCACAAGATCATCTATCATAACACCGATATATGCCTCGTCTCTTCCAAGAATAAACCTTTCATCCTTATTAAGAGCATAAAGGGCAGCATTTATTCCTGCAACAATTCCTTGACCAGCTGCTTCCTCATATCCTGTTGTTCCATTAATCTGACCAGCGTTAAAAAGACCTTTAATAATTTTTGTTTCAAGAGTTGGATAAAGATGAGTGGGGTCTACAAAGTCATATTCAATCGCATAAGCTGGTCTTATTATCTTTGCGTTTTCAAGTCCTGGGATTGAGCGAATTATCTTTTCCTGAACATCAAACGGAAGACTTGTTGACGTTCCATTTGGATAAAATTCAACTGTATTTCTCCCTTCTGGTTCAACAAAAACGTGGTGCCTTTCCTTATCTGGAAACTTTACAATCTTATCTTCAATAGATGGACAGTATCTAACACCAACTCCGCTAATTAACTTGCACTCTCCATACATTGGAGAGCGGTGAAGGTTTTCTTTTATTATCCTGTGAGTTTCTGGAGTTGTGTACGTTAACCAACACGGAATTTGCTCTATTTCTTTTGGTTCTGTCCAATAAGAGAAAAATGGTGGTGGCTCATCACCATCTTGTCTTTCCATTTTAGAAAAATCTATCGTTGTTCCATCAAGTCTCACTGGTGTTCCTGTCTTGAGTCTTGCTACCTTAAAACCATGTCTAATATAGAAATTAGAGAGTTTATTTGCAGCAGGTTCCCACATCCTGCCGCCTTCAAATTCTTTAAAGCCAATAAAAATTTTTCCTTTTAGAAAAGTTCCAGCAGTTACAACAACTGCTTTTGCTCCATATCTTGCGTTTATGTGAGTAACAACCCCTTTAACTTTTCCATCTTCAACTATTATGTCATCAACTATTTGCTGAACAATTTCAAGGTTTGGCGTATTTTCTATGATTTTCCTCATTCTATCTCTATAGGCATATTTATCAGCTTGAGCTCTTGGAGCTCTAACAGCAGGACCTTTTCTCCTATTTAAAATTCTAAATTGTATTCCTGTTTCATCTATATTCTTTGCCATTTCACCACCAAGGGCATCTATCTCCCTTACAACTGTTCCCTTGGCAACTCCACCAATTGCAGGATTACAAGACATTTCTGCTATCTTATCAACGTTCACTGTAAATAAAGCAGTTTTACAGCCCATTCTTGCAGCAGCTAAAGCTGCTTCGCATCCTGCATGCCCTGCACCTACAACTATTACATCATAAATACCATCCCACATCTAAAACTCCACCTTTACTTTCATTCCTCTTTTTGCCTTTAAGATATTTGCAGCAGAAGCCATATATGCAACGATTTGAAAGTGACCCTCAGGATTTACAGAAACAAAGAGCTCTCCTTTTTGAAAGCCTGAAAATTTTTCAGAAACTTTCTCTATCTTTACCCCATTGATTTCAATAGACTTTGGTTCTTTTCCTTCGTACTCCATGTTAAGAATAAGATTTCCAAAGCTATCGACATCAAGAATTATAGTTTCAAAAATACCTGGAGACACTTCCACAGGAGAAGGTATTCTAAACCTTTTTAATTTGGAAATCTCTATCTCTTCTCCAAGATGATGAGCAGATTGAAGCTTTGCTAATTCAGCAGCTATAGGAGCAAGAATGTTGCGTCCTCTAAAGTTTCCTTTTCCTTCAATGAAATAATGATCTGCAGTTATTCTATAAACAGCTTCTGGAGGTTCTTCTTTAAATACAAGACTTCCTACACCGTTATTTGGACAAACAACAAAATACTTTTCGGTGGAAACTATAATGGACTCTGAAGAAGGATCAGGATCAACCAAAATCAAAAAAACTGTACCCCGAGGAAAATATTTAAAAGACCATTTAAATTTAACTGCAGCATCGACTAAGTCAAAGGGTCTAACATTATGAGTAATATCAACGATTTTTGCATCTGGATTAACGCTTCTAATAACTCCATGAACAGTTCCTACGTAAGTATCTTTTAGACCATAGTCTGAAATAACTGCAACTATATTTTCCATCCTGTCTCCTGGTCACATAGCTTCGTTAAATCCTTTAATGCTAATTCTAACCTTTTCGTATAAAAATCGATATCTTCCTTTTCTTTAGGATATAAAGGTTTACCAACTAAGACTTTACATTTACTAAAAGGATAAGGAAGTAGAAAATTATCCCATGATGAAAGTTCTTTTCCCTTCGAAGTTGAAAATGCAACAGGATAAACAGGTACTCCTGTAACAATTGAAAGTTTTGCTGCACCAGGTTTAAAAACTTCCTTAGGTCCCCGAGGACCATCTGGAGTGATAGCAACAGATTTTCCACTCTCAAGAATATTTACCATTTCTCTAAAAGCTCTGTCTCCTCCTTTTCCCTTTCCAGTTGACCCTCTGACAGTACTAAATCCTAATTTTTCTATGAACCTTGCTGCTAATTCACCATCTCTATGTCTGCTTATTAAAATGGAAACTTTATCAGCATAATTTGCAAAAACAAAGGGTAAAAGGAACATTCTGCCGTGCCAAAAAGTAATAATCGAAGGAAATTTCACATCTTCTAAAAACTTAACCTCTATCTTGAGAGTTTTTACAAAACCGTTCAAAAGGAAAAACAGAATATCTTCTCTACTTAATTTCAAATTCCACCCTCAAACGAACTTTATCTAATTCGGCAGTTTTAGGAATTGGATCAAAAGGTTCAGAAGAATAAATAGCAGATATTACTGAACGGTTAAAAAGCATGTCTGATGAGAGTTTTTCTATGTTTATTTCGTTAAGTTTTCCGTTTTTATCTATCGAAAGAGAAATAACTACTTTTCTATCTTTATTTAAAGAATTCAGAGGTTTGGAATAAGGATTTTTCCAGTTAGAAATTATTTTCTCCTTAATCCTTAAAAAATAAGGAACTAATTTACTTGAGGTTATAGCAGGAAGTTTCCTATTTTTTTCTTTTCTAATATCATCCATAGAAAGAGAAAGAGCTATTTTACCTTTGCCAGTTTGATATCCTTTAGTGTTATCTGCTCCTTTAAATTTATCAATTCCGTTAGAAATAGTAGATTTAAATTTTCCTGTATACTGAGCAATAGTTTTTTCCTTTAGGACTCTTCTCTTTTTCGAGTTCTCACCTTGTGGAATTTCTGTAAGACCTTTTTGTAAAGAAGTATCTTCTAAGTTTCCTTTATTAGCTTTTTCCCCTATTAGTTTTGAATCTACCCTAGAATCAAAAGAGAGAGTTAAGATATCAACAATTTGGTATGTTTTAGCTTTGAAGATTTCTGTAAATCCAAAAAGAAAGAGTAATAAAACGTGCAAAGTCAAAGAAATCATTAAAGAAAGTAAATCTAATTTGTACTCCTTGATCATTATTTTCCCTGAAGATGGAGCGGGCGACGGGATTCGAACCCGCGACCCTCAGCTTGGAAGGCTGATGCTCTAGCCAGCTGAGCTACGCCCGCAATTTCTTACAGTAAGAATATACTCTATAGTACCTTTTCTGGCAACCTACTGTTCGAGTTCAATACATGGTGGACACCTTGATGACTTCTAATATAGTCCTCAAACTTCTCAGCGGGAGTCTTGTAATTTAAAGAGTGATGGGGTCTAAGAAAGTTGTAAATCTTTAAATACTCAAAAAGTTTTTTATTCATCTCATCAACAGTCGGTTCTGTTCCTTCTATCATCCATAGTTCACTTTCTGTCGTTTGAATAAACCTTTCTACATGCGCATTAGTCTTGGGAGATTTCGGATAACTAAAGTAGTGTTCTATCCCTTTTCTTTTAAGATATTCGTCTAACTCCCCTAAAAATTCGCTCCCGTTATCCGTTTGAACTTTCTCTATCTTGAAGGGAAGAAATTTTTCAAGTTCTTCAAAAAACCTTCTTCCGCTCCTGCTGCTTTTTGTAGAATAAACCTTGGCAAATGCTATTCGGGTGAACTTGTCTATTGCCGTGAACTGGTAAAAGGTTTTACCGCACCAGTAGAGGTATTTAACGTCCATGAGGATTGTTCCTGGTTTGTCTGCTCTTAGTCCTTTTCTGGTGCGGTTCTTTTTCCCTTTCTGTTTCTTCCTCTTGTAGGTACTTTTTAGTTTCCAGGTTCTTTCTATTAGTCCGTGTCTTTTGAGAGTTCTGTAAACTGTAGAGGATGATATTTTTACATTTAGGTATCTTTCCATGAAGGCTGCTATCTTTTCTTTGCTCCAGGTTAGGAATTTTTCCCTTATTGTGACGATGATGTGTTCTATTTCAGGTTCTATTTGTGGTTGTCTTACTTTATGAGGTCTTTTGCTTCTGTCTTGGAGTCCTTCTATCCCGTACTTGTCGTATCTTTTTTTCCACTTGTAGAAGGTTGTTGGACTGATGCCAAAGTATCTGCATGTTTTTCTGGCGTTGCCTGTTTTGTGGTAGTACTCTATCCATTTGAGTCTCCTTTTAACGTTTCTGTCTTTTGTTAGGTCAAGTTTCTTTTTTACTCTTCTTCCTTCTTTCAGGGTTTCTTTGAATGCTGTATTTGTGCTTGATATATGGAGGGATGTTCCTTTGAATCTTTTCAATTGTTTCATCGGTGGACACCTCCTTGTGGTATTCAAAGGTTATTGTAGGGTGTCCACCTTCTATCTGAACTTCAACACCTACACGGAAAGAACAAAACATCCTTCTTTAGTAACAAGACAATCATCTTCTATTCTAACACCACCAAGTTCTGGAATGTAAATTCCGGGTTCAACAGTTACAACCATTCCTGATTTTAGTATTTCTTCAGACTTAAATGAAAGAGTTGGTGATTCATGAACTTCTATTCCTATACCATGTCCTGTAGAATGAACAAAATAGTCTCCATATCCTTTTTCTTTTATGTAATTTCTAACTTTAAGATCAACTTCTTTACAACTTTGTCCTGCTTTTAAAGAGTAAATTCCGATTTTTTGAGCTTCTTGAACTACATCGTAAATTTTCTTTATTTCTATGGAAACATTACCTATCAAAAAAGTTCTCGTTATATCTGATACGTAGCCTCTATAAATTGTTCCAAAATCTACAATTACAACATCTCCATCTTTTATCTCTTTGTCTGAAGTTTGCCAGTGAGGAATTGCTGCTCCCTTACCGGAAGCAACGATAATAGAAAAAGCTTCTCCTTCTCCTCCAAATTTAAAAAAGGCAGATATTAGTTCTTTCCTAAATTCCTTTTCGGTTATTCCTGGCTTTAAAAGGTGCAAAACGCTCTTTAAGGAGAGTTCTGCAATATTTATGGCTCTCGTTATTAGAGAAATTTCTTCACAGCTCTTTACGCTACGAAATTCGTCTAAAAAACTGTTTTTCTCTATAACTTCAAACTTTTCAGTAAGTTTACGGAAAGTAGAAAGATTTATTCTGTTAGGATCAACTGCTATCTTCTCTATCTTTTCCTCTTTTAGTTTCTTGAAGAATTCTTCCCAATTTTTCCACTTTATTACTTCAAATTCACGAATCTCTCTTCTTGCCTTTTCAAAATATCTACCATCAGTAAAGAAAAAAAGCTCTCCGTTTGAAGAAACTACGGATATTCCAAAAGAAGAACTAAATCGAGTAAGATAGAAATTCTCTGCCTTGTCAACTGTAAGATAAGCGTCAACATTTAAAGATCTAACCTTAGAGATAATTCTTTCAAAGTCCATTTGCTCTCCACTAAAGGATATATTTTGTAAGGTCTTCGCTTTCTATAATATTCTCTAACTTGTTTCTTACATACTCTCTATCGATAAGAATCTTTTCTCCTTTCATACTAGGTGCGTTAAAGGAAATTTCTTCTAAAAGTTTTTCAAGAACTGTATGAAGTCTCCTTGCTCCAATATTTTCAGCCTTTGTGTTTGCTTCTTCAGCAATTCTGGCAATTTCTTCTATTCCGTCTGGAGTAAATTCTATTTCAACTCCTTCTGTTCCAAGAAGAGCTTTGTACTGTTTTGTAAGAGCATTCTTTGGTTCTGTAAGGATTCTTACAAAATCTTCTTTGGTAAGAGGTTTTAGTTCAACTCTTATAGGAAATCTACCTTGGAGCTCTGGAAGTAAATCAGAAGGTTTAGCAATATGAAAAGCTCCTGCCGCTATGAAAAGAATATGATCAGTTCTGACAAGACCATACTTTGTCGAAACCTTACTACCTTCAACTATAGGAAGCAAATCTCTTTGAACTCCTTCTCTTGAAACATCAGGACCTTTTCCTCCACTTTTTGCAGCTACTTTATCTATCTCGTCTATAAAAACAATCCCTTGGTTTTCTACTCTGTCTATTGCTTCTCTTACTACTTCATCCATATCTATAAGTTTTTGTGCTTCTTCCTGAGTGAGATAACGAAGCGCTTCTTTTACCTTCATTTTTCTCATTTTCTTAGGCTTTGGTAAAATGGAAGACAACATATCCTGGAGATTAGCCATATCTCCACCTATTCCTATGACGTTAATACCAGGAGTTTCCACAGTAACTGCTATTTCGACAACCTCTTCGTCAAGCTTTCCTTCTTTAAGTAGTTTCTTAATTCTGTTCCTTTCGTCTTTTAATCTACTCTGTTCTTTTTCTAAATCTTGATTAAGGTTTTTTTGAGGAGAAAAGAAAACATCAAAAAGATTTTGGATTGACTGTTGGGATGTTTGAGGTTCTGGAACCATTATCTCTGCAAGCCTATCATAAGCAAGTTCCCTTGCTCTTTCCATAACAGTTTCCATCTTTTCTTCTTTTACCATCGTTACAGCAATTTCTACAAGATCTCTAATAATTGACTCAACATCTCTTCCTACATACCCAACTTCTGTAAACTTTGTTGCTTCTACTTTTATAAATGGAGCTCTTACAAGCTTTGCTAACCTTCTTGCAATTTCTGTTTTACCAACACCTGTAGGACCAATCATTATGATGTTTTTAGGAGCTACTTCATCTCTCATTTCTTCCGGGAGCCTTTGTCTTCTCCATCTATTCCTTAAAGCTATTGCAACAGCTTTTTTTGCTTCGTGTTGGCCAACTATGTATTTATCTAATTCCTTAACTATTTCTTTTGGAGTAAAAAAGTTTTCTACTTTTGTTTCTTTTTTTTCTTCATTATTTCCACCAAAAAGTTTTTTAAGCATACTTCCTCCTTAAGTTTTAGTCGAGTTCTTCAACTATTATGTTTGTATTTGTGTAGACACAGATGTTTCCTGCTATCTCTAGAGACTTTTGTGCAATTTCCTTTGCAGACAAATCAGTATTTTCATAAAGAGCTGTTGCAGCAGCTTGAGCGTAAGCACCACCAGAGCCTATTGCCATTACAGGAATATCAGGTTCTATGACATCTCCATTACCAGAAATAAGCAAAATTTTTGTTTTATCTGCAACTAAAAGCATGGCTTCTAGTCTTCTTAAAACTCTATCTGTTCTCCAATCTTTTGCCAGTTCTACTGCCGATTTGAGTAGATTTCCACTATAAGTTTGGAGTTTATCTTCGAATCTTTCAAGAAGAGCAAAAGCATCTGCAACAGAACCTGCAAATCCAGTAAGTACTCGTCCACCATAAATTTTTCTTACTTTTCTAGCACCATTTTTAAAAATGGTATTTCCGAGTGTAACCTGTCCATCCCCAGCCATTGCAACTTTTCCATCTCTTAAAACTGCACATATCGTTGTAGCGTGGAAGTCCATCTTTCCTCCTAGTTAGTGATAGCTAACTGTTTTCTTCTGATTTTTGCTCCTGCATATTGCCCGAAAATAGCTATTAGAATAAGGAAAGGAGCAAATTTCCAAGGTATCCTAAGCGCGATTCTTAGAGCAACGATAAAAGGGATTGGAGTATGAACATAGACAAACCAAAGAAAAGAAAATTTTTTTACTCCTTCTCTTAGCCAACCAAAAGGAATATTTATTAGAAAAGTAACTAACATAATGAAAATAATGGATTCCATTTCAAGCCTCCATAAAAGTTGAAACGTATGATAATTTAATAAGAATTCTTATCGACTGCCAAGGGTATATAACAGTAGTAGCGGGAAATAAGATATTTAAAGTGTTGAAAAAGCTGGAGAAGACGTGGTGCCCGGGGCGGGAATCGAACCCGCACGGCCTTGCGGCCCTGGGATTTTAAGTCCCATGCGTCTGCCAATTCCGCCACCCGGGCAAAAAGGTGGGATTTTTATCATTAAATGATTTTTTGTTAATCAGGAAATGGTGCCGAGGGGCGGAATCGAACCGCCGACACGAGGATTTTCAGTCCTCTGCTCTACCGACTGAGCTACCTCGGCAATGCAAGAAGAAATATAGACTTTTAAGATTGTTGTGTCAAGTATTTGTTCGAGTTCAATACATGGTGGACACCTTGATGACTTCTAATATAGTCCTCAAACTTCTCAGCGGGAGTCTTGTAATTTAAAGAGTGATGGGGTCTAAGAAAGTTGTAAATCTTTAAATACTCAAAAAGTTTTTTATTCATCTCATCAACAGTCGGTTCTGTTCCTTCTATCATCCATAGTTCACTTTCTGTCGTTTGAATAAACCTTTCTACATGCGCATTAGTCTTGGGAGATTTCGGATAACTAAAGTAGTGTTCTATCCCTTTTCTTTTAAGATATTCGTCTAACTCCCCTAAAAATTCGCTCCCGTTATCCGTTTGAACTTTCTCTATCTTGAAGGGAAGAAATTTTTCAAGTTCTTCAAAAAACCTTCTTCCGCTCCTGCTGCTTTTTGTAGAATAAACCTTGGCAAATGCTATTCGGGTGAACTTGTCTATTGCCGTGAACTGGTAAAAGGTTTTACCGCACCAGTAGAGGTATTTAACGTCCATGAGGATTGTTCCTGGTTTGTCTGCTCTTAGTCCTTTTCTGGTGCGGTTCTTTTTTCCTTTTTCTTTCTTCCTCTTGTAGGTGGTTTTTATTTTTTTCGTTCTTTCTATTAGTCCGTGTCTTTTGAGAGTTCTGTAAACTGTAGAGGATGATATTTTTACATTTAGGTATCTTTCCATGAAGGCTGCTATCTTTTCTTTGCTCCAGGTTGGGAATTTTTCCCTTATTGTGACGATGATGTGTTCTATTTCAGGTTCTGTTTGGGGTTGTCTTACTTTATGAGGTCTTTTGTTTCTGTCTTGGAGTCCTTCTATCCCGTACTTGTCGTATCTTTTTTTCCACTTGTAGAAGGTTGTTGGACTGATGCCAAAGTATCTGCATGTTTTTCTGGCGTTGCCTGTTTTGTGGTAGTACTCTATCCATTTGAGTCTCCTTTTAACGTTTCTGTCTTTTGTTAGGTCAAGTTTCTTTTTTACTCTTCTTCCTTCTTTCAGGGTTTCTTTGAATGCTGTATTTGTGCTTGATATATGGAGGGATGTTCCTTTGAATCTTTTCAATTGTTTCATCGGTGGACACCTCCTTGTGGTATTCAAAGGTTATTGTAGGGTGTCCACCTTCTGTCTGAACTTCAACAGGTGCTGAGGCACCTGCGGGCTCTCATCCCCTCCCTCCGGGAGGGGTCTTCCCGCCCGCAAAAGATAAAAATTTTAGCAAATAAAAAAGGGGGCATCTCGCCCCCTGAACATATAAACTCATGAAGCTTTCATTAAGCTTCTTCAGGTCTCTTAACGTCGTAGAGGATATCATCCCATGGATGTCTGTAAAGTGGCATAGCGAGGCGTTTTTCGTCGAGGATATGTCCGATAAATCCAATAGATCTTCCGAGGACGAAGAATGCGTTGAAAGCTCCAGCGTTGATGAGCTCGTCGATTTCCTCATCTGTGTAACCAAGGTTTCTGAACATATCTACAAGGAGAACACCGATTGTACCGTCAACGTTGAGGATGAGGTTTTCTTTCTTAGCTGTTGTAACTTTTTCAACTTCAAGAGCGTAGTCAAGGAGCTCTGTTGATGGGAAGTTCTCTTTTGCGAAGTTCTTGAGGAGCTCAACCCTCTTGTCAGGGTTCTTTGTTGACTTAATTCTGTGTCCGATACCAGGAATTGGTATCTTCTCAACGTTCTTCATGTAATCAACAAACTCGTAAGGATCCATTCCTTTTTCTTTTGCCATCTTGAAGTACTTGGCAGCACCGTCAATAGCACCACCAAACCTTGGTCCAATTGTGAGAATACCTGTAGCAAGACAGGACATGAGGTCTTTTCCAGCTCTTGCAGTTACTTTTGCGTTGTGAGCACCGGAAACTGCAGGACCGTGGTCAGCAACAACCTTGATTACCATATCAATGAACTTTGAAGCCCATGCTGGGAACTTCTTCTTGAACCAGAGGAGACCGATAACGTCAGCAATTGAGTAGTCCTTTTCAACAACTTCAGAAATTGGAATGCCACAGTATGTAGCTTCTTCTCCTCTATCGTCGGAAATTGTACAGATGAAGTTTGTAGGTCTTCTAACTTTTCCAGCCTTAACAGCTTTTGCGTAATCCTCTGGAACTGGTGGAACTTCTGGTTCTTCAATCTCGCCGATTTCACCTTTAGCTTTCAGGTCTTCGTAAACTTCTCTAATAACTTCTGGGAAGTCGTTGAAAGAGTCTGGAACGATAGCACCAGCTTCCTTGAGAGCTCTATTCTTAGCATCTGCTGTTTCTCTGTCAGCACCAGCCTTAGCACCGGCGTGACCGAACTGAACTTCTCCACCAAAGTGTTTTGCGATAGTACCAATACACCATGCAATTACAGGCTTTGTGATAAGTCCTGACTTGATAGCTTCAGCAACTTTGTATTCAAGCTCACCACCAACTTCACCAAGCATTATCATGTACTTAACTTGAGGGTTCTTCTGGAATCTGATGAGGTGGTCAAGGAAATCTGAACCTGGGAATCTGTCACCACCAATAGCAATACCTTCTACGATACCGTCAGCGTTTCTTGCAATGATGTTTGAAAGCTCGTTAAAGAGACCTCCAGACCTTGTAACAAGACCACAGGAGCCAGGTCTGTGGAGTTTTGACTTAACAATGTTTTCAATTGTTCCACCAGCGTTTCCAATTCTGAACGCACCAGCAGCAATCCCACCAACAGTAGCAGGACCAATAATCCACTTTCCAAGCTGCTTGGCTTTATAAGCCATATCTCTTGCAAGTCTTTCTGGGATACCTTCAGCAGTAATAGCTACTGTTCTAATAGTTGGAATGTTAAGAGCTTCAATTGTTACATTGTAAGCAGTTCTGAAAGACGCAAAGTTAACTAAAACGTCAGCTTCAGGATGCTTTTCAGCAGCCTCTACAGTGGACTTGTAGATAGGAATCATTATCTCTTGAGTTCCAAAGAAGAACTTCTCAAACTTTCTGTTTTGAGTAGGAGCAACTATTGCAACGATAGAAGGAGTTCTTCCAACTGTATAGTCGTAGTCAAGCATTCTCTGGATAGCATTTCTGTTTAGGTTCCAGAAAATAGCCTTTGTATTTCTGTCAAAAAGTACGTAATCAGGTCTGCCCATTATCTCTCCTCCGTATTAAGGATTCTCTGTGAGAGCTTTTTTAACAATTGCTGTAATGTGAGTTTCTGGACCGTAAACCTCTATTGGAAGACCAAGCTCTTCTGCAGCTTTTTTGATTCTTGCAAGACCAACTTCGTAGTTAGGTCCTCCACGACGTACGTAGATTTTCACTCCAACTTCTTTCATCTTATCAGCATACTCTTTGAAAGCATCAATGATTCCGTCGAATGTCTTAGCAACGTCTGTGAAGTTAGCAATAGCACCACCGATGATGAGGATCTTTGGTCTTCCTTGAGGATCTTTCTTTCTTGTCATAAGGTCGAGAACAGTCTTAACGTACTCTCTTGTTTCAGCCCTTGATGGGTTACCGGAGTATTCACCGTAGTTTGCAAGTTCATTAACGTATCCAAGGTCTGCAACAGTGTCTGCGTAAACTACAGATGCTCCACCACCAGCAACGAGAGTCCAGATTCTACCTTCTGGGTTAAGAATTGTGAGTTTAAGTGAAGCACCGGACTTTTCGTCCATTTCTTTAATGTACTTCTCTTCTGGTGTAAGCTCTCCACCAAATCCTGCTGGAAACTCTATCTCACCCCACTTTCTACCAACCAAGAACTGTGCTGTATCGTCAAGTCTTCCTACAAAGTCAAGTGGGTAGATTTTATTTCCAACCATAACAAGAGGGTTGATTTCAAGGTATGCAAAGTGCATGTCTTTAAAGAACTTGTAGAGTCTCTTTACAAAGTCAGCATACTTCTCTTTATCCTTTATTTCTTCAGGTACGTTTTCTTCAATAAGCTTTTCAGCTTCTTCATCTGTTGCGAGAACAGGAATAACAACTTCTTTTACCTTGTCCCAGTTTTCTTCAACGTCAATTCCACCAAACGCAGACATGAAGATGTGGTCACCATCCTGACCAAGTGTCATAGCAACGTAGTATTCATCTTCCTGAGCGTGTGGAACACATGGTTCAATGAGGAAGTGAGTAAGTTTACCTTTCTTTCCTTTTATCTCTACATCTTCTTCCATTTTCTTCTTAATCCACTCTTTTGCAGCTTCGTAATCAACATCACAAGGCTTTTCTTTCTTAAAGAGGATAAGTCCAAGCTTACCCCTTTTACCAAAGAGCATGTCAGGTTTTGCAACAAGTGGTAATTCTCTAAGCCATGGATACTCTTCTGGAAGTTTATCTAAGTCTGTTTGTGGCGTTACAAGAACTGATTTAAAGTCGTACTCAAACTCTGGAGCAAAATACTCGTTCCAGTGCTCTGCAAGGATTCTTTTACCATCGTATTCTCTAATCCCTCTTTGAGCCATTAATTGACCTCCTTTAAAGTGGTTAAAGGGGGCAGGAGCCCCCCGTATTTTTGTCTTAAATGGAGTCGATGATTGAGTTGAGAGTTGCACTTGGTCTCATAGCTGCTTCTGCTTTTGCGTCATCTGGATGGTAGTATCCACCGATATCCTTTGGAGAACCTTCAGTTGCTCTAATTTCTTCTAAGATCTTTTCCTCGTTCTCAATAAGAGCAGCTGCTACAGGTTCGAAAATTTTCGCAAGCTCAGCGTCTGTGTCTTGCGCAGCAAGCTCTTCTGCCCAGTAACGTGCAAGCCAGTAGTGGCTACCACGTGTATCAAGCTCTCCAACTTTTCTCTTTGGAGTCTTGTCGTTGTCAAGGTACTTACCAACAGCCTTAGAGAGAGTATCCGCCATGATGAGGATTCTCTTGTTAGTGCTTCCTGACTGCTTGTATGCAAGCTTGAGAGCTTCTACAAATGCAAGGAACTCTCCAAGGCTATCCCATCTGAGGTGTCCTTCTTTTACAAACTGCTGAACATGCTTTGGAGCTGATCCTCCAGCACCTGTTTCAAAGAGTCCACCACCGGCGATTTCAGGAACAATGGAAAGAGCTCTTGCACTTGTTCCAACTTCAATAATTGGGAAGAGGTCTGTGAGGTAGTCTCTGAGAACGTTTCCTGTTACGGAAATTGTGTTGAGTCCTTTTCTGAATCTTTCAAGTGTAAACTTCATTGCCTCTCTTGGAGGCTTGATGTACCACTCAACATCAGAAAGATCGTACTTTTGAAGCTCTTCTTTTACCTTCTCGATAAGCTGTCTATCGTGAGCTCTCATGTGATCAAGCCAGAATACGATTGGCTCACCGGACTCTTTAGCTCTGTTAACTGCAAGCTTAACCCAGTCGCGAATAGCAATATCCTTTGTTACGCAGCTTCTGTAGATGTCACCTTCTTCAACCTCATGTTCCATGAGGACGTTTCCGTCTTCATCAACGATTCTAATAACACCATCTGCCGGTGGGAAAAATGTTTTATCGTGGGAACCGTACTCTTCAGCTTTCATAGCCATAAGACCAACGTTTGAAACGCTTCCCACCTTTGTTGGATCGAATTGACCGCGTACCTTGATGTCTTCAACGATTTCGCTGTACATTGTTGCATAAGAACGGTCTGGGATTGTAATTACACAGTCATCTGTCTCTCCGCTTGGTCCCCAGCCCTGGAGTCCATTTTTGATAACAGCAGGAACAGAAGCATCAACGATAACGTCGTTAGGTCTGTGAAGGTTTGTAATACCGTTATCTGAGTCAACCATGTAAAGACGTGGTTGCTTCTTGTAAATTTCCTCTATTGTTTTCTTGATTTCTTCTTGCTTTTCTGGTGGAAGCTTAGAAAGTTTGTTTTCAAGGTCAATGAGACCTTTGTTAGGATCAAATCCAATCTCTTCAAGTTCTTTTCCATGCTTTTCAAAAAGTTCCTTGTAGTAAACCCTGATTGCATCACCAAAGATTGCAGGGTCTGAAACTCTCATCATTGTAGCTTTAACGTGAAGGGAAAAGAGAATATCTTTTTCCTTAGCATCATTAATAACTTCTTCAAAGAACTCTTTGAGCTTCTTTCTGCTCATGTAGGTTCCGTCAACGACGTCACCCATTCCAAGCTCGATCTCTTTGAGAACAGTCACATTTCCTTCTTTATCAACAAACTCATAACGAATCTTTGTATCCTTCTTAAGAGTTACAGATTTCTCATTCTCGTAGAAATCACCGCTCTTCATGTGAGCAACGTAGCTAAGAGACTTTGGAGAAACATCTCTCATTCTGTGAGGATGTTTCTTGGCATACTCCTTAACAGGTGGAGCAATACGTCTGTCGGAGTTGCCCTGTCTTAGAACCGGGTTAACTACACTGCCGATACACTTGTCGTACTTTGCTCTGATTTCTTTTTCTTCCTCGGTTTGAGGGTTCTCCGGAAAGTCTGGAAGATCGTATCCTTGGGACTGGAGCTCCTTAACAGCGTCGATAAGCTGAGGAATAGAAGCAGAAATGTTAGGAAGCTTCATAATATTTGCTTCTGGCTTCCAAACGAGCTCACCAAGGTAAGCAAGATCATCCGGAACATATCCAAACTGAGCAAGGATTCTTCCTGCAAGGGAGATATCTCTAACTTCAATATCTACGTCTGCATGCTTTACAAAGGCTCTCATAATTGGCAGAAGTGAGTAGGTTGCAAGTGCTGGAGCCTCGTCAACCTTTGTCCAGATAATAGTTGGCTTTTTTGCCATATTTATCCTCCTCCACATTTTGATTTCAATTTCAGGTGAAAGGGGGACAAGCCCCCAAAGATTACTGGAGTTTACCTTCGAATTTGTCCTTAACGTATTTGAGAACGCCCCCCGCCTTGATGATCTTGACCTGTCTCTCGTTGAGGCCGTGCTTTGTAGGAATTGAAATACCCTTTGTTCTGTTGATTACGGTAATGATGTTGTCTTCTCCTGGAGCAAAGTTTGAAAGATCTATCTCAAGAAGATCTCCTTGGTCAATCTTGTCGTAGTCTTCAGGGTTAACAAATACAAGTGGAAGAATTCCAAAGTTGATAAGGTTAGCATGGTGGATTCTTGCAAAGGACTTGGCGATTACTGCCTTAACTCCAAGATACATTGGACCAATTGCAGCGTGCTCTCTTGAAGAACCCTGTCCGTAGTTTTCACCACCAACGATGAATCCACCACCCTTCTCCTTAGCTCTTTGAGCAAATGTTTCATCCACAACTGAGTAAACATACTCAGAGATTGCAGGAATGTTTGAACGGAGTGGGAGGATCTTTGCACCACCAGGAATGATGTGGTCTGTTGTAATGTTATCACCAACTTTGAGGAGAACTTCTCCCTCTACCTTATCTCCAAGAGGCTCCTTATAACCAACATAGTTGATTGTAGGACCTTTGTAGATTTCAACCTCATCTGGATCAGCAGCTGGAGCATAGATCATTGAGTCGTCAATCTCAAACTTCTCTGGAAGAAATACCTTAATCTCCTCAATTCCAAGGTCTCTTGGGTCTGTAATAACTCCCTTCATTGCAGTTGCAGCTGCTGTTTCTGGGGAAGCTAAGTAAACTTCTGCATCCTTTGTACCAGAACGGCCGTAGAAGTTTCTGTTAAATGTTCTAACAGAAACTCCTCCAGATGGTGGAGCAAATCCCATTCCGATACATGGACCACAAGCGTTCTCAAGAATTCTAAATCCAGCTCTCAGGAATACATCGTAGTAGCCTTCTTTATCCATCATTCTGAGAACTTGCTTTGAACCTGGAGAGATTGCAGCTGAAACAAGCGGATGTACCATCTTTCCGGTTCTCTTGAACATTTCACCTACAGTCTTGAGGTCTCTGTAGGAAGAGTTTGTACAAGAACCAATTGCAACCTGATGAACTCTTAGACCTTCAACTTCTTTAACTTTCTTAACGTTGTCAGGCATGTGTGGGCAAGCGATGAGTGGCTCGAGCTCAGAAAGGTCAATATCAATTACTTCATCGTATGTAGCGTCTGGGTCAGCCTGTAGTGGTCTCCACTGGGATTCTCTTCCCTGAGCTTTCATGAAGAGGTATGTCTGCTCGTCACTTGGGAAGATAGATGTTGTAGCACCAAGCTCAGCACCCATATTTGTAATAGTTGCTCTTTCTGGAACTGAAAGGTACTTAACACCCTCTCCACCGTATTCAAAGATCTTTCCAACACCGCCTTTAACGGAAAGTCTTCTGAGGAGCTCAAGGATAATGTCCTTAGCTGAAACGAAAGGTCTGAGCTTTCCGTAGAGGTTAACCCTAACAACCTTTGGCATTGTGAGGTAGAAAGGTTCTCCAGCCATTGCAAGAGCAACGTCCATACCACCTGCACCAATAGCTAAGCTACCGATACCGCCTGCTGTTGGTGTGTGGGAGTCTGAACCGAGGAGTGTCTTTCCTGGAACAGCAAATCTTTCAAGGTGAACCTGGTGACAGATACCGTTTCCAGCTTTGCTGAAGAAAACTCCAAACTTTGCAGCAGCTGTCTGGAGGAAGAGGTGGTCGTTTGCGTTTTCAGGACCACCAGCTTGGAGTGTGTTGTGGTCAACATAAGATACAGAAAGTTCTGTTTGAACTTTTGGAAGTCCCATAGCTTCAAAATGGAGGTACGCCATTGTTCCTGTGGCATCTTGTGTGAGTGTCTGGTCGATTCTAATTGCTATGGGCTTTCCAGGAGTCATGTCTCCTTCAACAAGGTGTGTTTTAATAATTTTCTGAACGATGTTTAAGCCCATCTCTCCTCCTTTTATGAATAAATTTCTATTTTATAGGCACTCTCATGAGCATACTAAACAACGTGTAAAAATTATGTAAAAAATTTGTAAAAATTTCAAGTCAAGCTTGGAGGAAAAAGTGGATCCAATTGTAATTGAAGGAAGGATTCCTATATACGTTTACGCTAAGGAAATTGAATCAGAGGTTAAGGTTCAAATAGAGAGAATAAAAGACCTTCCATTTTTTAAAGACAAAGTTGTCATAATGCCAGATTGTCATGCAGGAAAGGGATGTGTTATAGGTTTTACAGGTTACTTTAATGAAGTTGTAATTCCAAATATTGTTGGTGTTGATATAGGTTGTGGTGTTTATACATATCCTTTAGGAATTAAGGTAGATAAAGAAAATCCAAAAGAAGGATTAAATCTTTTAAAATTTGATGCTTTTGTAAAGGGAAAAATTCCTGTAGGATTAACCTCAAGAACAAAGTCAAATGCCAAGAAGTTACCACTTTCTAAAGATGACAAAGAACTCCTTTCTGAAATCAAATCAGTTCTTATAAATACTTACAAAATTGACCTTCAAGAACCTATCCTACAGGTTGGAACACTTGGAAGTGGTAATCACTTTTTGGAACTTGGATACGACACAGAAAGCGGAGAACTCTACCTAACTGTTCACTCCGGTTCAAGGAATCTTGGACTTAGGGTTTGCAACCACTTCCAGAGAAAAGCCAAAGAGCACACAAAGAAACGCTATTCCGACATTCCAGCAGACCTCTCATTCCTTCCACTTAACAAAGGAGGAAGAGAGTATTTACGGGCAATGAAACTTGCTCAAAAATATGCGGATTTAAACAGAAGAATGATTTTAAAGCTGATAGTAGAAGAGTTTTTCAAAGAAGAATTTAACGAGAACAAACTCATTAAAAGTGTTCACAACTATATAGACCTTGAAAGGGATATGTGCGTAAGGAAAGGTGCAATTTCTGCTCATAAAGACGAAAGGGTAGTTATTCCTTTCAATTTAACAACAGGACTAATTATAGGTAGAGGAAAAGGAATTAGAAAGCTCAACTTTTCCGCACCCCATGGTGCTGGAAGGAAGTTAAGCAGAAGAAAGGCAAAAGAAATGTTCTCTGTTAGTGACTTTAGGAAAGCCGTTGAAGAGGCTGGGGTATTTTCAACAACTGTTAACAAAGATACACTCGATGAAGCACCATTTGCTTATAAAGACCCTAAGGAAATCTTAGAATTTCTACCAAAAACTGTTGAAGTAGAACACTTTATTAAGCCAATGTACAACCTAAAAGGATAAATAGATAGAACTCCCTCCTTTGGGAGTTCTCCTTTTTTTAAGCGATTGGATATGCAACTTCTGGTCTTTCTTCAGTAAGCTTTATATCTACAGCTTCTTTTGGAAGTGGGACAACCTTAACCCTTTCAACCCACCTTTCTGGAAGGTGAATCACTCTCTTTCCAATTCTGATTGTTGCCGGAGCTACTTTTGCTTTGTACTTGATTCTTACTCCAAAGACTTTTCTACCAAGCTTGTTCTCAAACTCGCCAGGTCCTTCTACCTCTATATCCTTAGCACTTCCAGGGAAGTAGATTCTCTTTGCATAGTGTCTATCTCTACCTTTGTGGTAGTAAACAAGCCAGAGAACTTTTCCTTCTTTGTACTTAGCTTCAGTTGGGATATACTTCTCAGCCTTTTCCTCTTCCTCGAGAAGTCTCTGGACGTACTGCTCAAGGGTTTCGTCTTCCCTGACCTCGTTTTCTGTCCAGGTTTCAAATTCGATTTGCCACTTTTTAACAGTCGCAATGATGTTTGCAAGCTTAACGTTTTTCTTTTCTTCTTTTTCTACAAGTTCATCGATTTTATCAAGGATGTCCTTAAATCTTTCTCTGAAGTCTTCAAGCCTTGTTATCGCAACAATCAGGTCACCCTGCTTCTTGAGTTTCTCAAGGAGCTCCTCACTGTCTGCAAGTACCATCGCCTTTCTGATTTCGCAGAAATTCTTCCTGAGCTCCTCGAGAATTTCTGGAGAGAGTTTGAGCTCAACAACACTCTCAAAGATCTCCTTCGTTATGGCTTCAGGAATCTCTTTTAACCTTTCATCAATCGTCCTATCGTCACTTCCCCAGGGATTGTAGGTCTTATTCCAGTTGTGATACTTAGCTATGCAGTTTGCAAGCCTTACGGTTACCCTGTTTTCTTCAAGGGCAACTTCCCTTAGCTCTTCAATCATTGAGCCGAATTTCTTTTGCCAGAACGGAGAATATGTGAGTGTGCAGAGGTAATCTGAACGTTTCTTGAGATCTGTAAGCTGCTCAGGTGTTTCAACCTCAAGCATTTCATCTCTGATGATGCAGTTGATACGACGAATGTCTTCAGGACCTTCTACTTTTCCGTAGATTCTTCCCATAACTCCCTCCCAAATTCAGTTTTAAAAGGGGCCAAAGCCCCGCGT
This sequence comes from Desulfurobacterium thermolithotrophum DSM 11699, assembly GCF_000191045.1. Lineage (NCBI taxonomy): Bacteria > Pseudomonadati > Aquificota > Aquificia > Desulfurobacteriales > Desulfurobacteriaceae > Desulfurobacterium > Desulfurobacterium thermolithotrophum. The sequence goes on from NC_015185.1 coordinate 1,131,006, forward strand.
TTAATCAAGTTTCTCAAGAGCTTCAAGAATTAGAAGACCTGCTTCGTTGATGCTGCTTTTTCCAATTAGGTTTGAAGCTCTAAGGACTATGAGCTCTTTTTCAAAAGTATCTGGATCAAGACCGGAAAGTTTCATAGCCTCTTTGAAGTTCTTTGGAAGAACTCTTACCTTCTTTTCCTTTTCATAAAGGGTACCTACTTTGCTAAGGGCTTCAAGGACTCTCACTGCAAGAGGTGTAATTGGGTTTGCAAATCCTTCTGGAGTTCCGGAAAGAGCACGTTTGATTAGCTTACCAGCTTCTGTAAGAACAATTGCTTCATTTTGCAAAATATCTATGTAACCACGAGCTTCAAGCTTATTAAGAGCATACTCAACTTCTTCCTTCCAAGTTTCATCAAACTGTTCATAAACATCTTTAATGAAGAAACCTTTTTCTGGAAGTTTGTGAAGAACTTGAAGCTCAAATCTTGTGATGTGTGGAAGTCTTCTAATCTGGTATGCCATCTCTGCGTACATCTTTCCAGCTTCCGTTGCCTCACCACCACCGATGAGCTGGGCATCAACTCCTTTCTTGTACCAGTCAACGTTTGGAGATGCAAACTCTTTATTTGCAATTATGATAGCCTTAACTGCAACGGCTGGAATTTCCCTCATTCCTCTTGTTTCCATATCCTCAAGAACTTTCTTACCGTACTCTGTCAGGTAGTGGACTCTCTTTCCTTCCTTCTCCTCAGCATGGATTAGGTTGAAAGATTCAAGTGTATAGAGGGACTCTTGGATGATGTCATACATCTTTTCATACCACTTATTGCCCTTTTCGTAAAAGCTCTTAAAGAGCTCCTCAACTGTCTTAACTTCGGCAAACTTGTTTTTAATCTCTTCCTTCTTCTGATAACCCAAGTCCTGATAGAGTCTTCTACCGTAATGTTCAAGGAGATGTTTATACTCTTTGGCAGGTTTGTAGAACATGTAGTGGACAAGCTCATCAACCGTAGGCATTACACTTGGATCGCTTTCGTGGTGTTTCCATACCTCCTGAATAGCTTTGAGGAGCTCTGCATCGAGAATTTCAATGTTAATAGATTTAACAGGCTTAAAGCTTCTCTCCTTCCAGATCCTATAAGCCTCAAGTAGGTGCTCGCCAGCCGGAAGGATTTCACCGTCACCATCGATGTAGGCAAGTGCCATAAGGACTTCTTTCTCTTCGGCTGTAAGGGCTTCAACCCCCTCATCAACAACCTTACCAAGTGAATCCATAATGTCTTCAGAGATTACTGTCTCATAACTTGGAGCAAGGTATTCGCAGGCTTTCTTAATCTCCTGGCCAAGAGCTGTAAGAGCATAAACGTCAGAAGTTGGAACAGAAAATGCAAGAAGTCTCATAGCTCCCATGAGAAGAGGGAATCTTCCACCTGCTGGAAGCATTGAGGACTCTGCAGGTCCTGCTGGCATGTCCTTTATGTACTGGTAGAGCTCTCTATCTATTATCAATCTTGGGTGAGCGTTTCTGAAGATTTCATAGATATCCTTAGCGTACTTGTTAATTGCCTTAAACGTTCCTTTCTTCTCAACTTTTCTCTCTTCAATAAATCCTCTCTTTTCCAGCTCTCCTTCTGTAAGTGGACCAGGAATGTCCTCGTTTTCGATAGCTGTCTCTATCATCATAATAATTTCGGAGCCAAGCCATCTAAATTCTTCATTCCACTTTGAAGGGTGTTCTATTAAACCTTTTTGAATCATGTCATCTATTAAATTAGCAAGAGCTCTTCCCCAATATGTAAGAGAATATTCCAACGGTCTTTCCATTCTAACTAAGTTCATTCTCTCAAGCTCAATAAATGGTGGTTCTTCAGACTTTGCAAAAAGTTGACAAGTTGGTGCTTTCTTAAGCTCCTCCTCCCTTATTCTCAAAAGTGCAAGCGCATGTTCTTTCCTAATTACCATTCTCTCCCTCCTTTCTTCGTTACTGTAGTTGTTTTGCTTCTATTATTTAAATTATGTCAAATATCGTTTTAAGTCAACTAAAAAGTTTTTTTATTGTTGAAGTTCAGATAGAAGGTGGACACCCTACAATAACCTTTGAATACCACAAGGAGGTGTCCACCGATGAAACAATTGAAAAGATTCAAAGGAACATCCCTCCATATATCAAGCACAAATACAGCATTCAAAGAAACCCTGAAAGAAGGAAGAAGAGTAAAAAAGAAGCTTGACCTAACAAAAGACAGAAATGTTAAAAGGAGACTCAAATGGATAGAGTATTACCACAAAACAGGCAACGCCAGAAAAACATGCAGATACTTTGGCATCAGTCCAACAACCTTCTACAAGTGGAAAAAAAGATACGACAAGTACGGGATAGAAGGACTCCAAGACAGAAACAAAAGACCTCATAAAGTAAGACAACCCCAAACAGAACCAGAAATAGAACACATCATCGTCACAATAAGGGAAAAATTCCCAACCTGGAGCAAAGAAAAGATAGCAGCCTTCATGGAAAGATACCTAAATGTAAAAATATCATCCTCTACAGTTTACAGGGTTCTCAAAAGACACGGACTAATAGAAAGAACCTGGAAACTAAAAAGTACCTACAAGAGGAAGAAACAGAAAGGGAAAAAGAACCGCACCAGAAAAGGACTAAGAGCAGACAAACCAGGAACAATCCTCATGGACGTTAAATACCTCTACTGGTGCGGTAAAACCTTTTACCAGTTCACGGCAATAGACAAGTTCACCCGAATAGCATTTGCCAAGGTTTATTCTACAAAAAGCAGCAGGAGCGGAAGAAGGTTTTTTGAAGAACTTGAAAAATTTCTTCCCTTCAAGATAGAGAAAGTTCAAACGGATAACGGGAGCGAATTTTTAGGGGAGTTAGACGAATATCTTAAAAGAAAAGGGATAGAACACTACTTTAGTTATCCGAAATCTCCCAAGACTAATGCGCATGTAGAAAGGTTTATTCAAACGACAGAAAGTGAACTATGGATGATAGAAGGAACAGAACCGACTGTTGATGAGATGAATAAAAAACTTTTTGAGTATTTAAAGATTTACAACTTTCTTAGACCCCATCACTCTTTAAATTACAAGACTCCCGCTGAGAAGTTTGAGGACTATATTAGAAGTCATCAAGGTGTCCACCATGTATTGAACTCGAACATTTATTTGAAGAGATGCTCATCAAGCTATAAATTTTTTGAAGTCTCTTCTTTAACTTATGAGGAAATGTAAGAAATGATAAAGAGATTACCTCCTGAGATAATTTCAAAAATTGCTTCTGGACAGATAGCTTCTTCTCCAATGAACGTTTTAAAAGAGCTGATAGAAAATGCAATTGATGCAAAAGCTACAGAAATCTTGATAAGAATAAAGGATCACTTTAACTTTAAAGTCACTGATAATGGAATAGGTATACCCTACAAAGAATTACCAACTGCTGTTGAAAGATTTACAACAAGTAAAATCAGCACAATCAGAGATTTATCACAAATAAATACTTACGGATTTAGAGGAGAAGCTCTATATGCAATTTCTCAAGTCTCTCATCTTACGATAAAATCACGATTTCAAGAAGAGTCTATTGGAGGAAAATTAGAAGTAAAAGGAGGAAAAATCCTTTCCCATTCTCCCATTTCCTTTTCTCGAGGAACTTCAGTTTTAGTAAGTTCTCTTTACTTCAATGTTCCAGTTAGAAAGAAATGTTTTGACTTAAGAGAAAAAAGAAATTTAAAAAAAATCGTTAAAACCTTTGCTCTTTGTAGACCTGAGATAACTTTTAAGCTTGATAATGAAGTTTTTTTTGCCTCTTCGTTAGAAGAAAGGATAAGACAAATTTTTGGAAAAGAAATTACCTTTGAAAAGGAACTATCCAAAAGATTCACTATTTTTTATCTAACAGAAAAAGAAGAAGGAAGGAGAAAAATAAGCTTTATCTTCGTTAATAAAAGACCTGTTTCTCTTCCAGAAGTTGAAAAAGTTCTAAGTGAGTTAAATATCAAAAATTACATACTGTTCATAAATGTAACACCAGAAGAAGTAGATGTTAATGTTACTCCTACCAAAGATAAAGTTATTTTAAGAGACTTCTCAATTTTAGAAGAAATGAAAAATTTACTAGCAAAGAAAGTTTTTCTTCCTACCTTCCCTGTTTTAAGAGAAAAAAAAGAAATTCACTATCAAACACCAATAGAGGTCTTGGGTAGTGATGGCACGATAATAGTTGCTCATGACAGTGAATACTTTTACTTTTTTGATCAGCATTTAATCCACGAAAGGGTAAACTATGAAGAATTAATAAGTCTACTCTTTTCAAAAAAAGTTCCATTGAAAAGAATTTTTCCTCCTATGGAAGTAGATTTTTCCGTTAAATTAACAGATAAACTTGAAAAATTTGGAATAGAGTATGAAAAAGTAGGAAAAACTATTTTTATTCATTCAATTCCAGAGATTTTAAGAGTTGAAGATATAAAGAAAATAATAAATGGAGAAACTCCTGAGTCTATAGCAGAAATCGCCTGTAAAAAAGCAATAAAAAGCGGATACAAACCCTTGAATTTTAATGATATAAAGGAACTTTTTGAAAAATACCTACTTTGCAAAAATAGGGAAACCTGTCCCCATGGAAGACCAATATACTACCGAATTAAAAAGAGCAAAATAATGAGAAAGGTAGGGAGAAATTAACTATCCAAAGCGTCCGGTTATGTAATCCTCTGTAAGCTGTTCCTTAGGTTTAACAAAGAGTTCTTCAGTCTTATTAAATTCTATGAGTTCACCTAAGTACATAAAGGCAGTATAATCTGAAACCCTAGCTGCTTGCTGCATATTGTGAGTTACTATTATTATAGTTAAACGGCCTCGAAAGCTAACAACCAATTCTTCTATCTTCCCTGTTGAAATAGGATCAAGTGCTGAAGTAGGTTCATCAAAAAGTAAAACTTCAGGTTCTACAGCTATAGCCCTTGCTATACAAAGCCTTTGTTGTTGACCTCCTGAAAGACCAGATGCAGGATCTTTCAACCTATCCTTAACTTCATCCCAGAGAGCTGCATCCTTTAGTGCTTTTTCTACTCTATCTTCAAGTTCACTTTTATTCTTTAGCCCTTTTAATCTTAAACCATAAGCAACATTATCAAAGATTGACATTGGGAAAGCTGTTGGTTTTTGAAAAACCATTCCAACTCGACTTCTTAGTCTTATTAGATCATAATCCTTATCAAGAATATTTTCTTCATCCAAAAGTATCCTTCCTTCATATCTATTACCAGGATAAAGATCATGCATTCTGTTAAAACATCTAAGTAATGTTGTTTTTCCACATCCGGAAGGACCTATCAGCGCCGTTATCCTTTTTTCTGGAACCTTAAAAGAGATATTTTTTAACGCATGTTTACTTCCATAGTAAAAGTTTAGATTTTCAACTATTAACTTCGGTTTTTCTTCTATTTGAACTATGTAAGCCATCGAGTAACTCCTCCACTATTTTTTGAACTTATAGTGAGCTATAACCCTTCCAAGAATATTTGCACTTAAAACACCAAAGGTGAGAATAATTGCAGCTGCCCAGGCAAGTTTCTGCCAGTAAGGATATGGACTCATTGCATAATCATACATAGTAACTGTAAGAGAAGCTATAGGCTGAGTCATATCAACAGTAAAGAAGTTATTGTTAAAGGAAGTAAAAAGGAGCGGTGCTGTTTCTCCTCCAATTCTTGCAACAGAGAGGATTATCCCAGTTATAACTCCCGTTATTGCTGCTCTATATACAATATCTTTTATTACCTTAAACTTTGTAGCTCCTAAGGCATATCCAGCCTCTCTAAGCTCAGGAGGAACCAGTCTTAACATATCATCTGTTGTTCTTAAAACAATCGGAATCATCATTATCGCAAGAGAAAGGGAACCTGCAATTCCCATAAAGTGACCAACAGGTTTTACCAAAATAGCGTAAATGAAAGTTCCAATTACTATTGAAGGAACGCTCATCATGATATCCGAAAGATCTCTAACAATATTAGCCAATCTACTATTTCTTCCGTACTCAGAAAGATAAGTCCCAGCAAGTATTCCTAAGGGAATTCCTATAATCGTTGCAACAAAAACTATTAAAGCCTGTCCGACTATAGCGTGTTTCAAACCGCCTGTTTCATCTCCTGGAGATGGAGGTTCTCCAATAAAAACTTCTAAAGATAACGTAGAAAATCCTTTATAAAGAAGTGTTCCAAGTATCCAAAAGAGCCACATAATACCAAACAAAGCTGCAGCCGTTGAGAGAACTAAAACTATGCTGTTTACTATCTTTCTTTTTGTAAACGCGTCCAACTTTTACCTCTCAACCTTTCTTAAGAATATAAATTTTCCGATAGCTATAATTAAAAAGCTCATAACAAAAAGAATAAGAGCAAGATAAAAGAGACTGGAAAGATATAAGTCTGTGTCTGCTTCTGTAAATTCGTTAGCAAGAGTAACTGTAATTGAAGTTGCAGGTTCTAACAAAGACTTAGGAATTACAGGTTGATTACCCATTACAAACGTAACTGCCATAGTTTCTCCTAATGCTCTTCCCAAAGAAAGGATAATACCCCCAATTACACCTAATTTAGTATAAGGAATTACAACATCTTTCATGACATCCCATTTAGTTGCACCAAGAGCGTATGCAGACTCTTTCAAAATAGGTGGTACCATATTAAAGGAATCTCTTGCAATTGCTGCAGTAAATGGAAGAATCATTATAGAAAGAACAATTGAAGCTGTTAAAAGACCTATTCCCGGAGTGTAGCCTGCAAACCATTCTCCAATTAACGGAAGCTTAGCAAGCGTTTGATGAATTATTGGTTGAACTTTGTCTCTCATGAAAGGCGCAAAGTAGAAAAGTCCCCACATACCGTAAATGATACTTGGAATTGCAGCTAAGAGCTCTATTGCAACTCCTACAGGAGTCCTTAAAAAGTAAGGAGAAATCTCTGTAAGAAATATAGCTATACCAATAGCAACAGGAACTGCAATTAAGATAGCTATTACAGTGCTTACTATAGAACCAAATATTGCAGGAGCTCCTCCAAACTTATCTAAGGGAGGGTTCCACGTAGTAGAGGTAATAAATTTCCATATCCCAAAAGTTTGAAGGGAAAGAGAGGATTCCTTGTAAAGGACTACAAAAAGGACTAATAGAATAGTTATTACGAGTAAAGTTGAAGCCAGAGCAACTTTTTCAAAAGTCCAATTTATTAGGTAACTTCTCTTCACCGCTACCTCTTAGGTTAGGTTGTAAAATTTCATTGGTAAGTATAGCTTTTTTTCTTGAAAAAGTGTTATCAAATTCTTAACAAAGAGAGGAAAAAATGGCAAATAAAGGAGATTTTGTCCATCTCCATCTTCACTCTCAGTATTCCCTTCTTGATGGTGCTATAAAGATAAAAGACTTAGTAAAAAAAGCCAAAGAGTACGGTATGTCTGCAGTTGCAGTTACAGATCACGGTAACATGTATGCTTCGTACGAACTTTATAAAGAGTGTACCGCTGAAGGAATTAAACCAATAATTGGACAGGAATTTTACATAGCTAAGGGATCAAGATTTGATAGAAAAAAGGGAAATGAAGGAGAAAAAGGAAGCTATCACCTAGTTCTTTTGGCAAAGAATGAAATAGGGTTAAAAAACCTTATGAAACTTAGTTCTATAGCTTTTTTAGAAGGTTTTTACTATAAACCCAGAATAGATAAAGAAGTTCTTGAAAAGTACAGCGAGGGATTAATTGCTCTATCAGCCTGTATACAGGGAGAAATTCCGGTTCTTTATCTTCAGGGAAAGGAAGAAGAAGCAAAAAATGTAGCAAAATGGTATAAAGAATTATTTGGAGACGATTTTTATTTAGAAATTCAGTATCACGGCATAAAAGAACAGGAAAAGGCAAATCAGTTTCTTATAAAACTTTCCAAGGAATTAGATATCGATTTAGTAGCCACGAATGATGCTCACTATCTTGAAAAAGAAGATTGGGAAGCCCACGATGTTCTTCTATGTCTTCAAACAGGAAAAAAGCTATCTGATGAAAATAGACTACGTTTTTCTACAAAGGAATTTTACTTTAAAGATGCTAATGAAATGCTTGAACTCTTTAAAGAAGTTCCTCATGCCGTTTTCAACACATTAAAGGTTGCGGAAAAAATTGATGTAAAAATAAAAAACACGGGATATCTACTTCCAAAATACGATGTACCACCAGATTATACCTATGAATCCTATCTTAGAGAGCTTGCTGAAAAAGGTCTTGAGAGACGATTTAAAGAATTAGGAATAACCAATGGCGAAATCAAACAAAAATACTATCAGAGATTGCAGCATGAACTAAAAATAATTTCAGATATGGGATTTCCAGGTTACTTTCTCATCGTTTGGGACTTTATCAACTGGGCAAAGAAGAATGGCATTCCTGTAGGACCTGGGAGAGGTTCAGCAGCAGGTTCATTAGTAGCCTATGCCATAGGTATTACCGATATAGATCCTTTAAGATTTAATCTTCTCTTTGAAAGGTTTCTCAATCCTGAAAGAGTAACAATGCCAGATATTGATGTTGACATTTGTCAGGAGGGAAGGGATAGAGTTATTCAATACGTTAGAGATAAGTACGGTGAAGATAAGGTCTGTCAGATAATTACTTTTGGAACTATGAAAACAAAAATGGTTGTAAGAGATGTTGGAAGAGTTTTAGGCATTCCTCCAAAAGAAGTAGATAAATTTGCAAAGCTCATACCAAATGACGCTAAGTCAATTGAGGATGCAATCGATAGAGCTCCAGAAATTAAAGAGTTAGCTCAAGAAAATGAAACAATTTCAAAACTTTTAAAAATAGCCTCTAAACTCCAAGGACTTGCAAGACAAACAGGTGTTCACGCTGCAGGCGTTGTTATCGCACCAGATACTCTTACAAAGTATATCCCCTTAGCCAAAAGTAAAGACGGAGATATAACAACCCAGTACGACATGGGACAGATTGAATCTCTTGGTCTTTTAAAGATGGACTTTTTAGGTCTAAAAACTTTAACGATTATTGATAAAACAATAAAGTTGATTAAAGAAAGACATGGAATTGAAATAGACACGAGAAAAATACCTCTTGATGATGAAAAGACGTTTAAGCTCCTTCAGGAAGGAAACACCGTTGGGGTTTTCCAGCTTGAATCTCAAGGAATGAGAAATTTGATGAGAAGACTTAAACCCTCTGTTTTTGAGGACATTATTGCTCTTGTTGCTCTTTACCGCCCCGGACCATTAAACTCTGGAATGGCAGAAAGCTACATAAGAAGAAAACACGGTCTTGAACCGGTTGATTACATATTTCCTGAACTTGAACCTTACCTTAAGGAAACCTACGGTCTTTTCATCTATCAGGAACAGATAATGCAAATTGCAAACGTTCTTGCCGGCTACTCGCTTGGAGAAGCTGATATTTTGCGTCGTGCAATGGGTAAGAAAAAGAAAGATGTTATGGAAGAACAAAGAAACATCTTCATTACAAGGGCTGTTGAACGAGGTTATCCAAGAGAAAAGGTTGAAAAACTCTTTGACGATATAGCTAAATTTGCAGAATACGGCTTTAACAAGTCTCACTCTGCTGCCTATGGCTTTCTTGCTTACGTAACCGCATATCTAAAAGCTCATTATCCAAAAGAGCTTATGACAACAATGCTTTCGATAGATTATGATAAGACTGACGAAATTGTAAAACTAATAAAAGATTGCAGAGAAAATGGTATTCCTGTATTTCCACCTGATGTTAATAAAAGCGATGCTCTTTTCTCAATTGAAGGCAAAGGAATACGTTTTGGGCTTGCTGGAATTAAGGGTGTTGGAGAAAAAGCTGCACAACATATAGTTAAAATAAGGAAAGAAAATGGAGAGTTTAAAGATCTTTACGATTTTTGTGAGAGAGTAGATCTAAAACAAGTAAACAAAAAAGTAATAGAATCCTTAATAAAAGCAGGAGCTTTTGACTCAACAGGTATTTCAAGAGCGGCAAATCTTGAAGTTCTAGATAACGCAATGTCTGTTGCTCAAAGTCTTCAGAAAACAAAAAGCAAAGGATTAATGAACCTTTTTGATAACGAAACAAAAATCGTAAATAAAGAATTTCCAAAGGTTAGGGAATGGCCCGATAGAATTAAGCTAGAATACGAAAGACAGGCAATAGGCTTTTACCTTTCAGGTCATCCTCTTCTTGAGTATAAAGATATTGTTCAGTTTAGTTTCGATTTAACATCTGAAAAAGATAGCTGGAAAGACGGTCAAGAAGTGAAGTTGGCAGGTGCAATAACTGAAGTAACAACCAAGAGAACCCAGAGAGGAGATCTGTGGGCAACAGTTGAAATTTCAGATCTTGAAGGAACTGTTTCTATTCTTGTCTTTCCAAACTTGTACAGAGAAAAAATGGAACAAATAACAGAAGGAAATGTTGTTGTTATTGAAGGAAGCGTGAGAGAAGAAGAGGAATCAAAAACTATAATAGCTAAAGATATCTTGCCTCTTAACGATGAAATAGTAAAAAATATAAGAAACATTACAATAAAAATTTATGATGAGGAGATAAAAGATGAGTTTCTCTATAAACTTAAGGAATTCATAGAGAAAAATCGAAATGGTAAAGGCAAACCTGTTATTATTGAAGCGAAATTAAAAGATTGTTTTGTAAAATTGCAACTTCATCCTGATTACTCTTTGCCTATTGAGCCTGAAGTTTTAAAAGAACTTCAAAGGTTGCTTCCTAAGGAGAGAATAACTATTTGCTGAGGTGGAAAATGTCTATTCTGTTTGAATTTGAGAAAAAGGTTGATAGATTAAGAAAGAAAATAGAGGAATTAAAATCTATGGGAAGATTCGAACAACCGGTGATAGAAGAAATTGAAAAAAAGTTTCAGAAGAAAATACAGGAGTTTTATGAAAGTCTTACTCCCTGGGATAAAGTTCAAATCGCCCGACATCCTGATAGACCTCATGCTATTGACTACATAAACAATGTGTTTACAGATTTTATTGAACTCCATGGAGATAGACATTACGGAGATGGAAAAGCAATAGTTGCCGGATTTGCAAAGTTTGAAGGAATACCAGTTTGCATTATAGGACAGGAAAAAGGTAGAGATACAAAAGAAAAGATAGCAAGAAACTTTGGAATGCCAGTTCCTGAAGATTACAGGAAAGCGTTAAGAGTTATGAAGTTAGCTGAAAAACTAGGAAAACCAATAGTAACTCTTGTCGATACTCCAGGAGCATTTCCTGGAATAGAAGCTGAAGAACACGGACAATCAGAGGCAATAGCTAAGAACCTTTTTGAAATGGTAAAACTGAGGGTTCCTGTAATCAGCGTTGTTATTGGAGAAGGAGGTTCAGGTGGGGCTTTAGCAATAAGTGTAGCCAATAAATTGCTAATGCTTGAAAATGCCATCTATTCTGTTATATCTCCGGAAGGCTGTGCAGCTATCTTATGGCAATCCCAAGATAAAGTAAAAGAAGCTGCGGAGGCTCTTAAGCTTACTTCAAAAGATCTTCTAAAACTCGGAGCCATAGACGGAATTATTCCAGAGCCAATAGAGGGAGCTCATAGAGACTACGAAACTACTTTTAAAAACTTTAAAGAACATGTACTAAAAGCTTTAAATGAACTTTTGAAAATGACTCCTCAAGAGCTTGTAAAACAGAGATACGAAAAATTTAGAAAAATTGCTGGGTAGCTAATTACGAATATTTCAAAATGAAATGAGATGAAAATACTTTTAGTGGAAGATGAGAAACTATTGGCAAATACTTTAAAGAAAGGTTTAGAAGAAGAAGGATATATTGTGGATGTAGCATACGATGGAGAAGAAGGTTTTTTCTTAGGTAGATGTTATGGTTACGATGTTATTATCTTAGATGTGATGCTTCCTAAGTTAGATGGAATGGAGCTCTTGTTAAAATTGAGAGAAGAGGGAGTTAAAACTCCCATTTTAATGCTAACAGCAAAAGATTCTGTAGAAGATAAAGTAAAAGGTTTAGATAGTGGAGCTGACGATTATCTAACAAAACCTTTTTCTTATGATGAACTTCTTGCACGGATAAGAGCTCTACTTCGGAGAAAATCTGAATCCAAAACTTCATTCATCAAAATAAAAGACTTAGAAATCGATTTAAACAAAAAGATTGTAAAAAGAGCTGGAAATGAAATAAAACTTACAAAGAAAGAATTTAAAGCTTTAACATTACTTGCTTTAAATAAAAACAGAGTAATTAGTAAAGAATTTCTTATAGATAGTCTCTACTCTACAGATAGATTTGTAAGTATTAATGCTATAGAAGTTTTAATCAATAGATTAAGAAAGAAAATAGATAAAGACTATCCTCTAAAGCTAATACATACTATTAAAGGATTTGGATATATGATAAAAGATGATTAAAAAAGAGTCCTTCAAAGGAAGAATTATTCTTTTTTCTATTTTAATTATGAGCTTTTTAGTAGTTTTTCTAAGTATTGCTTCTGCATTTTTATTAAAAGAAATAAGTTTACATATTACAGAAGATTCCCTAAAAGCAGAATCTCAAGAGATACTAAACGATTTAATAGATGAAAATGACGGTGAAGAATGTAAATTACCCGATGTCAGGATTTCTAACATTTGTATATCTGAAGAAACACTTAAAACATATAATCCTAAAAATAAAGAATCAGTATTAGTATTAGTTAAAGATAACAAAGTAATTTATAGTTCTTTGCCAGAATTTCCTAAAAACATAAGCTTTCAGTCACCTACATTCCAATTAAAACTAAAAAACAATGATTATCTCTTTTCTACAGTAAAAGTTGAAAATAGTGCTATTCCAGGGGTTTCCTTAATTCTAGGAAGAAATGTTTCTGATTTAAAAAAGACTCTTAACGTGTTTGTCCTTAGCATAAGTCTACTTGGAATAGGAGTAACGTTCCTTGGAGGATTAATAATCTATCGAAAATTAAACTCAGAATTTAAATATTTAGAAGACCTTATCCTAAAGATAGAATCAATTTCTGAAAAAAACTTTGGGAATTATAAAATTAACTGTGGACATCAATGTCCACAAGAATTTAAATTTTTAGCTAAGACTTTTAACAACTTAATGAATAGAATCTTTCGACTTGTAGAAAATCAAAAAAATTTTTTATCAAATGCTGCTCATGAGCTTAAAACTCCATTAACGGTAATACTATCTCAAGTGGAAATAGCCCTCAGAAGAGAGAGAAAACAAAAGGAATATAGGGAAATTTTAGAGAATATTAAAGAAGAAATTTCTCAAATGACAGATACTGTAAAGAAGCTACTTATTCTTTCTAGAATAGAACTTGATAAACAAAAAATTTCCTTTCAAGAAGTTGATTTAAAGGAAGTAATAAAAAAATCGATAAATCTTGTAACTCCTCTGGCAGAAAAAGAAAATATAAAAGTAAGCTTTAAGTTGCAGGAAGATAAATCTCTTAAAATTAAGGGTGATAAAACACTTCTCATTCAGCTCTTTGTAAATATTCTTGAAAATGCAATAAAATACAATATATACGGGGGAAGTGTTAATATTGATGTAAAAAATACAGAACAGGAATTAAGAGTTAGTATCTCTGATACTGGTGTAGGAATTCCTGAAAAAGAAATTAATAGAGTCTTTGAAAAGTTCTACACAGTAAAAGAGTGCGATTTAAAGGAACCAGGAACAGGTATAGGTTTATCAATCGTTAAAGAAATAGCAGAGCTCCATCGTGCTTCTCTTAAAATTGAAAGTAAACTCAACAAAGGAACAACTATATACATTGCTTTTAAGAAAAATTTGTAAGGCATCTGTAAGGTTGAAATATTAACTCTTTTTTAAAGAAATTTTTAAGGAGATAGTTTATGAGAGGGTTCTTTATCTTCGTTTTATGGTTTAGTTACGTAGTAAACGCTTTTGCTGGTAGTTCTTCAAATTTATTAAAGACCTATAAAAAAGATGTTTTCTATACAGTTAAAGGGTTAAAAGCTAACAAGAACTCGCTATTAACATTTGGAGGTCTCCTTGGATTTAGTTTCTTTTTAGATAAGGGAACAAGAACGTATGTTTTGAATCACCAGAATACAACGTTGAAAAATACCGCAGACTTTACAAATTATTTTGGAAGTGGATATATTCTCTTTCCTGCAGTAACTGCTCTTGGCACATGGGGATTTTTGAATAATAACTACAAACTCTTAGAAGCCTCTGTTACCTCTTTTGAATCTGGATTAACAGCTGGACTACTAACAATAGGTATTAAGATAGCTGTTGGTAGAAAAAGACCTTACGGTACTGATAATCCATTTAGATTTAAGCCATTTAAAAAAGACACTTTATTTCATTCCTTTCCTTCTGGGCATACTGTAATGGCATGGTCGATGATTACACCTTATGCTGTTTACTATAAACAACCACTTCTTTATCTAATTCCTCTATCTGTTAACTTTGCACGTGTCTATAAGAATAAACACTGGCTATCAGATACAGTTATGTCTTCTGGTATAGGTCTTGCAGTTGGTTATTTCTTTTCCAAAAGACATTTAAACAAAAAAATAGTACTACTGCCTAGTAAAAACAACTTAATGGTAGGGGTAAGATTTTGAAAAAGAAATGGATTATTGCATTAATACTTATTTTAAGTTATCAAAATACTAAAGGTGAAGAAATTGTTGAATTATTTAAACAAGCAGAGAAAAATCTACTTTTAAGTAAAAAGTTTTCTCTCAATCAAGAGTATTATGATCAGCTTAACAAAGTCTTAAAAAAGAATAGATTTTTAAATCTAAATTCTCAGATTTCTTATTCAAGGATAGATACAAAACTTACACATCCATATAATTTTTCTTTAATAGCTATATCAGACGACATTGATCTTTTCAATAAAACACAATACGATGTAAGAATAAATGAAATTCAGAAAGAAAAGTCAAATGTTCTTGTTAAAAAAGATAAACAGTTACTCTTTAAAAATATATTAAGTTTATATACATCTCTTTTGATGTACAACGAATTACTTAAGCTACAAGAGGAGAGGATTATTTGGATAAGAAAAAACTTAAGATTTACTCAAAAAGCTATTAGTCGTGGTATTTTTCCAAGTATAGAATCAAGTAAATGGGAATCACAACTTCTAAAAGAAAAAGAAAAACTTGTAAATTACAAAGGAAATATAAATATTATCGAAAAAAATCTTAAAACTTTGTGTGGGATTAAAGAAGTTAAATTAGAAAAAGTCAAGTTACCTAATAAATTAGAAAATCTGCAGTCTTTAAAGGCTAAAGTCTTACACAACAATCCAGACTTACAGCTATTAGAATTGGATAAAAAGATTTTAAAAACAACCTACCTCAAGGAAAAGAATTATTGGCTTCCCACTCTTTCTATTTTTTCTGAATATCAGATCAATAAAGATCCAACAGGAAATGGAAATCAGTACTCTATAGGAGCATCTTTAAATTTTAAAGTGTTTAATAATGGAAAGAAGTATAAATTACTGAGTATAAAAACAAAGGAAAAAACTTTAAATATACTTAAACACCAAGAAAAGATACGGCTAATCCAAAAGATCAATTCTTTATATAACTCTGTTTCTTCAGGGCTAAAAAGTCTTAGTTTACTTAAAAAAAGGTGTAGAGCTCTAAAAGACATTCTTGATAAGTACGAAAAAGCGTATGAAATGAAACTTTGTGATTTCACAATACTTGACAATTATTATAAAGAATACGTATCAGCAAAAGAATCTTATATAAAAACGAAATATAGAATCTACCTTAAATATCAGCTATTAAAACATCTATCAAAAGGAGATATTTACAGATGAAAAAGCTTTTATACGCACTGGTCTTTATATTTATTATGTCAAGTAAGCTTTACGCTTTTGATTTTGATGACGACGAAATTCCACATATAGTAAAGAAAACAAGAGTACCAGTAAAAGTTTTTAAACCTATAGAAAAAATTTCAGATATAACTGTGGAAGTTCCTGGACAAATAGATTTAAGTAATGTTTGTGCTATTACCTCAAAAACAGAAGGATACATTACAACATATGTAGGAAAAGGAGATTCTGTAAAAAAAGGAAAAGTAATTGCTGAGATCCAAAATGAAATTTTAAAAACAAAGGTACTTTCCTTAAAAAATAAAATAAGTCTTGTAAAAGGAGAGCTCTTAAACTTTAATAAAAAATTAAAAAATTACCAAGAGTTATTTCAATTAGGATTAATATCTAAAAACGATTTAGTTAATCTAAAAAATACTATTTTGAATAAAAAAATAGAACTTGAGAATTTACAGCATCAACTCAGAATACTTCAGTTTCAAGAAAATTACTCTAAGATAATATCTCCGTGTAATGGATATGTTTTAGAAATAGTTCCTAACAAAGGATACATCAAAATTGGTACACAAATAGCAAAAGTCTATAATTTCCAAAAAACTTATTTATCCTTATATCTTCCAATTGAGTATCTCTCCGAAATAAAAACAAATAAAAAATTAAAAGTAAGAATTCTTAAGAAATGGTATATAGGAAAAATTAAAGAGGTTATTCCTATTACCAACGGAAACTTAGTAGAAGTTAAGGTTTCAGGTATTAACAGTCTATCTCTTCCTTTAAACTATAAGTTTACTGCTAAGATTTCTATAAAAAAACTAAAAGGACTTGTAGTTCCCAAAGAAGCTATAGTCATAAAGGACAATAAGCCCATCTTGTTTATAGTGAAAAACAATAAAGCAATAATGAAACAAATAAATGTTTTAAAAGATTTAGGTAATGAAGTATTAGTAACAGGAAATTTATCATCCAAAGACCTTATAGTTATTTCTAATTCTTACCGGCTTCAAAATGGAACAGAGGTAACAATAAGATGAAAGGAGAAAAAATCTTTTTATTCATATTACAAAGAAAGTTTGCTATTTCACTAACCCTCTTAATACTATCTCTTGTTGGTTATTTAGTATCAAAAGATATACCAAGAGGTGTTTTCCCTAACGTTTTTTTCCCAAGAATTGAGGTAACTATTGAAAATGGCTTTGTTCCCGTAGAGCAAATGCTTTCAGAAGTTACTAAACCAGCAGAAGAATCTCTAAAAACGGTTCAAGATGCAGAAAAGATAGTTTCCAAAACTTCAGTTGGTTCAACGGAAATAAACATATACTTTGACTGGAAAATAAATCCATATTTGGCCTATCAACTTGTTCAGGCAAGAGTTGCAGAACTAAAAAACAGATTACCTTCAACTGCTAATGTAGTAGTAAGACAAGCAACTCCAAGTATTTATCCAATAGCGATATACGCTATATGTTCCAATTCTTTGCCACGAGATAAATTAACAGAAATTCTTTATTATCAACTTAAACCCCTCTTTCTTTCTATTAAAGGAGTTTATGACATAGAAATAAAGGCACCTGAATGGGAAGAATATCACGTAATTGTTGATTTAAAAAAACTTGCAAACTACAACATAGATATCGGTAAAGTAGTATCAATTTTAAGAGAACAAACTAAAATCAAATTCCTTGGAAAATTAGATTCTCCCCATAAACAATATATTATTTCTTTGTATCAAAAGTCTAAAGACATATACAAACTCTTAAAAATTAAAATTCCTGTTTCAAACAGCAAATTCATTAGTCTTTCCGATATAGCTATAATCGTTAAATCTCATACTCCTGTAAAGTCAATTTCTGCATTTTCAGGGTACAAAAACGCTGTTGTATTTAATCTTCTTCGTCAACCAAACGCTAACTCAGTAGAAGTAGTAAAAAACGTTGATGAACTCTTAGGAAAGATAAATGCTTCATTAAAAAAGCAAGGAATAATAATTAAAAAATCTTATGATTCTACTCTCTTTATAGAAGAAGCCATTAAAAGCGTAAGAGATGCTATACTACTTGGAAGTGTAATTGCTGTTTTTATCATATACCTGTTCCTACGAAAAGTTAAACTTTCTTTGGCTACTTTACTCACAATTCCTGTAATTTTTTTCATAACGATAATTGGAATTAAGATTACTAAGCTGGACTTTAATCTTTTTTCTCTTGGTGGACTAGCAGCTGCTATAGGCGGACTAATTGATCACATAATCATAGTAACAGAGAACATAGAAAGACACTTACGAAAAGGAAAAGATAAGTTAACTGCTGTAATTGAAGGCTCAAAAGAGATAATTCCCATAATGACCGTTGCAACTCTTATTTCAATCATTGTTTTTATTCCGTTGCTTTTAGTTTCTGGAATTGTAGGAGTTTTCTTTAAACAGTTAGCTTTGGTATTGGTTGCAACATACATAATATCCCAAATTTTAGCTATATTTTTTGTTCCTATAGTAGCTTATATTCTTTTACCTCAAAAAGAAGAGAAAAAAGTTGACTTGATAGAAAGACTTAAAGAAAAGTATGCCAACTTTTTAAGAAGAGCTCTCAAATACGATTATCTTTCGGTTCCTTTAATTATCATAGGTATATTAACGACTTTTGTTCTTTACAAAGCATTACCTTCAACATTTTTACCTAAATGGGATGAAGGAAATCTCGTAGTAGATTTTTCATTTTCTCCAGGAACTTCTTTAGAAGAAGCTTACAAAGAAGCCATGGAAATAGGAAAAATAATAAATAGTATTCCTGAAGTAGAAAACTGGACACTAAGAATAGGAACTTCCTTAGGACA
This sequence comes from Desulfurobacterium thermolithotrophum DSM 11699, assembly GCF_000191045.1. Taxonomy (NCBI): domain Bacteria; kingdom Pseudomonadati; phylum Aquificota; class Aquificia; order Desulfurobacteriales; family Desulfurobacteriaceae; genus Desulfurobacterium; species Desulfurobacterium thermolithotrophum. The sequence goes on from NC_015185.1 coordinate 1,149,702, forward strand.
CATTGTTACTCAACCAAGTAAAGGAGATTTTCTTGTTGTCTTAAAAAGTAATAGAAAACGTAGTATTTTCCAGATTAAAGAAGAACTCAGAGCAAAGGTTCTTTCCCGCTTTCCAAACTTACAGGAATTTGATTTACCCCAAGTATTGGAAGATAGATTAGGAGATATAATGGGAGCAGAAGCTCCTATTTCCATCATCCTTTACGGTTCCGATCCAGAGAAACTTATAAAAACCGGTCAGTATCTTCGAGATATATTAAGGAAACAACCACTTTTAGAAGAAGTAAATCTCAAAACTAACTATGTTTCTCCTTCAATCCAAATAAGTGTTAAACCAGATGCAGAAGCTCTCTATGGAATAACAGTTAATGATATATATAACCAACTGTACAGTATCTACTGGGGAAAAGTAATAGGAAATATTATGCAAGGAGAAAAAATAATTAATATTCGTCTTTTATCTTCTCAGAAAAAAAGTTTTTTTGAAATTCAAAAATTAAAGGTTTATTCTCCTAAATTAGGAAAATTAATCCCTATTTCTTATGTAGTAGATATTTCTTTTAAAGATAAAGTACCAGAAATAACACATTACAATCTTTCCCCAGTTTCTGTAATAACTTTAAGATTCAAAGGAAACAATATGTCTAAAGCTGTTGAAATAATCCAAAAAGTTATAAAAGAGGCTAAAATTTCTTCTAGTATTTCTCCCGTTATTTCTGGATTTTACAAAGAACAACAAAAATCATTTAAAGAAATGCTTTTTGTAATAATCCTATCGATAGTTATCATACTAACTGCTCTAATGTTTCAGTTTGGAGATTTCAAAATATCTATTTCTACTTTATTGGCACTCATTTTGACACTTATAGGGGTTTTTATGGCTTTGCTTTTAACAGCAAAACCGCTTGATATTACAGCTTTCATGGGAATGCTAATAGTTCTCAGTATTGCCATTAACAACAACATATTAATCTTTGACTTTTACAAGATGAGTGAAAAAAATCACCTTTCAGAAACAGAAAAAATTGTAGCTGCTACATCTACAAGATTTAGACCTATAATGATGACCATGCTATCTAACTCTTTTGCTATGCTTCCAATAGCATTGACTATTGGAAGTGGTACCCAAATACTTCAAGATATGGCAATAGCAATTATTGGAGGATTATTGTTTGCAATTTTTGTTAATTTATGGATTATCCCTATGTTCTTCCACTTTATAAAGAAAAAAGCAATCTAAGTTAAATTAAGCCCCCTCATTTTGACTATTTAATTTGGGGGCGCAAAAATTTAAATTAGTTTAGCTATTAAAAGAGAAATAACTTCTTCAGGATCTCTTTCTCTTAAGAGCTCCTTAGCTACTTTTCTAATTTTTTCTGAAACTTTACCAACGTCGGCAGAAAGGAGGTCTTGTTTAAGATCTCTTAAATCATTTGCTTTAAATTTTTCTGGCTTAATGTGCTTCAATCCCTTTATCCTGTAAATTCTCCTTTTTTCATTATCTGCGACCAAACTGATTGCAGTTCCTTCTCTACCAGCTCTTCCAGTTCTTCCGATTCTGTGAACATAGCTTTCAGGATTTTCTGGAAGTTCATAGTTTATGACTAATCCTACGTCTTTGATATCAATACCTCTTGCCGCAACATCGGTTGCCACGAGGGTCTTTACTTTACCCTCCTTAAAGGCTTTCATCACATTTTCTCTCTGTCTTTGAGAAAGATCCCCATGAATTGCTCTGGCATTGATACTTCTTTTTTGGAGCTCCTTCTCTATCTCTGCAGCATCTCTTTTTGTTTTAACAAAAACAATTGTAGAGGTTCCTTGATGTTCTTTTAAAAGCTTTTCTAAAGCCTTTAACTTATCTTCGCTTTTAACAAAAATAATCCTCTGATGAACCTTTGGAGTTATTAGATTTTTTCCAACTTTAATGGTTTTATAACCTGACTTAAGATAGTTGTCTATAAGCTTTCTAATTTCGTAAGGCATAGTTGCAGAAAATAATAAAGTCTGTTTTTCTCTAGGTGTCTTAGAAAGGATTTCTTCAATATCTTCTATAAATCCCATATCAAGCATCTGATCAGCTTCATCTAAAACAGCAAATCTTACCCTATCAAGCTTTAAAAGTCCTCTACTTATTAAGTCTTTTACTCTTCCGGGAGTTCCGACAACTATCTGATTTCTTCCTCTTTTTAGAATATTTGCTTGTCTCTCAATAGAAACGCCCCCATAAATCGGATATGCAGAAACTCCTTTATTCTTTCCTATAAGAGAAAGTTCATGAGCTACCTGTATTGCTAATTCTCTTGTAGGAGTAAGAACTATTGCTTTAACACCTCTTTCTCGCGAATTTATGTTTTCTATTATAGGGATACCAAAGGCTGCAGTTTTCCCTGTTCCTGTTTGGGCTTGTCCTACAATGTCGTATCCTTCAAGAGCAAGAGGAATCGCTTCTTTCTGAATAGGAGTAGGACTCTCAAATCCCATTTCTTCCAAAGACTTTTGAACTTTTAAATCAAGTTGATTGAACGTAAATTCCATTTTTTCTCCCTTCTTAATAAAAATTGCCACGACTCACGCCGCCGTTTCAGACGTAAGCCGTGGCAACTGATTTTAATTAAGTTTAATTTTTAATTAAACTCTCTCAACATCAACAGCTTTCAAACCTTTGTTGCTTTCAGTGATGTTAAAAGAAACTCTTTCGCCCTCTTCAAGAGTCCTGAAACCTGTACCTGCAATTCCTGTGTAGTGAACAAATACATCCTGTCCGTTGTCGGCTGTTATAAAGCCGTATCCTTTCTTTGAATCAAACCACTTAACTGTTCCAACAAGCTTCTCCATGTGTCTTACCTCTCCTTAAATTCATCTTAAAGTAAAAAAGCCCTGAAGGCAGAAACGGCATGCCTTCAGGGCTTTCGTATTTCCGGTACTGCCTTCTTTAAAGAATTTAACTCTAATTTAAACCTTATTTAACATTTGTCAAGGCTCTGTTCGAGTTCAATACATGGTGGACACCTTGATGACTTCTAATATAGTCCTCAAACTTCTCAGCGGGAGTCTTGTAATTTAAAGAGTGATGGGGTCTAAGAAAGTTGTAAATCTTTAAATACTCAAAAAGTTTTTTATTCATCTCATCAACAGTCGGTTCTGTTCCTTCTATCATCCATAGTTCACTTTCTGTCGTTTGAATAAACCTTTCTACATGCGCATTAGTCTTGGGAGATTTCGGATAACTAAAGTATGTTCTATCCCTTTTCTTTTAAGATATTCGTCTAACTCCCCTAAAAATTCGCTCCCGTTATCCGTTTGAACTTTCTCTATCTTGAAGGGAAGAAATTTTTCAAGTTCTTCAAAAAACCTTCTTCCGCTCCTGCTGCTTTTTGTAGAATAAACCTTGGCAAATGCTATTCGGGTGAACTTGTCTATTGCCGTGAACTGGTAAAAGGTTTTACCGCACCAGTAGAGGTATTTAACGTCCATGAGGATTGTTCCTGGTTTGTCTGCTCTTAGTCCTTTTCTGGTGCGGTTCTTTTTCCCTTTCTGTTTCTTCCTCTTGTAGGTACTTTTTAGTTTCCAGGTTCTTTCTATTAGTCCGTGTCTTTTGAGAACCCTGTAAACTGTAGAGGATGATATTTTTACATTTAGGTATCTTTCCATGAAGGCTGCTATCTTTTCTTTGCTCCAGGTTGGGAATTTTTCCCTTATTGTGACGATGATGTGTTCTATTTCAGGTTCTGTTTGGGGTTGTCTTACTTTATGAGGTCTTTTGTTTCTGTCTTGGAGTCCTTCTATCCCGTACTTGTCGTATCTTTTTTTCCACTTGTAGAAGGTTGTTGGACTGATGCCAAAGTATCTGCATGTTTTTCTGGCGTTGCCTGTTTTGTGGTAATACTCTATCCATTTGAGTCTCCTTTTAACATTTCTGTCTTTTGTTAGGTCAAGTTTCTTTTTTACTCTTCTTCCTTCTTTCAGGGTTTCTTTGAATGCTGTATTTGTGCTTGATATATGGAGGGATGTTCCTTTGAATCTTTTCAATTGTTTCATCGGTGGACACCTCCTTCTGGGATTCAAAGGTTATTTTAGGGTGTCCACCTTCTATCTGAACTTCAACAATAATCGTTAGAAATACAAATCTTTAATGAAGAGAGGAAGTCACAAAATTGAAATCTGAATTTAATCCCCTATTATTTTATAGGGTAACTTCGTTGATTTACAAACTAACGTTTTAAGGGTATATGAATTGAATTTTCCTGATTTTGAATTTCATATAAGAGGAAAACGGATTCTAAAAGAGCGAAAGAAAGCTTTCTACCTTTCGCTACTTTTTCCAGGACTTGGACAGTTATACCAAAGACGTTGGATTTCAGGACTTGCTTTTTTGTTGATATTTCTTTTTCCTTTTTACTATCTCTACTTAATAGGCTTTAAACTCAACTATGGTTCAGTGACCCTCATTTTATCTCAGTTTTTTCTTTATATTTTGCAACTTCTTGATGCAAAAAGAGGAACTAAAAGAGAAACATCTCCATGCGAAGATTTCTGTCCTACAAACGTTAATATTCCAACCTTTATGAGCTATTGCGAATCGGGAGATTTCAAGAAAGCTTTTGGTTCCTTTATGACGCGAGCTCCATTTCCTTTTACTCTTGGAGAAATTTGTCCAGCCCAGTGCGAAACAAAGTGTGGCACTCTTCCAGAAAGACCATTAAAAATAAGAGAAGTTCATAAAGAGTTTGGAAAAAAAGTTCTTGAAGAAATAGAGATAATAGAGAGAGAACCTGTATTCCCAATTATCAACAAAAAGGTTGCAGTTGTGGGCGGAGGAGCTGCTGGATTAACAGTAGCTTACTATCTTGCTTCTGCGGGTATAAAAGTTGATATCTTTGAAAAGGAAAGTGAGCTTGGAGGACTCTTACATGTAATTCCCGATTTTAAACTTAACAAAGTTCTTCTAAGAAAGGAAATTGAATTTCTAACTTCATTTAAAAATATTAAAGTATTTCTTAACACTAAAGTTAACTCAAGGCTAAAAAATTATGATTTTGTCGTTATTGCAACGGGAGCACAGAAAGAGAAAAAGTTAGATATTCCTACAAAGGGAAATCCAAAAATTCTTTATCCTCTCTCTTTTTTAAAGAATCCCCCGAAACTAAAAGGAAAGAAAGTTGTAGTCATTGGAGCTGGAGATACTGCCTTTGACGTTGCAAGACTTACGATAAAAAAAGAAGGAGAAGCTTTTGTCTTTTATAGAGGAAACGCTACTGAGATTAAAGCTCAACAAAGAGAAATAAATGCTGCCATAAGGGAAGGAGTGAAAATATATACAAACTGTCAACCTATATTAGTAGAGAACAAGAAAGTAAAGTTCTCTTGTGGAGAAGTTTACTTTGATTACTTAGTTCCTGCAATAGGTTTTGAAAAAGATAAGGAAATTTTTAAAGTATTTGGCGTTTCGGGAAAAAAACTTTTTGAGAACGGAGTTTTTGTAGTTGGAGATTCGTTGAGCGGTGTTTCCTCAGTGGTCAATGCGGTTAGAGATGGAAGAATTGCCGCTTATGAAATCTTAAAGAAACTAGGTTTATGGGAAAGAGCATGGTTTACTGTTGACTTTTATCATCCAAAGCCAGAAAAAACTTCTGGAGAAAATTTGTTTATTATTTCTGAGAGCTCTCTCTGCCAACACTGTGGCAAAAAAGTTGAAAGCTAACAAGGAGGTCTTCGTTGAAAGAGAACCCTTTTAGAGACTCAGAAAAGATATGGGTCTTAGATGGTGGAATGGGAACAATGCTTATGAGGAAAGGAGTAGACGTCAATTATGCTCCAGAGCTCCTTAATATGGAAAAACCAGAAATTTTGAAAGAAATCCATAGAGAGTACATAGAAGCTGGAGCAGATATCATAGAAACAAACACTTTTGGCAGTAATAGGATCAAACTTTCTCACTATGGTCTTGAAAATAGAGTAAAAGAGCTAACTGCTGCAGGAGTTAGGATTGCAAAAGAAGCAGCAAAAGATAAGGCCTTAGTTGCACTTTCTGTCGGCCCGACAGGTGTATTTGTAGAACCTGTTGGAGACTATACTTTTGACGAACTTGTGGATGTTTTTAAAGAACAAATAGAAGCTGGTGCCGAAGCAGGTGCCGACCTTGTTTTGATTGAAACAATGTCCGACACAAAAGAAGCAAAAGCAGCAGTTGTTGCTGCTCAAGAAGTTTGTGATTTACCTATAATGGTAAGCATGACTTATCAAGCTGATGGTAGAACTCTTCTTGGAACTCCGCCTGAAGTCTCTGCAGCAATATTTGAAGGTTTTGGTGTTGCTGCTATTGGTGCAAATTGTTCACTTGGTCCTGAAAGCTTTGTTGATCTTATAAAAAGAATGGCTAATATTACAGATACTCCAATTATCATTTATGCAAATGCTGGCCTTCCTGTTTTAAAAGATGGAAAGACTTACTATCCTGAACCTCCAGAAACTTTTGAAAAATATGCACCTCTTTTTGTAGAAGCAGGTGCAAACATAATTGGTGGCTGTTGTGGAACTACTCCAGAACACATAAAGGCCATCAAAGAAGCAGTTAAAACTCTAAAACCTATTAAGAAAAATCCTACTAAAGGATTAAAGGTTGCAAGCAGAACAGAACTTGTAATAATTGGAACTAACCATCCAACAAGAATAATTGGAGAGAGAATAAATCCAACTGGAAAGAAAAAACTCCAAGAAGCTTTAAAGAAAAAAGATTTCTCGTTAGTAAAGGAAGAAGCTAAAAAGCAAGTAGAAGAGGGAGCAGATATACTTGATGTTAACGTTGGGGTTCCAGGGATTAACGAAGCACAAGCAATGGAAAAAGCAGTAAGAACAGTCATTGAAACTGTTAACGTTCCAATAATGATAGACAGTAAGGATCCTGAAGCTGTTGAAAGAGCCTTAAAAATGTGTGATGGAAAGCCGATAGTCAATTCTTGTTCAGGAGAAGAAAAAGACATAAAGAACATACTTCCACTTGTAAAAAAATACGGTGCAAATATTCTTGTTCTTGGAATTGATGATGAAGGGCTAAAAGAAAAAGCCGAAGATAGAGCAGCCATTATAGATAAATTAGTAGAAGAATGTCAAAAACTTGAAATACCAAAAGATTTCATAATTGCAGATGTTTTAAATCTTGCAGCAAGTGCAATGCAGGAAGCAACAAGAGAAACTCTTAAAGCAATAAGAATTGTTAAGGAAAGACATGGAATTGCAACTACTCTTGGTGTAAGTAACGTTTCTTTCGGGCTTCCAGGAAGATCTCTTCTTAACTCATCCTTTATGGCCATGGCAATAGAAGCAGGACTTGATTCTGGAATTGTTAATCCAGCTGATTCGAGAATGGTAGAAACTATCTATGCTTCAGACGTGTTAGTTGGAAAAGACAAAGGAGCTACTCGTTACGTTGAAAAGTTTCAAAACTATAAACCTAAAACAGAGGACAAAGAGTGCAGAGAGCTCCTTAGAAAGATTTGTCAGATTTCTTGCGCTTTCTTAGAAGGAGAAAAAATAAGTTTTGAAGTAGAAAGTGAAGGTAAGAAGAAAAAAAAATCCTTAGAGGAAGACAAAAGTAAAGAAGATGAAAGTATTCCGCCAGGAATTTTAGGAAAAATCTTCAAAAAAGTTCTTGAAGGAGATAAAGAAGGAATAATTAAACCAACTGAAGAAGCTTTAAAAGAGTTTGAACCTATGGAAATAAGCGATAAAGCTTTAATTCCTGCTCTTGACGTTGTTGGACAAAGATTTGAAAAGGGAGAAATCTTTCTTCCCCAAATGCTTAGATCTGCTCAAGCAGTTCAATCAGCCTTTGAAATTATTAAAAGAGAAGTCAAAAAAAGAGGAGGAAACGTAAAAGTAGATGGAAAAATTGTAATGGCAACAGTTTATGGAGATGTTCACGAAATAGGTAAGAACATTGTAATAACAATGCTTGAAAACAGCGGATTTGAAGTGATAGATCTTGGTACAAACGTTCCTCCAGAAAAAATAGTAGAGGTTGCCAAAAAGGAAAAAGCAGATGTTGTAGGTCTAAGTGCTCTTATGACAACAACTTTACCGTCCATGGAAGAAACTATAAAAAAGTTAAGAGAAGCAGGACTTGATGTTCCTGTAATTGTCGGTGGTGCTGTTGTAACTCCTGAATATGCTAAAGAAATAGGAGGACACTACAGTGAAGATGCACAAGAAGCTGTTAAAATAGTGAGGAAAATTTTAAACATTTCAGATTAGCAAAGGAGGACGTAAAATGGAAAATTACATCAATGAAACAGACCTTAACGTTCACAAGGAAATACAGGAGTTAAAGTCTTTAATAAGAGATATTCCAGACTTTCCAAAACCTGGCATCATTTTTAAAGATATTACTCCTTTACTCCACAAGCCTTGGGCTTTTCAAAAAATTATAGACTACATAGGAAATAGATATATTGGTCTTGGAGTTGACATAGTTGCAGGAATAGAATCTAGAGGTTTTATTCTTGCTTCAGCTCTTGCTTACAAAATAGGAGCAGGTCTTGCAATTATTAGAAAACCTGGAAAGCTTCCTTACAAAACTATAAGTGCTACCTATACACTTGAATACGGAGAAGACAAGATAGAAGTTCATGAAGATGCTATTCAAAAAGGAATGAAAGTTGTCCTTATTGATGATGTTCTTGCAACTGGTGGAACAATGAGTGCAGCTATTGATCTTGTTGAAAAGTTGGGAGGAAATATCGTAAGTGTTGATTTCCTTCTTGAGCTAACATTCCTTAATGGAAGGAAAAAAATCACAGATAGAGGTTATCCTGTATTTTCACTCATTAAGTTTTAACGATGGAGAAGTACAGTGAATAGATTCTTTTTGTTAATCTGTTTCTTTATGCTTAGTATTAACGCACTTGCATCTTCAGAGTATAAAGAAAAACTTTTACCAAAGTTTGCATCGACAATATATGATAGAGATGGACATATTATTGGCTTTTTCTATAAAGGAAAATTTAGAATCTATGCATCTTATAAAGAGATACCAGAAAACTTAATAAGAGCAGTTATAACAGCAGAAGATGAAAGGTTCTTTGAACATAAAGGTATAGACCCCCTTGGAATTCTTAGAGCAGCAGTAACAGATATTTCAAAAGGAAAAGTAGTCCAAGGGGGAAGTACAATTACTCAACAACTTGCAAAAATGGTGTATCTGTCTCCTAAAAGAACTGTAGAAAGAAAGTTAAAAGAACTTGCACTTGCAAGAGAGCTAGAAGAAAAGTTAACGAAAAAGGAAATCCTTGAGCTATATTTAAACTACGTTTATCTTTCAAATGGAGCTTATGGAGTAAAAGCTGCTGCATGGGTTCTCTTTGGAGTAAGTGATCTTAAACAACTTACTCTAGCTCAGTGCGCACTTCTTGCAGGAATCATTAGGGGTCCTGAATATTACAACCCTTTTAAACATCCAGTAAGAGCTAAGAAGAGAAGAGATTTCATTTTGAAAAAAATGTTAAAAGCAGGATACATTTCAAGAAAAGAGTATGAAAAGGCTATTAATGAGCCACTTACTCCTCTTGAAAAACCTAATAAACCCAAAACAGCCGGTTACGAGCTTGACCTTGTAAAATTTGAAATTGCGAGAAAAGGATTAGTTCCATACAACTCTATATTTACAAGTGGATATAGGATAAAAACCACTATAGACGAAGAAATTCAGAAGTTTGCTCAAGAAATACTTTCTAAATATGATCAAAAGTACTCAGAAATCCATAAACTTGAAGACCTTCAATGTGCTGGAATGGCAATAAATAAAAAAGGAGAGGTACTATTTGTCGTTGGAGGTAAAGATTACAAAACAAGTAAATTTAACAGAGCTTTCCAAGTCTTAAGACCAATAGGTTCTACAGCAAAACCTATGACTTATCTAACTGCTTTTCAAAATGGGTGGTCTCCATTAGATTTCGTTCCAAACGAACCTTTAGAAATTCCAACTGGGCAAATTGACAACGAAACGGGAGAAGAAAAAATTTGGAAACCTGAAAATTATTCAGGAAAGTTTACTCCCTTTATTCAAGTAAGAGAAGCTCTAATTCATTCAGTAAACGTTGCAACTATTTATTTAGCGTTAAATTTTCCTCAAAAAATAAGAAAAAATATGATTGCCTTTGAACTTATAAAGAAAGACTCTCCTTTTGACTTATCCTATGTTCTAGGAAGTTTTCCTGCAAATTTATACAGAATTATAAGAGCCTATTCTGCAATTCAAGACAATGGAATACTAAAAGAACCTTACGTGGTAACAGAAATAAGAAGTAAAAATGGAAAAATAATTTATAAAGGATATCCAACTATAAAACCAGTTTCAGATCCTTTTTCTATTCAGCTTATAAGATCTATACTTCAGGACGTAGTGAAGGAAGGAACAGCAAAGAGGATATCTTATCTAACAAAATGGTTTGATGTAGCTGGTAAAACAGGTACAACTAATGATTGGAGAGATACTTACTTTACAGGATTTACAACTTCTTTTATTATGAGCATATGGTTTGGAAGGGATAGCTATGAAACAATGTGGAAGGGAGCTACAGGTGGAGGAGTAGCTGCACCTCCATGGGCTGAGATTGCCAAGGAACTTTGTTCAAAATACGGTTGTGAGCAGTTTGAACCACCATACGAAGAAATAGTAAAGAACTACCCTCTTCCAACTCACTTCCCCGAAGAGGAAATGAAAGAAGCTTACTATGATGAATTGATAAATTCATTGGGCGAAAAAGCTGATAAAGCAAAAATTCAGTAGAAAGAAACTTACAATGATCTTTAAAATTCTAAGTTAAAGTTAAGTGTTATAATTGCTAACAATCCTTAAAGGAGGTTTCTCAGTGGAAAAAATAATTCCTGTTTCCATAGAAGACGAAATGAAACAATCTTACCTTGATTACGCAATGAGCGTAATCGTAGGTAGGGCATTACCTGATGTTAGAGATGGTTTAAAACCTGTTCATAGAAGGATTCTTTACTCAATGTATCAACTCGGGCTTTATCCAGATAAGCCTTATAAGAAAAGCGCGAGAATTGTTGGTGAATGTTTTGTAAAAGGAACAAAGGTTTCCACACCTGCTGGATTGAGAAATATAGAGGATCTTAACATTGGTGATGAAGTTTTTACTTCCACAGGGGTTAGAAAAGTAACAGAACTTTATGTAATGCCTCCTCAACCTCTTAAAGAAATAGAGCTTGAAAACGGCATAAAGCTTAGATGTACTTCAGGACAGATGTTTAAGGTTTTGTCTCCTAAAGGTAAGTTTGAATGGAAAAAAGCTGATCAATTAAAAAAAGGAGATGTTTTACTTCTCAGAGCAGCTTATCCTAAAAATGTTCCTTATAAAAGGAAAGAAGGTATTACTTTAAACGAAGAAGTTGCTTATTTAACGGGACTTTTCTGTGGCGATGGATGGATAGAAAAAGACAAAAGAGGCTATCACCGTTTCGGATTAACAATACCTTCTCTTCCTGAAGCAGTGGAAAAAGCAAAAAGAATCCTTGAAAAAATAGGAATTCCTGTTTCGTTCAGCGAAATCCGATCAGATATAAGAGTTTCTTCTTCGTTTACAAAAAAGCTTATGGAAATTCTCGAGTGTGATGAAAATATCAATGCTCTGACGAAAAAGATTCCTTCTTGGCTTTTTGAATCTAAGAAAGAAGTTATACTCTCGTTTTTATCAGGATTAATTGACTCGGACGGCTTTGTTCACAGAAAAAGAAATGTTATCATTATTGCTCTTACTTCAAGAAAACTTGTTGAGGAACTTCAACTACTTCTGTTCTCTCTTGGAATTCCTTCAAAACTTTATTGTCAACCGCCAAAAGATGGATATATAAACGGTAGAAGAATAAAAGGGAAACATTCCCTTTATTATTTGGAGATTACGGGTAAATATGTTGTTGCTGCACTAAATGCTCCAATTAAACCCATAAAAGCAGAGAAATTTAACTTTCGCGGTCTAAAAAGAAACAAATCTGACGAAATACCTTATATGGGTTCACTTCTTCTCAAAGAGTTTTCGGAGAAACACCTGGGTGGAGGCTGGTACTCACAAATTGATGGAAAGAAAATAAGATGTGGACTTAAGTACAAAGATGGAGCAAAAATCCGTTACAGTAAAGGCTTAAAAGAGAAATTCAGACTTTACAGAGATTCTCTTGAAGAGCTTGGTATCTTGAAAAAAGCAGAACTTATAGGTTCTAAATACACAGACTTTCTCAAGTCTGTTAAGGAGTTTAATTGGTTTTTCTGCAAAGTTAAGTCAGTTTCCAATATTGCACCCGAAGTTACTTACGATATTCAAGTAGATGAAGATCATGAGTTTGTTGCTAATGGTGTAGTAGTTCACAATTGTCTAGGTAAATTCCATCCACACGGTGACACAGCAGTTTACGATGCTCTTGTCAGAATGGCTCAAGATTTTTCAATGAGATATCCACTTATTGATGGACAGGGAAACTTTGGTTCTATTGATGGTGATTCCCAAGCTGCAATGAGATATACTGAAGCAAGGCTTTCAAAGATTTCAATAGAGCTCCTAAAAGATATAGAAAAGGATACCGTCGACTTTAGGCCAAACTTTGATGAAAGCTTAACAGAACCTGAAGTTTTACCTGCTAGATTTCCAAATCTTCTTGTAAATGGTTCGGCCGGAATTGCTGTTGGAATGGCAACAAATATTCCTCCTCATAACCTTAAAGAGGTCTGTCAGGCAGTCAAGTATATGGTTGATCATGAAGAAGCAGAAACTCACGAGCTTCTCCAGTTTGTTAAAGGACCTGATTTCCCAACAGGTGCCGAAATCATAAATCCTGAAAACCTAAAAAAGATTTATGAAACTGGACGAGGAAGTGTAACAATAAGAGCAAAACATACCATTGAAGAAGTTAGAAAAAAAACAGCTATTGTAATTACAGAACTACCGTACCAAGTGAATAAAGCTGCTCTTATAAAACAGATTGCAGACCTTGTTAAGGAAAAGAAAATAGATGGTATTTCCGATATAAGGGATGAGTCTGATAGAGAAGGAATAAGGGTGGTAATTGAGCTAAAAAGAGATGCTACTCCTGAAGTAGTTTTAAATAAACTTTATAAGTTTACTCCTCTCCAAACGAACTTTAACTTTAACATGATTGCTCTTGTAAATGGTGAACCAAAACTTCTAAACCTGAAAACTTATCTAAAAGAATTTATTGAATTTAGAAGAGAAGTTATTCTTAGAAAAACTACTCATGAACTAAAAAAAGCAGAAGCAAGACTCCACATTTTAGAAGGTTTAAAAATAGCTCTTACTAACATAGAAAGAGTAATTGAAATTGTAAGAAGTTCTGAAAGTCCAAATATTGCTCAAGAGCTCCTTGAAAAGGAGTTTGGCCTTTCCCAAAAGCAAAGCAAAGCAATTCTTGATATGAAACTTCAAAGACTTACAGGTCTTGAAAGAGAAAAGATAGATTCTGAATATGAAGCTCTTGAAAAGGATATTGAATACTATAGATTTGTTCTCTCAAACAGAGAAGAACAGAAAAGACTTATAAAAGAAGACATTGACGAGATCATCAAGAATTATGGTGATGAGAGAAAGACTGCTATAGTCTCTAAGGAATCAGAAATAGATATTGAATCAATGATAGAAGAAGAGGAAGTTGTAATTTTTCTAACTCACAAAGGCTTCATAGCTAGAACTTCTGCAAAAAGTTATAAAACTCAAGGAAGAAGTGGAACAGGAGTAAGAGGAATAAGGACAAGAGAAGGTGATTTTGTTAAAGATGTAATTACCGCATCTTCAAAAGACTATCTTCTCATATTTACAAATCAAGGAAAGGTTTACTGGTTAAAAGCTTACGAAATTCCAAAAACAGAAAAGTCAACTCGTGGTCAATCAATAAGAAACTTTTTACCTGGGATGTCTGGGGCAGAAGTTGTATCAAGAATTATTCCTGTAAAAGATTTCTCTGAGAAAAAGGACATATTCTTTGTCACCCAAAGAGGATACGTTAAAAGAACTTCTCTTTCAGAATTTTCTAATCCACGTTCGACAGGAATAAATGCTATAAACCTTGAGCCAGGAGATAGACTTATTTACGTTGGTCTCGTTGAAGAAAAAGATAATATCCTCCTTATTTCGAAAGGAGGAAGAGCCATTAGATTTCACGTTCAAGATGTTCGACAAATGGGAAGAAGTGCAAGAGGCGTCAAAGGAATGCTTCTTGATGAAGAAGATAGAATTATGGCAGGAACAGTTGTTCAACCTGACGATGTGTACTTGCTAATAGTTATGGAAAAAGGATATGGAAAAAGAGTTCTACTTTCAGAATTTCCTCTTCAAAGAAGAGGAGGAAAAGGATTAATAGCTGCAAAACTCAGTGAAAAAACAGGAAAGATAGCTGATGCAATAACTTTAAAAAATGAAGAACCTGTAATTATCGTTTCAAGGAATGGAAAAATAATAAGAGTAAATAGCAGTGATGTACCTGTTTACAGCAGATACACAAGAGGTGTAAGAATTCAAAAGCTTTCAAAAGAAGATGTAGTTGTTTCTGTTTCTAAGGTTCAAGAAAAGCTGGAGGAGAGTAATGATTGATATAAAACTTCTTAGAAAAGAACCAGAAAAGGTTAAAGAACTCCTTTCAAGAAGAGATAAAAAATATATTGCAATGGTTGACGAACTTCTTGCCGTTGATAGTGAAAGAAGAGCTATCATCTCAGAGGTTGAAGATTTAAAGGCAAAAAGAAATAAATATTCAAAAGAGATAGGAAAGCTCTTTAAAGAAGGAAGGAAAGAAGAAGCTCTTAAACTTAAATCAGAAGTAGAAAAAATATCAGAAAGAATTGTAAGCCTTGAAAAAGAACTTACAGATATAGAAAAAAAGTTTGAAAGATTGATTCTTTCCATTCCAAATCCTCCTCACGTTTCTGTTCCTATCGGAGAAGACGAAGAAGACAACGTAGTTATCAGATACTGGGGTGAAAAACCAGAATTTTGTTTTGAACCTTTACCTCACTGGGATATTGCAAAAGAGCTTAATATTCTCGATTTTGAAAGAGCTACAAAGCTTGCAGGTTCAAGATTTGTTATTTACAAAAAGTGGGGAGCAAAATTAGAGAGAGCTCTCATAAACTTTATGCTTGACCTTCACACAAGCAATCACGGTTATGAAGAAATAATACCGCCATTTCTTGTTAACACAAAAACAATGACAGGAACAGGACAACTTCCAAAGTTTGAAGAAGACCTATATAAGATCGAAAATGAAGATCTTTGGCTTATACCAACAGCAGAAGTTCCTCTGACAAATATTCACGCTGGAGAAATACTTCCTGAAAAAGAGCTTCCAAAGTACTATACAGCTTATACTCCTTGTTTTAGGAGAGAAGCTGGTGCTCATGGAAGAGACGTTAGAGGAATAATGAGACTTCACCAATTTAACAAAGTTGAGCTTGTAAAAATAGTTCATCCAGAGACTTCCTACGAAGAGCTTGAAAAACTTGTTAGAGAAGCTGAAAAAGTCTTACAGCTTTTAGGACTTCACTATCGCGTAGTGGAGCTTTGTACAGGAGACCTCGGATTCTCTGCTGCAAAAACCTACGATATAGAGGTATGGATACCTTCTCAGAACAAGTATAGAGAAATATCTTCATGCTCAAATTGTGAAGATTTCCAAGCAAGAAGAGCTAAAATACGTTTTAGAGACAAAAATGGCAAAACAAGATTTGTTCATACTCTAAACGGTTCGGGGTTAGCCGTTGGAAGAACTGTAATTGCAATCCTCGAGCAGTATCAGCAGGAGGATGGTTCAGTTATCGTCCCAGAGGTTTTAAGGGATTACATTAAAGTTGACGTATTAAGTAGCGAAATGTAAAAGGACAAACAGTTTGAGGCTAAGGAAAGGTTTTACACTTGGTGAACTAATAGTCGTCATTGCAATAATTGGAATTCTTTCTTCTTTGGTAATGCCAAGTATCATAAATTGGATACACAAAATCAAGGTTAAAAGCTTTTCAGAGGAAATACTTTCTGATTTGGAGTGGGCACGTTGCTTAGCATTTAAGAAAGGAAGCAGTAAAGTAGAATTTCAGAGTGATAGATATTTAATATACGTTCCTGAAAATTCTACTTCTCCAATTAAGGAAAAAGTAGCCCCTGAAAAGATTGCTATTAAGGCTAATTTAGATTTAGAAAAAACAAGAATAAAATTCAAAAGAAACAAGCTTCCTGATACAGGTGGAAATATTGAAATAAAGGATTCTGAATCTGAAATTATTTATTATAAAATAGTTATCAACTCTACTAGTGGGAGAATTTATTTAGAGAAAATACAATGAAAAGAAAAGGTTTTTCAATCGTTGAGGTCTTAATAGCCCTAGCCATTTTCTCTATAGCTATTCTTGGTATTGGAGCTACAATAGTTTACAACATTAAATTTGCAAAGATAAATAAACTAAGAGAGAGAGCTCTTTACAAGGCTGATAAATTGCTAAATTATTTAACATCTCTTCCATATGATAGTTCCTGTCTTACTGTTGGAATCCGGAATTGTCAAACAGATGCTGGAACCTGTTGTAATGGCTTTGCTGGAGATCCAAAAATAAGTTACTCAGTAGAAAACCTTGAAACAGATATGAAGAAAATATCAGTGACTGTAAGGTTTAAAAGTGGAGATTATGAAGGAGGTGTGTCTTTAGAACAGATTAAAGGAAACTGGTAATGAGGAAAGGATTTACTTTAATAGAAATTCTTATTGGAGCTTTAATAGGTATCATAATAGTTTTAGCATCCACAATTTTTTTCTCTTATGGATATCGTTTGATTTTAAATACTATTTCTAATTCAAGAAGTAATACTTCTATTTTTCAAGTAGAGGAAATAATCAATTCTGATTTGAGAAAAGCAGGATATGGAATAGAGGACCCAACTACTTATCCTCCTGTTGAATGGAATTTAGAACTAAAAAAACTTATTGTTAGATATGTTGATTATGAAAAAGATGATATAGACTGTGAAAATGAAACTTTTGGAGACAATAACACTCCCGAGTGTGATTATATCATTATCTATCAACTTAAAAATAATAACTTATATAGGTTCGTTGATAAAGGAGCAAATGGCAACAGCTCTTCTGCTCCTATGTTCGACGGAAATCTGATAAAGATAGAGGATTTCTTTGTTTCAATAAATAACACAACTCATGCAGTAGAATATGCTATTAATGGTACAACACTAGAAGGAAATTTTACAATTGGGGATACAGTTATCTGTAGAAACTGGAAATAAACTTTTTTAGAGATTTTAGGATGAAAGCAAAAAAAGGTTTTATACTTACAACAACACTTGCAATCATTACCATTCTCACAATAGCTGGAGCTATTGGTTTATATATTGTAACCAAAGAAACAAGAGTAACTGTTGACACTTCAGACTCCATAAAGGCTCTAAAAGCTGCTGAAAGTGGTGTAGAAATAGCAATCATAAAATTGAAAAATAGGCTAATTACCTCTTTTCCTTATTCTTTTTCTGGCACAATAGGTAATGCAACTTATACAGTTACTCTAGATGTTAATGGAAACAGTTTTATAATAGATTCTAAGGGTAAAAAGAATGATGCAGAAAGAAGAATTGTAGCTTCCGTAGAAAAAAAAGGTTCTACGTTTTTTCCCTTTTCAATAAATGGAGAACTTAGAATTAACCGTTTTCATAATAAAGGAAGAAGTCGAAGCTGGACGGATGCACAGTTGGGTGTAAAGAGTATTTCTGAAGAGTTGAAAAAAGCATTTGAAGAAAGTGCTTTTACTGTCAGAGTAGATCCTTCAGGTTTTGATTTTCCAAAAGCTTCTAACATCGATATTTCTCCTGAAAAATACTGTAGTGATGTAGAACTCAGCAAGGATAAAAATTTAACGCTTAGTGATTTAAAAGAGTTGTTAAAAAATAAATCAGGAACCGTTTTTATTTGTGGTAAAAACATATCCATTGAAGGTATAGGATCAGAAAACGCTTTAGATTTTGATGCAGACTTATTTATAGTGGCAAAAGAAAATGTAACAATAAGTAGTGAACTTAAGTTTACAGGAAACAAGCAGAGTGATAATTCAGCTGATAATTTGTCTTTTATAGCAGGAGGACAGATTATATTTAACAGCAATGCAGGAATAGACTTTTCTGGTTCTCAAGAAGGATATAACATTCTTCTTTATGCTCAAAAAGGGATTGAAAGCACGTCTTCTAACAACTTGATAAAAATCTCAGGTAACCAAAACACAGAATACACCTCAAATGTCTTTATAATAACTCCGGAAACAGTAAGAACTAAAGGAAATTTAATTTTTGAACCATCAACAACAAAAAAAGATGTCAATTTTTTGATTTGGGCAGATAAAGGAATTGAAAGTGAACAAGGAGGGTTTAAAATAACTGGAAATTCAGGTAATACTTTTGATAATAATGAAAGAAATTTTTCAATATTAGTTTCTAATGGAAACGTAAACCTTAACTTTTGGTTTTTTGCTGGTCAAGAGCAAAGAAGTGGATTAAGTTACGATGAAATAAAATATTATTGTGAAGAAGATACGACTATTCCTAGCTTTTATAAAAATATATACTGCCAACTTAAAGACATGATAGATGGAAGAGACTCAAAGACATTTGAAATTAAAAGCTGGAAAATATATTAGAACGTGAATTGTTCCCCTAAGTATATTTTTTTGACAATTTCTTGTTTAGCTACTTGTTGGGGTGAGCCTGACGCTATAACCTTTCCATGTCCTATTATATAGGCTCTATCAATAATCCTTAGAGTCTCTCTCACGTTATGGTCAGTAATTAAAATTCCAATGTTCATTTCTTTTAACTCTTCAATTAACTCCTGAATTTCATAAACCGCTATAGGATCAATTCCAGCAAAGGGTTCATCAAGAAGCAAAAATTTGGGATTTATAGTTAAAGCTCTCGCTATTTCTAATCTTCTTCTTTCTCCTCCAGAAAGTGAGTTTGCCTTTTGTTTTCTAAGATGTGTAATTCCAAATCTCTCAAGAAGCCAATCAGTTTTTTCTTTTATTTCTCTTTCTGAAAATCCATGCATTTCAAGAATAGCTTTTATGTTTTCTTCAACTGTTAATTTTCTAAAAATAGAAGGTTCTTGAGGGAGATATGAAATACCTTTTCTTGCTCTTATATAAGTTGGGTCATTAGTAACATCTTCTTCTCCAAGAAGAACTCTGCCACCATCAGGTTTTATTAAACCAACAATACAGTAAAAAGTAGTAGTCTTTCCTGCTCCATTAGGACCTAAAAGTCCTACAACCTCTCCTTCCATTACCTTTATAGTTACGCCGTTAACGACTTTCCTTTTGTTATATATCTTTGTTATGTTTTCAGCTCTGAGAACATTTAAATCAACGACTCTTTTCACTTTCTTTTCCACCTTTTATGAGGTTTTTGTTCTTTTCTTCTGGAAATATTACAGTTTTTACTCTTTGTTTTATGCCTTCAACTGTTACACGCCCATCTTTATAAGCTATTATTTCATCTCCAACAACAAGATTCTCTTTTTGTTTTAACTTAGCATTCCCTATAAGAACTGCTTTTTCTTGCACAGGATAGTAATAAAGCTTATTGCACCAACCTTCTCCTCTTGGATCTTTTATATAGACGTGACCTATAACCTCTATTTTTTCGATATAACGATCAGTTGGATCAAAATAAACAATTAATTTATCTCCTTTCATTATAGTTTTTTCTCTTTGAGCAATAACATTACCAATATAGGTAGCCATGTGTTTTTTTTGAATATAAATAAGCTTTTGAGATTCAATAACTATTGGAGTAGAAGTTTTCTCTTTAGTTTCTCCAAGAGCAGAAAGAGAAATAGACATAAAGAAAATTAACAAGGAAACTACTAATCTCATTTTATAGCCTCTCCGAATTTAGATTTAACGTTAGATTGGATTATAACTTTTTTATCTTTAAGCTCTAATTGACATCCTTTACCTGTCACTCTTTTATCATTATCAAAAGTAAACTCACATGTAGTTTTAGTGGTAAAAATTTCTTTGTCCGTGTAGTAAGTCCCATAAGGTGCTTTTCCTCTAAGATTTTTACCAATTAGAGTAACCTGCTTTAGATGTACCAACTTCTTGTTTTGATAATATACAGCTTCATCTGCAATTAGAAAAAACTTATCTTTATCATAGATAACAAGCTGAGGTTTCTTTAAGTGAATTTCTTCTCCTTCAAAGAGAGCTTTAGGGGCTCTCAGTATCCACTTTTTTACTCCTTCTGATTTAAGAACAAAATCTTTTATTACCTGTTTTTTGTGAGTTTCTACATTGAGTTTTTCAGGCGGAGTTTCTTTGCGCATTATAAGAACAATAAATGGAAGAATAGAGATAATAGCCAAAAACACGGCTACTTTAAAAAATTTTTCCCTCACTCTATTCCACCTAAGAGATATTCAATAAAATCCCTAACTGCTCCTTTACCGCCTGGGAAAGAAGAAACAAACTTTACTTTTTTCTTAACTACCTCCACAGCATCTTTTGGAGCTCCTGAAATACCTACTCTCTCAAGAATAGGTAAATCAGGTATATCATCTCCCATAGCAGCTATTTCTCTGTCCTGTAAACCGTATTTGGCTTTTAAGATTTCATAGGATTTTAATTTATTATCCACTCCTTGAAAAATGTCTTCAATTCCCAATTCTTTACACCTTTTTTCTACCATAGGAGAAAACCTACTTGTGATTACAGCAACCTTGATTCCTTTCTTTATGGCAGTAACTACTGCATAACCATCTTTAACATTAAAACTCTTGTACTCTCTTCCTTCACTGTCATAGGTAATGGTACCATCAGTCATAACACCATCAACATCAAAAATTATAAGCTTTATCACAACAAAAACTCCTTTTAATAAAATAAAATTACACGTAAATTCTACATATTTTTGATTTGAAGAAAAAACTGTGTTGATTAACTTAATATAACTTTTTTCATAAACGTTATTTAATTAACTTTCTTTTATAGTAATTGCTATAAAGAGCTCCAACAGGATTATGAGCTAGAACTCTATCTTTAACAATCAAAGTAGTTACAGGAGCTCTTGAGTGCATTTGAAAGAGCATATCATGGCCAATGCAAAGTCCAACAATTACGTTCATGTCAGTTCCGACTTCATTTAAAACTTCAGCTTGACCAATCGGATTACAGGAAGCCTCTAAGGTGTCAGGATTTATTTTTTCAATATTTAACTCAGATTTATCTATTCCTCCTATCTTACATATAGCTGAAAAGACTTCAAATCCGCAAGATTCTAAAATTTTCGCAAGAGTTCTAGCTTCTTCCAAAAGGCCTATACAAAAAGCTATACCAATTCTTTTGAATTCCATTCTTTTTGCAAATTCAATAAGTTCTTCCACTCTTGTCAATTTGCAGTAAAATTCCTTCTCAATATGAGAAGAAACTGTAAGTAACTTTCTTTCAAATTCAGATAATTCTTCCAAAATTCCTTTTAAATTTTTACATTCCTTTCCTTCTCTATAACAAGCTGGAAAGTAGCATCTATGACACTTCAACAAAACTCCTCTCTTACTTTGATAGCATTGTAAAAATTATTTTATTAAATTTTAGATTAGCAAGGATACTGTATCACTGATATAATCTCTGTATAATTTCCAGTACATTCAAATTAGGTTTAAGTTAGGAGGAAAAGATGTCCGAAATTTTTAAAGGAAGAGCTTTTAAGTTTGGAGATGACATTAATACTGATGAAATTATTCCAGCAAGGTATCTCAATACTTCTGAGCCATCTGAACTTGCAAAACATGTAATGGAAGATGCAGATCCTGAATTTCCTCAAAAAGTTCAAAAGGGAGATATCATTGTAGCTGGAAAGAATTTTGGATGTGGTTCTTCAAGGGAACATGCTCCTATAGCGATTAAAGCTGCGGGAGTATCTGCTGTAATAGCAAAGTCCTTTGCAAGGATTTTTTATAGAAATGCTATTAACATTGGACTTCCCATATTTGAATCTTCTGAGGCAGTAGAAGGAATAGAAGAAGGAGACATTGTTGAAATTAATCCAGAAACGGGAGTTATAAAAAATCTTACTAAGGGAACAGAATACAAAGCCAATCCAATTCCTCCAGATATTAGAAGAATAATGGATGCTGGTGGACTTATGGAATACGCAAAGCAAAAATTAGGATTGAAGTAAAGATTTAAAAGGTTAGATGATTAGGCACTAAAAATTAGCAATAACTTTGGAGGTGAAAATTGAAAACTTTTAAGATTGCAGTTCTACCAGGCGATGGAATAGGTCCAGAAATAGTTAAGCAGGCTGTTAAAGTAATGGATGCTGTTTCTGAAAAGTTTAATGTTAAGCTTGAATACAATTATGGTCTTATTGGTGGTGCTGCTATTGATGAATGTGGAATTCCTTTCCCTGAAGAAACAAAAGAAATAATTCTTTCATCAGATGCTGTCTTACTTGGTGCTGTTGGAGGACCAAAGTGGGATAATCTTGATTTTTCAATAAGACCTGAAAGAGCTCTCCTTGGAATGAGAAAACTCTTAAACGCTTTTGCAAACTTAAGACCTGCAAAACTTTACGATGAACTTATTGATGCTTCTACTTTAAGACCTGAGGTTGTTAGAGGCGTAGACATTATGGTTGTTAGAGAACTCACCAGTGGTATCTACTTTGGAATTCCAAGAGGAATTTTTGAAGACGATGGAGAAAAAGTAGGAATTAATACTCTTAGATATAGAGAACATGAAGTTGAAAGAATTGCAAGAGTAGCTTTTGAAGTTGCGAGAAAGAGAAACAAAAAGGTAACAAGTGTTGATAAAGCTAATGTTCTTGAAGCTACTGTTCTTTGGAGAGAAGTTATCGAAGAAGTTCACAAAGAGTACGAAGATGTTGAACTTAACCATATGTACGTTGACAATGCAGCAATGCAGATAATCAGATGGCCAAAACAGTTTGACGTTATAGTTACAACAAATATTTTTGGAGACATTCTTTCTGATGCATGTGCAATGCTTACAGGTTCTCTTGGAATGCTTCCATCAGCAAGTATTGGCGGAAAGATAGGTCTTTATGAGCCAATTCATGGTTCAGCTCCGGATATTGCGGGACAAAATATTGCCAATCCTATTGCAACTATTAATTCTATTGGAATGATGTTCACTTATTCTTTTGATATGCCTGAAGTTGAAAAAGCAATTGACGAAGCTGTTAAGGGAGTTCTTGCTAAAGGTTATAGAACTAAAGATATCTGCTCTGAAGGAACTAAACTTGTTTCAACTGAGGAAATGGGAGACTTGATTGCTGAAGAAATAAAGAAATTGTAGAGATGATATAAAAGATGTCACCCCCTGAAATTCGGGACTATAGTAAAGAGGCAACCTTTAAAGGCAGGAGGCTGGATTTTTCCCTGGGGAATAAGCCCCGTGCGTGGAGATTAGCCGATGCCTCCTGCCGGCTAATTATAGTGGCGGGAAGCGCCGTATTGGAGTATGGGAATAGTCCCGAAGCAGAGGTTGCAAAACACAAAACATATCAGGGGGTAGAGATGAAGGAGAAGGTAGAGAAAACACTGTATGTCGGAGTGGACTACCACAAAAACAGCTTTACAGCAGCTTATTTAGATTGTCTGACAGGGATACTTAATACCAAGAAGTACGAAGCAGAAGAGTTAGAGAAATTTAAAAATCACCTAACAACTTTTAGGAAAAAAGGATATTCAGTAAAAGTTGCGGTAGAAACCTTAACAGGAGTAACATTTTTTACGGAGGAGATAAGGAACTGCGTTGATGAAATAACTTACGTTAACACTAACAAATTTAAGAACATTCTAAAAGGTGTTAACAGTGCTAAAAACGACAGGATAGATGCAGAAACGATAGCCATTTACTATGAAATGGGCTTACTTCCGACAGTTTACGTCCCGACGAGAAAAGAAAAAGAGCTAAGGATAAAGATGAAAGAGAGAGATAGCTTTGTAGATATGAGAAAAGGGGTAATTAACAGACTTCATAGCCTATTGCTTGAATATGGGATAAAGACAAACAAGAGAGAACTCACCACGAAGAAAGGGATGGAAAGGATAAAGGAAGAAACGAAGAAGAAAGTGCCTCCGTCATTACGAGAAACGATATGGAGGCAAATAGAAACAATAGAATACTTAACAGATAAGATAAGAGAGACAGAAGAAGATATCAAGAGTTTTATAGGAGAAGATGAGGAGCTTAAGGGAAAAGTAGAACTTCTAAAAAGCATACCTGGAGTAGGAGATATAGTAGCTATAGCCTTTATATCTGCCGTATGTAACGAAGAGAGGTTTGAAAACGGAGACAAGGTAGCGGCTTATTTTGGACTTGTTCCTCGTGTTAATAGCAGTGGAAACGAAGTTAGAAATGGAAGGATAACAAAGAAAGGGGACAGCAGAACGAGGAACAAGATTATCCAGGCTACGAGAGCGTTATTGAACAGCAAGTTAGACAATTCAGTTAAAAGATTTTACGAAGGGTTAGTTAAGAAAGGTTTAGAGAAGAAGAAAGCGCTGATAGCTGCGGCGAGGAAATTGGTTAAAGTAATGTTCGCAGTTTTGAGAGAGAGAAGGCAATTTATGGATTTTGTTGAAAATAAATGCAACCTCTGTGTTGGGGGTTGACATCTTTCATAGGAGGTAAGAAATGAAGGGATATAGAGTTGCTGTTGTTGGTGCAACAGGAGCAGTTGGACAGGAAATGATAAGAGTTTTGGAGGATAGAAAATTTCCTGTTTCCGAGATAAAACTTCTTGCATCTGCAAGGTCTGCTGGAAAAAAACTCAAGTTTAAGGGAGAAGAAGTAGTTGTAGAAGAATTAAAACCTGAATCTTTCGAAGGAATTGATATGGCTCTCTTTTCTGCAGGTGGAGACAGAAGTAAGCAATTTGCTCCTGAAGCTGTAAAAAGAGGTGCTATTGTAATTGATAACAGCTCTGCTTTCAGAATGGAACCGGACGTTCCCCTTGTAGTTCCCCAAGTAAATCCTGAAGATGTTGACTGGCACAAAGGAATAATTGCAAACCCAAACTGTTCTACAATCCAGATGGTTGTAGTTCTTAAACCTCTTTATGATATATCAAGAATAAAGAGAGTTGTCGTATCTACTTATCAAGCAGTTTCTGGTGCTGGTGCTGCAGCAATAGAAGAGTTAAAAGAGCAAACAAAAGCTGTTCTTGAGGGAAGAGAGGTCCCTCCTCCTAACAAAATTCCAAGACAGATAGCGTTTAACTGTGTTCCTCATATAGATAAGTTCTTTTCTGATGGATACACAAGAGAAGAACATAAGATGATAAACGAAACAAAGAAAATTATGCATGACGATAGTATAAAAGTCTCTCCTACTTGTGTAAGGGTTCCGGTATTTATAGGTCATTCAGAGGCTGTAAACATTGAATTTGAAAAACCAGTTTCTTTAGAAGAAGCAAGAGAAGCTCTTGAGAATGCTCCAGGTGTTAAAGTAATGGATGATATTGAAAACCTTGTCTATCCTACTCCTATAGATGTTGCAGGAAAAGATGATGTTTTAGTAGGAAGGATAAGGAAAGATGAAACAGTAGAAAATGGCATAAACTTATGGATCGTAGGAGACAATCTTAAAAAAGGAGCTGCTTTAAACGCAGTTCAAATTGCTGAAGTCTTAATAGAAAGGGGATTGATATAATTCGGAGATAATATGGAAGAAAAGCTTAAAGAAATTGCTAATTCAATACCTGAAGTTAAGTCATTATCGATTGTAGATGAAGAAGGTTTTATTCTTTATAAATTTGATAAACCTGGCCTTGACGTAGATCCAGAGGAAATTTCAGTTCATATAGTAAATCCTGTAAAGACTTTAGTAGAAAGCATAGAGGATATATCTGGAGAAAAAGATAGCTTAGAGGAAATGGTTTTGTTCACGGAAAAACATGTACTTTTAGTTTATAAACTTGTAAATGATACATATCTTGTTGCACTTGCCGAAAGAGATCATCTATATGGAAAAATACGGTTTAAACTTCGTGCCAAGCTTAATGAGATAAAACTATCGTTATAGGGGGGAGAAATGGCGAAGCTTTGGTATCTTGGGCATTCAGCATTTTACCTTGAAGGAGAA
The DNA here is from genome assembly GCF_000191045.1 of Desulfurobacterium thermolithotrophum DSM 11699. NCBI lineage: Bacteria > Pseudomonadati > Aquificota > Aquificia > Desulfurobacteriales > Desulfurobacteriaceae > Desulfurobacterium > Desulfurobacterium thermolithotrophum. The sequence goes on from NC_015185.1 coordinate 1,175,872, forward strand.
GGCATTAAAGCTCTTATAGATCCATTTCTTTCAGAAAATCCTTGGAAAATTGCTAAACCAGAGGATTTTAAAGATCTTAATTATATTTTTGTAACCCATGCTCATGGTGATCATCTTGGTGATGCTATTGAAATAGCAAAGAAAACAAATGCGGTAATAGTTAGTATTTTCGAAGTAGCTCAATACTGCCAATCTAAGGGAGCAAATATTCATGCAATGCATATCGGTGGTACTTTCAATTTTCCATTTGGAAGGGTAAAACTTGTTCCAGCATCTCATGGAAGTTCTGTAATTGAGGATAATAAAGTCATTACTCTTGGAAGTCCATGTGGAGTAATTATTGAAGTAGAAGGTAAAAACGTTTATCATGCTGGAGATACAGGACTTATTGCTGAAATGGAACTCCTTGGAAAATACGAAAATATAGAGATTGCTCTTCTTCCAATTGGTGGGAATTTTACAATGGACATTAAAGATGCAGCCATTGCTTCAGAACTTATAAAACCAAAAGTTGCTATTCCAATGCATTTTAAGACATGGCCAATTATTGATGCTGAGCCTGAAGACTTTAAAGCCCTTGCAGAAAAAAGAGGAATCAACGTTCAGATACTCAATCCAGGAGATGAAATAGAGTTCTAATGAAGATAGGGGTAACTCTCTCGGGCGGCTTTATAAAAGGAGTCGCCCATGCAGGTTTATTAAAAGCTCTTGAGTATAAAGGAATATCTCCTTCTTTTATAGCAGGTTCTAGTTCTGGTGCGGCAATAGGAGTTCTCTATGCTGCTGGATATTCTCCTGACAAAATAAGAGAACTTTCTTTGGATCTTAATTGGAGAAAACTGACAAAACCTTCCTTTAAAGGAGGACTTTTTTCTCTTTCCGGTCTAAGAGCTAAACTTAAAGAACTTATAGGTGATATAGATTTTAAGGACTTAAAAATTCCTTTTGGATTAACAGTAGTAAACTTAAAAACTCTAAAAGTTGAATTCATAACTGAAGGAAAAGTCATAGACTACGTTGTAGCTTCATGCTCAATTCCTCCAATTTTTACTCCTTATCAGATAGGAAAAAATTATTACATTGATGGAGGGATAAGAAATTGTCTTCCGGCCGAAATGGTAAAAGCTTCAGGATGTCGCATTAACATCTGCTCAAATGTAAATGAAATATCTGAAAAGTTTGAACCTTCCTCAATAAAAGATGTTTCATTAAGAGTTAGCTTCGCATCAATACTAGAAAATCAAGAAATGAGATATAAATATTGTGATGTTCTTGTAAACCATTGCTTTGAACAATTTAGCTTTGATTTTGAAAATATAGAGGAAATTTTTGAATTAGGTTATAAAAATGGACTTAAAGCTTTTGAAGAGATAGAAGATTGGTTGTAATAGCTTTACATGCTATTATAAGCGTTATAGTTTCTAAGGAGGAACTATGCAGATTTTAATATTATTCATTAGCTTTTTATTCTTAACTAACTTTGCCTTTGCAGATATAACTTATGTTGTAAAAAGAGGTGATAGTATAGCTAAAATTGCTAAAAATTATGGTGTATCTGTAAAGGATATAATTAAAGCTAACAATTTAAAAAGACCTTATATAATTAGAGTTGGACAGAAACTAAAAATACCTAATAAAAGTCGAAGAATTGAAAAAAAGTTTGTTTACTATACTGTAAAAAAAGGAGATTCTCTTTCAAAAATAGCAAAGCGATTTAGGACGTCTATAAAAAAACTTATAAAGATTAATAATTTAAAGAAACCATACATAATTAGACCTGGTCAAAAACTAAAGGTTCCGGTAAAAAAGAGCTATCTTGTAAAAAGAAATTTGAAAAAGAAAAGTTCGAAAAAGAAAAAAAATAGTCAATTTGTCTATAAATCATCTCTTCTTTCGAAAGTACCGGTTTATAAGTACTATCGTGTCAGAAAAGGAGATTCTGTTCTCAAAATAGCAAAGAAATTCCGAGTTTCTCCGAGAATGATAATAAGAGAAAATCACTTAAGAAAGCCTTACATTCTTAGACCAGGGCAAAAACTAAAAATACTAACAGGTTATAAAGATGTATTGAAATTAAATAGGCCCGTTCAGTTTAGGTTTCCTCTTGATGGAAGAATTGATCCAACAGTTAGAGAAAAGGGATATCCTGGAATATTTATCCTCAGTAATCCTGGGAAAAAAGTTAAAGCTGCAGAGACAGGAATTGTAAAGTTTGCTGGAAAAGATGAACATTTTCTCAAACCTTATGGAAACGTAGTAATAATAGAACATCCTAAAGGTTATCAGACCGTTTATAGTAATTTAGACAAGATTTTTGTAAAACCTAAGCAAATAGTTAAGAGAGGTGATGTTATCGGAACGGCAGGAATATCAGGAGACTGGGGTAAAAGTGGGATTTATTTTGAAATAAACAAAATATACAACAGAAAGATATATCAGATTAACCCGCTTGAAGTTTTAAAATAGCTTTTGTTAGTCTTTCTTCGCTACCTTTATAATAGGTTTTTCTTTTTTAGTAGCTTCCGTCTCTTCTTTTCCTTCTAGCCCTTTTTTAAACTCTTCTTTTGCAACAAAGAAGGATTTAATAAGATTGATGATCTTATCCCATCCGAATATGATACCAACAACAATAAGGAGAAGTATTATCTTTGTTAGCAACCTTTACCTCTTTCGTAGAATAAATATTAATAGTAATATTTATTCTACATCATTCTAACTTATTCATCATGACTTTACAAAATATTTACAAAATATTTACAAAATATTTACAAGTTATTTACAATTTGTTAGTATAGACGAATTAAATGTATAAAATAAGGAGATGAAAATGCTTTATGACTTTGTAATCTTTGTAATAGTTATGACAATAGCAGGAATTTCTCTATGGCTTCTTTCTATTGTTACTTCTCCGAAGAATCCTCATCCTGTAAAAGAAGATACTTATGAATGTGGCCTTCCTGCTCCTGAACCAATAATCTCTAGTGTTAATTTTCAGTATTACTTTTATGCAATCATTTTCATTGCAATGGACATCGCAGGTGTTCTTTTCGTTCTCTATGCAATAGGAAAAGGAAATCCTTCATTTGGATGGATATTCATCCTCTTTTCATTTCTTCTAATGATTCCTCTTTCATACGTTATGCTTGGAGGAAGAAAAGAATGATTTTAAAGTTTTTAGATTGGTCTAGAGCTAACTCTCCATGGGGAGTTCATTTTTGTAGTGGTTGCTGTTCCTTAGAAGTTTTAGCTCTTATGGGACCTCGTTTTGATTGGGAACGGTACGGTTTTATGATGACTCCAAGTCCCAGACAAGCTGACTTCATAATTGTCACGGGCCTTGTTTCAAAGAAGGTTCTTCCAGTTCTTCTAAGGGTTTACCAACAAATGCCGGAACCAAGATATGTTTTTGGAATGGGAGCTTGTGCTGGAGGTGGAGGACCATACTGGGATTCAGACTTTGTGGCAGTTGATGTTTCCCAATATATTCCTTTTGACATTTTTGTTACAGGTTGTCCTCCAAATCCAGAAGCTACTCTTGAAGGACTTCTTAAGTTAAAAGAAATAATACTCAAAAATAAAAACAATGCTGCAAAGAAATATCCAAACAAAATGGAAGAAATTAATTATTAACTATAGGAGATGATATAAAAGATGTCACCCCCTGAAATTCGGGACTATAGTAAAGAGGCAACCTTTAAAGGCAGGAGGCTGGATTTTTCCCTGGGGAATAAGCCCCGTGCGTGGAGATTAGCCGATGCCTCCTGCCGGCTAATTATAGTGGCGGGAAGCGCCGTATTGGAGTATGGGAATAGTTCCGAAGCAGAGGTTGCAAAACACAAAACATATCAGGGGGTAGAGATGAAGGAGAAGGTAGAGAAAACACTGTATGTCGGAGTGGACTACCACAAAAACAGCTTTACAGCAGCTTATTTAGATTGTCTGACAGGGATACTTAATACCAAGAAGTACGAAGCAGAAGAGTTAGAGAAATTTAAAAATCACCTAACAACTTTTAGGAAAAAAGGATATTCAGTAAAAGTTGCGGTAGAAACCTTAACAGGAGTAACATTTTTTACGGAGGAGATAAGGAACTGCGTTGATGAAATAACTTACGTTAACACTAACAAATTTAAGAACATTCTAAAAGGTGTTAACAGTGCTAAAAACGACAGGATAGATGCAGAAACGATAGCCATTTACTATGAAATGGGCTTACTTCCGACAGTTTACGTCCCGACGAGAAAAGAAAAAGAGCTAAGGATAAAGATGAAAGAGAGAGATAGCTTTGTAGATATGAGAAAAGGGGTAATTAACAGACTTCATAGCCTATTGCTTGAATATGGGATAAAGACAAACAAGAGAGAACTCACCACGAAGAAAGGGATGGAAAGGATAAAGGAAGAAACGAAGAAGAAAGTGCCTCCGTCATTACGAGAAACGATATGGAGGCAAATAGAAACAATAGAATACTTAACAGATAAGATAAGAGAGACAGAAGAAGATATCAAGAGTTTTATAGGAGAAGATGAGGAGCTTAAGGGAAAAGTAGAACTTCTAAAAAGCATACCTGGAGTAGGAGATATAGTAGCTATAGCCTTTATATCTGCCGTATGTAACGAAGAGAGGTTTGAAAACGGAGACAAGGTAGCGGCTTATTTTGGACTTGTTCCTCGTGTTAATAGCAGTGGAGACGAAGTTAGAAATGGAAGGATAACAAAGAAAGGGGACAGCAGAACGAGGAACAAGATTATCCAGGCTACGAGAGCGTTATTGAACAGCAAGTTAGACAATTCAGTTAAAAGATTTTACGAAGGGTTAGTTAAGAAAGGTTTAGAGAAGAAGAAAGCGCTGATAGCTGCGGCGAGGAAATTGGTTAAAGTAATGTTCGCAGTTTTGAGAGAGAGAAGGCAATTTATGGATTTTGTTGAAAATAAATGCAACCTCTGTGTTGGGGGTTGACATCTTTCATAGGAGAAAAAATGTTAGAAGATATAAAAGAAAGGATACAGGAAGAATTTGGATTTAAAACAGAACCTTATGACACTAACATATTGCTTGTTCATGGAGAGAAAGAAAAGATAAAAGATTTCCTTAAATTTCTAAAACATTCAGGATTTAACTATCCTCATACAATTTCTGTTGTTGATTACACACCGAAAGGAGAAGGATTTCAAATAAACTATATTATTGAAAATATAGAGGAGAAGAAATTCGTAATTGTAAGAGTAAATTTATTGGAAGATGAACTTTTTATTCCTTCCGTCTGTGATGTTTTCCCAGCTTTACAACCACATGAAAGGGAAGCTTGGGAAATGTTCGGTATTGAATTTGTTGGAAATCCAAGGCTTGAAGTTATGCTTTTACCAGAATGGGCAAAGGGAACATTTCCTTTAAGAAAATCTTATGATTTTGAGAAGCATCGCAAGGAGAAAAAATAATGGCTGATATATCTCAATTAGGATTCTCCTTTGTAGTAGAAGAAAGAAAAGAAGTAAGTGGCAAAGATTTAGGTTTATTACAGGAAAAGTTACTCCAGCTTAACTGGGGAGTTCAACATCCAGCTAGTGGTCCTATGAGGTTAAAGGTTTGGATTGATGGAGATGAAGTAGTAAAGATAGATCCAGATATTGGATATGTTTTTAGGCTTCTTGAGAAGCTTGTTGAATATAGAAGCTGGATAAATGCTATCGTTAATGTGGAGAGAATCTGTTTTATGGATGATTTTGGAACAATGACAGGTTATTCTATAACCGCGGAAAAAATTGCAGGGATAGAAATTCCTAAAAAAGCTAATTATATCAGAACAATTCTTTGTGAAGGAGGAAGAATTGTTAGTCATCTTTTAGGCCTTGGTAGTTTTGTCGGAATTATGGGAGTTAATACGCCTATGCAATGGGCACTTATTGCAAGAGAAAAGTTTTTAGATTCTTTTGAAATTTATTCAGGTCAAAGAATTGCAACTTCCTCTATTGTTCCTGGAGGAGTTAGATATGAACCTACCAAAAAGTTCATAGATAAAATGTTAGAAGCAATTAACTATCTTGAAAAAGAGTTTATACCAAGATATGAAGAAGTCTTTATTGATAATCCTACTTTAAAAATGAGATCTAAAGGGGTGGGAGTTATACCTAAAGAGAAAGCTATTAAAATTGGTCTTGCAGGACCTGCATTAAGAGCATCTGGAATAGCTTCAGATATAAGAAAAGACTACCCTTATGCTGCCTATGGAGAACTCGATTTTAACGTTGTAACAAAAAAAGATGGAGATTCTTACGCGCGCTACTGCGTTTTGTTTGAAGAGCTAAAAGAATCAGTAAAGATAATTAGACAAGCAATAGATGGACTTCCAGAAGGTGAATACAAAGTACGATTTCCTATTAAAATCCCTCCAGGAGAAGCCTATGTAAACGTTGAGTGGGCAAGGGGATGTTTTGGATTTCACCTTGTAAGCGATGGAGGTACTGGTCCTTATAGACTTAAGATGAGAGCTCCTTCTTTTGCCAACCTTTGGGCTATGCCTGAAATGATAAAGGGAGTTAAACTAGCAGATGTTCCAGTAATTTTTGCTTCTCTTTACATGTGTCATGGAGATATCGACAGATAGGGGGAAAAATGGAACCTTGGTTTAAAGCAATTGTCTTCCCGGGATTTTTATTCCTCTTAATTGTTTTCCTACTAATATTTTACTTAGAGAGAAAAATTCTTGCAGATGTCCATCTAAGAACTGGTCCTTACTATGTTGGTAAATGGGGACTCCTTCAAACAACAGCAGATGTTTTCAAACTTCTTCAAAAGGAGTTTATTATTCAGCGTAGAGCCAATAAACTCCTTTATTCTCTCATTCCCTTTGTCGCATTTTTGATGGTTACAATAATCATTGCTTTCATACCCTTTTCAAAAAGCTCGTACGTTGTTAGTACAAGCTTTGATCTTTTGATTGTTCTTGCAATAGTTACAAGTATGCCACCCATTTTTTTCTATGCGGGTTGGGCTTCAAAGAGTAAATATTCCTTCATTGGAGGATTAAGAGTCGTTAATCAGATGATATCCAGTGAAATTCCTATCTGGCTTTCCGCTCTTGCGGCTGCTGTTTTCTATGGAACTCTCAATCATATAGAAATAGTGGAAAAGAGCTCTTGGCTTAGTTTTTTAGTTCTACTTCCAGCATTTTTTATTTTCACGGTAGCAACATTAATCGTTACAGACAGACCTCCCTTTGATATTCCTGAAGCTGAGCAGGAAATTGTTTATGGATTTCTTACAGAATATGGAGGATTTAACTACGCACTTTTAATTCTATCAAAGCTAATAGAGCTCTTTGGCCTTTATGCACTTGCGGTTACACTTTTTTTAGGAGGATTTAAGGGACCTTTTCTACCTGGAATATTTTGGTTCCTCTTGAAAATACTTGTCCTTTACTTTTTCACTTTTGTTTTAAGAGCTTCGACACCAAGAATAAGAATGGATCAATTGCTTAGATTTTGTTGGCAAATTTTAACTCCATTTGCTCTTCTTAACCTTATTTTCATCATTTTTGTCAAGATGTTACTTTCATAAGGAGAAAACATGGAATTTAAAGATGTAATTAAGATTCCTGCAGAAGTAGTTAAAAAGCTAATAAGAATAACAAAAGCAGTATTTAGACCAAAAGCCACGGAAGTTTGGTTGGATAAAGATATAAAAAGAGATTATCACTACAGGGGAAAACATATTATAAAAGCAGCAATTTGTATTGGTTGTGGTCTATGTGCAAGAACCTGTCCTGTTAAGTGTATAGAAATGATTCCCACAGGAGTAAAAAAACCAAGAGCTATACCTCGTGTTAAAGCTAGCGAATGTATGTTTTGCGGCTTTTGTGAAGATGTATGTCCTGCAAAACCAGAAAAAGCTATAAAGCTTACAGATATCTATGCAATGTACGTAGAACCTGGAACTTGGGACAATCTCTCAAAATATGTTTTTGAAGCAGAAGATTTTGAAAAGGCAATAGAAAAAGCAAAAAAACTGGAAGAAATGTTAGAAAAGAAAAAGCAGGAAGCATTAGAAAAAAGGGAAACAAAAGGAGAACAATCATGAGTATTTATTTTTGGATTATCTATGCAGTAATCATTATATCTGCAATAGTAGCACTTGAAGCAACATCTCTTCTTTGGGCAGCTATAGCTTTTGTTGTTCTTCTTTCAGAGATTGCACTTGTCTATTTCGGAATAGAAATGCCTGTTCTTGGAGGAGTTCAATTAGCCATTTATGCTGGAGGAGTAACCATTCTCGTTCTGTTTGCAATAATGATGATAGGAGAAAGTTATAAAAAACCACAAAGTAAAGCCGTTGGAGCAAAAGTTTTAAGTTTAATAATCTTGATTCTTGGAACAGCAGTTTCATTTTTCAGTGCCATAGATACTTTTTCATACAGAATTTATCCAACTCAAGTACTTGGAACAGTTTTTGTAGAAAAATACTCATTTTTCACAATTATTCTCGGTTTTATAGTTTCTGCAATTCTCTATATGGCTAATGCAATTATCTCAAAAAAGAGGGAGGCAGAATAAATGTTACTTGAAGCAGATATTCACGCCTATCTTTTTTTATCGTTTTCTCTCTTTGCTGTTGGTGTATATGGACTTTTGTCAAAAAAGTCCGTAATCAGAATGCTTTTTTCTGTTGAAATGATAATAAATGCTGCCAACCTTAATTTTGTCATATTCTCAGCTCAAAGAAATCTTGACGGCCAGATTTTCACTTTTTTCACTATAGGCCTTGCAGCTCTTGAGGCAGCAGTTGGTCTTGCAATAATCATTGTCTTTTACAAAAGGTTTGGAGAGGTTATACCCTCTAAAATAAAAAACCTGAGGTGGTAGAATGGAATTTTGGGTCTACTCTTTAATTGGAATATTTTTCCTTGGTAGCATACTTGCTTTTATAGTAGGAAAGTTCACACAGAAATGGAATTCTTTTTGGGTCGCAGTTATCACTGGAGCCATAGGTTTCGTAACTTCTTGTTACATAGCTTTAAATATAGGAAATTCTCCAATAGCTCATGAGTTTGAGTGGTTTCGATTTGGTAATTTTTCAATTCCTCTTGGAATCTATGTTGATACTCTTTCCATTTTAATGGTCTTAATTGCCACAGGAATTGGTTTCTTAGACATAGTCTTTTCTAAAGGTTATATGGAAGAAGATGAATCTCCCCACAGATATTATTTTGAAAAGCTCTTTTTCATTGGTTCGATGGTTGGTCTTGTTTTTGTTAGCAATCTAATAGGTCTTTACATATTCTGGGAAGGAGTAGGTCTTTGTTCCTACCTTTTAATAGGCTACTGGTACTGGAAAAAGAACGCTGCAGAAGCAGCTTTAAAAGCTTTTGTAATGACAAGATTTGGTGATGTCTTTATGTTAGCAGGTATCATTGTTTCTCTTGTTTTTCTTGGAACTGTTAACTTTCAAGAACTTAATGCTTTAAGTGTTATAGGAGCTTTTAGTGCAAAACTAGGCTTCATAATTTCTATATTAATATTCATTGGAGCTATTGGTAAATCCGCTCAATTTCCGCTCTTTCCTTGGCTTCTTGATGCAATGGAAGGACCAACTACAGTTTCTGCCCTCATTCACGCTGCTACGATGGTTAATGCTGGTGTTTATCTCGTTGCAAGAATGTTTCCATTTTTTGACTATTCTAATGCCCTAATTATCGTTGCTTTTGTAGGAGCAATTTCTGCATTCATCGCAGCAACGGGTGCTTTAGTACACAAAGAGATAAAAAAAGTTCTTGCTTTTTCTACTATGGAGCACTTAGCCCTTATGTTCGTTGCTCTTGGTGTAGGTTCTGTCGCCGCAGGTATATTTCATCTTACAAGCCATGCCATCTTTAAGGCTCTTTTATTCCTTGCAGCTGGTGCTGTCATACATATGACTCACCATACAAAAGATGCATTTAAATTAGGTGGTCTCTATAAATACATGCCTCAAACTGCTTTTCTATTCTTAATAGGAATTCTTGCTTTATCTGGTATTCCTCCTTTTAATGGATTCTTTAGCAAAGATTGGATACTTACTGAATCCTATAGATTTGGAAATCCTGTAATTTTTGGTCTTACTTTTGTTTCAGCTGTTTTGGCAGTTGCTTACGGTTTTAGGCTTTGGTTTGTTCTCTTTACTGGTAACCCTTCAGAAAGGTCTAAACATGCCAAAGAAGCTTATCCTGTAATGCTGTTTCCTCTTTATGTTCTTGCAGCGTTTACTCTTATTACTGCCTTTTTTAAGGAAAAAATTATTTACTTCATCTTTGAAGAAGTTCATGAACCTTTTTACATGAATTTATTTATGATAACTATGGTTGTTATGTTTATTCTTTTTTCAATTATTTATTTAATCTACTATAAGAAAAAATTTAGCACTGAAAAGTTTCTTGCACATCCAATTGGTTCAGCTGTTAACTTCTTTTTTTACAAAGGTTGGCTAATAGATGACGCTATTAAATGGACGTGCAAAAATATTTTTTACGGTTCCATCGCTAAAGCTATCGAATGGATTGATACCAATGTTATTGATGGAGCTGTAAATGGAACTGCAAAATTTGCTTTAGTTTGTTGGGAAAAAGGTAGAAAAATACAAACTGGTAATTTAATTCACTACCTTACCTACTTTGTAGCTGGTCTAATAGTACTCTCTTTAATTATTCTTGCAATATGAGGAGGAATAAATGATTCTTCTTAGCATGATACTTGTACCTATCTTGGCAGCTCCATTTGCCTATATTGGGGAGAAAATCAATAAAAGTATTCCTAAATATTTATCTCTTTCAATTGGAATATTTTTAGGTCTGAGTACTATATATCTTTTACTTAATTATCCTAATAAAGGTTTTGCTTTTGAAGAGTTTTACAAAATTTATCCTCCCTTTGATTTCAATCTTCATCTAGCAGTAGATGGTATATCTTTAATTCTTCTTTCAGTTACAGCTTTCCTTGCAATTACTGTAACACTTTCTTCTTGGAATGTAGAAAAACCAGGAGCTTACTTTTTTTTAGTATTAATATTTTTAGGCCCAATGGTCGGAGTATTTACTTCACTTAACTTACTGTGGTTCTTTATATTTTGGGAGTTTACTCTTGTTCCAATGTTTTTTCATATAGGTATATGGGGAGCAGAAAACCGTATATATGCTGCTATGAAGTTCTTTATCTATACACATCTTGCAAGTATTTTCCTTCTTTTAGGAATCATTATCCTTTTCCTAAATACACATACCTTTGATTTCACAAATCTTTTTGGTGTAAATCTTGAGCCCGGCATAGCTAAACTCGTATGGGTACTCATGTTTATTGGCTTTGCTGTAAAAATGCCTGTTGTTCCATTTCATACATGGCTTCCAGATGCTCATGTTCAAGCTCCTTCTCCAATTTCCGTTTTTCTTGCGGGACTTCTTCTTAAGATGGGAGCTTATGGTCTTCTTAGATGGGAAATATTCATGTTACCTGAAACATCAAAATTTTTTGCTCCACTAATGGCATTTATTGCAGTTTTGACAATTTTTTATGCAGGCTTTAGAGCTCTTGCTGAAGACCATATCAAAAAAATGGTTGCATACTCCAGTATCAACCACATGGGATTTGTTCTTTTAGGGCTGTCTGCAATAACTGCTGCTGGAATCTCAGCAGCTATCTACGAAATGGTAGGTCACGCTCTCATTATATCTCTCCTTTTCATGATTGCCGGTTATATTCACTCCAAAACTCACACCTGGTACATTTCAGAACTTGGTGGTCTAATGAAAAAAATTCCTGGTCTTATGACAATGTTTGTTATTGGAGTTCTTGCTGCTGTTGGACTTCCCGGAACGGCTGGTTTTATTGGTGAAATAACTGTAGTGATTGCAGCTTTTGATTATTACGGCTGGATAATGATTATTGTTCCTCTTGCTAGCGCTCTTAGTGCAGGATTTTTTATGTGGATGCTCCAAAGAGCAGTTTTTGGTCCACTCAAAGAGTGCTTTAAGGATTTGAAATCATTAAAAGAGTTACCTCTAATAGAAAACATTCCTTTAGTAATGTACATTGTAGCTTTTATAGTTATTGGTATTGTTCCTTCCTTAGTCTTTAACCTTTACAATCCTGTAGTAGATGCTTTTGCTCAGCTCTTTAATCTAAATAGGGGGTAGCAGGTGAATATTAACTTTTTAGCTGGAATACTAATATTAGCTCTTACAGGTGCTTTTCTACCTGTTATCAATAGAATTTTTAGAATATCTGGAAATTTAGGAGCCATTATTTCCAGTATTGGTTACGTTCTTGCCAGTTTCCTGATTTTATTTTCAGGAGAAGGGAAGAAAGTTCTGACTTCTTTCTTCGTTACAGATAGCGTAGCTCAACTAATAGGTCTATTTATACTTGTTGCTTCATGGATGACTATGCTTGTTATTTACTGGACTACTAACAAGGATAAGTTTGTTAATGAGTTAATAGGAGCTCTCATTATTTCCACCGCAGGAGCTCTTTTTCTCATCTCCAGCACTAACTTCATTTCCCTTATTATCTCTATGGAATTAATGGCAATGCCAACATATTTAATGGTTCTCTTTACTTTTAGTGATAAATCTATAGAAGCCGGAATTAAGTACTTTTTTAATGGAGCTTTAGCTATTGGAACAATGCTTTTTGGAATATCTCTTCTTTATGGATTTACAGGAAGCTTTGATTTTAATGTTTTATCGAGAGAGCTCTTTAAAGACCCTCTAGTTTTACTTGCTACTATTTTTATTCTAGCTGGATTTGCTTTCAAAATAACTGCTTTTCCCTTCCATTTTTGGGGAGCCGATGTTTATGATGGAACCTGTCCTAAGATAGCTGCAATCTTAACAGGTATTTCCAAAAGTGCTGTATTTATTGCACTTATGAGAGTTATCTACGAAGCACTGCCACCTATTTCTGAAAATCTAACTTTCATATTTGCACTAATTTCAGCAATCACAATGACAGTTGGTAATCTTTTAGCTCTTGCTCAAAAAAGAGTATCAAGAATCCTTGCTTATTCTTCTGTTGCTCATGCCGGTTACACTCTTATTGCTTTTGCAGCCCTTTCAGTTCCTATTAGCGTAACGGGTATTCTTTATCATTCAGTTGCTTACATCTTCATGAAAACGGCTGCTTTCTTATGTTTTGCAGTCTTTCTTTATCTTTGGGGAGCAAAAACTATGGACGATTATAAAGGTCTTGGAAAAAGAGAACCTTTACTTGCAGCTCTTTTTTTAATATTTCTATTTTCTTTAGCAGGTGTTCCTCCGATGGCTGGATTTATCAGCAAAGTATTCGTCTTTACAGCAGCCGTTAATGCTGGAATGGTTTGGCTTGCAGTTATAGGTCTTTTAAATAGTGCTTTTTCTGTTGCTTACTACATTTGGATTGCAAAACAGATGTACTTTGAAGAACCTAAAATAGAAAAACCTCTAAATAATCCTCCTGATAAAAATCTAATTCTTATACCTCTCACCATTATGGCAATATTTTTAATCATTTTCGGAATATGGATCAATCCGGTTATTAATGCTTCAGCTAACTTTATTTCAAAATTGGATTTTTGATTATAATAATATTTAAAGGAGGAAAAAAATAATGAAAGCAAAAGTTGTTTTTCATATTGATTCTGAAGAAAAAAAACTTCTTATGACACTTAATAACATCGAAAATCTATTAAAAGAAATTCCTGCTAAGGATATATCTATCTATGTAGTAGCAAATGGTACTTCAGTTAAGCTACTCAAAAAAGAAAATGCTGCTAAATACATAGATAGAATGAAAAAACTTTCCGATATAGGTGTTAAATTTTTGTTGTGTAACAACTCGCTTCGTAAGCAAAATATTAGACCTGATGAACTTTTAGAATTTTGCAAAATAGTACCAGCTGGAGTTGTAGAATTAATCCGATTGCAAAAAGAAGGTTGTGCCTATATTAAACCTTAAAAAACACGTCTAAACTACCCCTCATTAAATTAAAATGAGAGGGATTTCGTAGTCTCCAAAAGGAGACTACAAGCTGGTTTATCAGCTTGTCCCGTCACAACGGGCATCCAACTGCTCACTCTCCCTCTAACCCACTTAAAGTGGTAGAAAGAGATAATTTTAAGAGAGGAAAGTTTCTTCCCTCTCTTCAATATGTTAACTGCTCCGTTTAGGTCTGCATTCAGTTTTCCACACTTTGGACAGATTACGTAATGTTGATGAGGTCTTTTGACAGAACTACCGCACTTAAAACACCTTGAGCTTGTATTGTATTCTGGAATCGGTTTAAGTCCGATTCCAGCTTCGGTTAGCTTTTCTTCAAGTCTTTTCGTTACATAAGCTCTTACCCAGAAGTTGTGTAGGAGAATATTAAGCTTTCCAAAGTTTTTGTCTTCTCTAATCCCTGTTAGGTTTCCTACATAAACTTCTTTAGCTCCTCTTGAAATACAGATTTCTACAACACGATTGAGCATTGAGTTAATTGACTGCTTTAATCTCCTATCTCTTTTAACGTATAGTTTTTGGAGTCTCTTTGAAGTATAAGCTCCACTTCTGTTAAGGAGAGACTGATACTTAGCTATCTTCCTGTTCCATCTTTTGTAGTCTTTGATAAGCTCTCTGCTTTTAAACTGGAAAACTTCTATCCCTTTATCTGTTTCCACTGCAAGTGTCAGGAAGTTACGAATCCCAAAGTCTATCCCTGCTGTCTTTTCTCCTACTGGTTTGGTTTCGGAATTCTGAAGATTAACAGATATATAACACCACCACTCCCCAGCTTTATAGAAGATTTCAGCTCTACCAAAACCTTTAATGTTTTCATAAGAGACTGAATACTTAGCTCTAATCTTTAGTCTTTTTCTGCTTAAATCTTTCGGAACTGTCATCTCAAAAGAGTAATTCCCTAAACGGTAGCTCCTGTCTGTCTTAATGTAGATGTCCATAGGAAGAGTTAAGTTTCTTTTCCTGTCTTTTTTGTATTTTGAAGGATTTACCTTTTCTATGTGTGGAGGTAGTTCTCCTTTTTCTTTTTGTTTCTTTAGCTTTAAAAACGACTTCCAGTCCTCTAATAGCTTCTTTAAAACTTCCTGAGCTATGTCTGAAGGGAGAGCTTTATACTCTGGTAAGCCCTTAGCTAACTTGTAGAGAATTCCATCAGTAACTTTGACTTTTCCAAAGGAGAAATACTGCTGTCTTAGGATGTAATTAAAACGGTTGTAGAGATAACTGCACCTTAACTGAATTTCTTTTAACTTCCGTTTCTCATCTTTCGTAGGATATAGCTTGACCTTGACTATTCGCTTCATAAAGATTAATTTATTCTCAGAAATTATGATGTCAAGGTGTAATAGTATGACCAAGAAAAAGTATGTTCAGACTACTATTAGAGTAGAAGAAGAAGTTTTCAAGGAATACAAAAAGTGGTTGATAGACAAAGGTTATAGGTCTATCAATCAGCACTTGAACGAGGTTATAAAGAAAGTGTTAGAAGAAGATAACCGCATTCCTCTCTCCTCTAAAGAGGAGAGTATCCTGCGGAGGAAATCGTGAAAATTTTCTTGAGTTCTATCTACTGGAATTAAGCTTTTTCTGTTGAAAGCCCTTAATGGTTTATAATTTTGCTACAAAAACCTAAAGGGAGAAATTGTGGACACTTATATAAGGGAGATATGTTCTTTACCAGTTGGAACTGAATTTGAAGGTTTCTTCTTTATAGAACACGTAGAAATAAAAAAACATAGAACGGGAGAACCCTATTTAAAGCTTATCTTATCTGATAAAACAGGAACGATTCCTGCTTTGTGGTGGAAACCACCCAAAGATGCTGATCTGACAATATTTCAAAGAGGAGATGTTGTTTTTGTAGTTGGTCATGTAGAGCATTTCCAGCAAAGCGTTCAACCAAAGTTAAAAGAAATTAGAAAGGCTGATTCAAAAGAATTTGATTCGAAAAAATTCATATCTGAAAGTCGTTTCAGTATAGAGGAACAATTTAACTCTCTTCTTGAGGTTATTGATAGTATAGAAAACCCATTCCTAAAGAAACTTTTAGAAAACTTTTTTTATGATGATTCATTTGTTAAAAAATTTTTAAAAGCTCCAGCAGGTAAAACTATTCACCACGCTTGTATAGGTGGACTTTTAGAACATACACTTGGAGTTGTAGAGATTTGCGAAACTGTGGCAAAACGGTTTAAAAGCATTGATAGAGATCTTCTTATTTGTGCAGCTATACTACACGACATAGGAAAAGTTTATGAATACGAAATTGACGTGACAATTTCAAGAACCACTGAAGGAATTCTTCTTGGACATCTTTATATGAGCTGTGAGATGGTAACGAAAAAAATAGATGAAATAGAAGGATTTCCTCATGATCTTAAAGTAAAACTTCTTCACTGTATACTTTCTCATCACGGAGAATATGAACACGGTTCTCCTAAGAAGCCTAAAACTTTAGAAGCAGTTACTCTTGCATATGCTGATGCACTCGACTCAAGAGTAAAGGGTTTTGAGGAGCATATAGAAAGAGAACTGGGTACAAATAAAGGATGGACAAGAAGACATTTTGCTTTCGAAGTACCTATTTTCTTTGATGGAAATTTTAACTATGGAGAGGAAAAATGAAAAAGAAGAGCTTAACTTACAAGGATGCTGGAGTTGATATAGAAGCAGGAGAAAAGCTTGTCGATAAGATTAAACCTTTTGCCAAAAAGACATTTGACGAAAACGTTCTTGCAGGAATAGGTGGATTTGGTGCTGGATATAAACTTCCAAAAGGTTATAAAGAACCAGTTCTTGTTTCTGGAACAGACGGTGTAGGAACAAAACTAAAAGTAGCCCAAATGGCAAATGTTCACAATACTGTTGGAATAGATTTAGTTGCAATGTGTGTTAACGATATTCTTACAGTTGGAGCAAAACCTCTATTTTTCCTTGATTACTTTGCAACTGGCAAGCTTTCTGTTGATACAGCAGCTGATGTAGTAAAAGGAATAGCAAAAGGATGTGAAATTGCCGGCTGTTCTTTAATAGGTGGAGAAACAGCCGAAATGCCAGACTTTTATCCTGAAGGTGAATACGACCTTGCCGGTTTTGTCGTTGGAATTGTTGATAAAGAAAAGTACATCACAGGAGAGAAAATAGAACCAGGAGATGTTGTTTTAGGACTTGCATCTTCAGGAATTCATAGTAATGGCTACTCTTTAGTAAGGAAACTTTTCTTTGAAATTCTTGAACTAAAAATTGATGAGTATATTAAAGAGTTGGATAAAAAAGTTTATGAAGTTCTTTTAACTCCTACAAAGATCTACGTAAAACCTGTTTTGAAGCTTCTTGAAGAAGTAGAAGTTAAGGGAATTGCTCATATTACAGGTGGTGGTATTCCTGGAAATCTTGTAAGGATTCTTCCAAAGTCTGTTGATGCTGTCATTAAAAAAGGAAGCTGGGAAGTACTTCCAATTTTTGAGTTCATTCAAAAGAAGGGAAACATCGTAGAAGAAGAAATGTTTAAAACCTTTAATATGGGTATTGGTCTTTGTATTGTTGTTTCTTCTCAAAATATTGAAAAAGCAGAAAAACTATTAACAGACGCAGGAGAAAAAGTTTATAGAATAGGAGAAATAAGAAAAGGAACAGGAAAGGTAATTATCCAATGAAAATTGCTGTTCTAGCATCTGGTAGAGGCTCTAACTTTGAGTCTATAGCTAAAGCTGTTAAGTCAGGAAAAATAAGTGGAGAAATAGCTGTTCTTATAGTTGATAGAAAGAACATTGGAGCCATAGAAAGGGCAGAAAAATTAGGAGTTAATTGGATATATGTTGATCCATATGGTTATTCTTCTCGAGAGGATTACGACAGGAAAATAGTTTCTATTTTAAAACATTTACAGGTTGATTTAGTCTGTTTAGCAGGATATATGAGAATTGTTTCAGAAGTTTTTATAGAAAGTTTTCCAAACAAAATAATGAACATTCATCCTGCACTTCTTCCTTCCTTTCCTGGTTTAAAACCACATGAAAAAGCTATTAAATATGGAGTAAAAGTTACAGGAGCTACTGTTCATTTTGTTGACAATGGAATAGATACAGGTTCAATAATAGTTCAGGCAGTAGTTCCTGTATCTCCTCAGGATACTTCATCTTCTTTGTCTCAAAAAGTCTTAGAGCTTGAACATAGAATATATCCTCAAGCTGTTAAATGGTTTGTCGACGGCAGGATAGAAATTAAAGGGAGAAGTGTAATAGTAAAAAATGCTAATTATTCCACTTTACCAATAGTTCCTGCTTTAGAGGATTTCTGATGAAACTGTTTAAGCTTAGAAACGGATTGAAGGTCATCTTTCAAGAAGTTAATAATCTTGATATTTTAGCCTGTACAATTTTTCTACCAGGCGGAGCATCTATTGAAGACAAGTTAAAAGCGGGAATTACTATTCTTTCTCTAAAAACAGCTTTTAAAAGAACCTTAAAAAGGAGCTCCTTAGAATTTGCAAAAATTCAAGAACAGTTTGGTACTCCCTTCATTCCTGATGTCTCAAGCGATTACTCTTTCATTAAGTTTCAAATAATTACTGAAGGTTTAGAAAATTACATTAAACTTTTCCAAGAGGTAATTGAAGAACCTGGGTTTACAGAAGAAAGTTTTAAAGTAGAAAAAGAGTCTCTTTTGGCAGCTATAAGATCAAGAAAAGAGAATTCTTTTTCGCTTGCCTATGAAAAGATGGTTTCTTTGACTTATAACGGAACTCCTTATGAAAAGCTACCCTATGGAGAAGAGTTGACAGTTAAACCATTAACTCTTGAAGACATCCGCAATCAATTTAAGAAAGTTGTTGTGCCGGAAGGAACTGTTTTTTCCTTCTGTGGAAAGATAAAAGATGCAGAAGGCATTCTGAAGCTTTTAGAGAAAATTAAAACTAAAAAATTAAGAAAACTTCAACATTTCTCGAAGAGAATTGAAAATATAGAAGAAGTTGAAGTAAAAAGAAAAGGTTCTTCACAAGTATTTATTATTCTTGCAGTGAATGCTCCTTCTATTTCAGAAAAGGATTTCCTTTCTTATAAGCTCTTTAATACTCTTTTAGGTGAAGGTATTGGTTCTCTCCTCTTTCAAGAATTAAGAGAAAGGAAAGGTTTTGCTTACTCTACTGGTTCTATTTTCCCAACAAGAAAAAACTCAGGACGACTCTTTTTTTATATAGGAACTTCACCTGAAAAGGAAAAAGAAGTAAAAAGAGCTCTTATAAACTTAAAGGAAAACTTACCTAATCTTATAACTAAGGAAGCTTTAAATAGAGCAAAACAGTTTTTCAGAGGAAATTTTGAACTTGACCATGAAACGAGAATGAAAAAAGCATGGTATTCCGGACTTTGGGAAATTTTAGGAAAAAGTAGCTCTTTTGACTCTCAAATTCTTGATCTAGTAGAGGAAGTTTCCTTCTCTAATTTATTAGATGTTGCAGAAAAAATTTCTTCTGAACCTTATCACATGGTGGTTGTCAAAGATGAATAAACTTTTAATTGTTAGTGCTTGTCTTATAGGATTTAACTGTAAGTATAGTGGTGGAAATAATAGATATGAGCCACTTGTAGAAGCCTTTAAAAAAGGTAAGGTAATACCAGTTTGTCCTGAACAGCTTGGAGGTCTTCCTACTCCAAGACCCCCTGCTAAAATTTTAGGCAAAGACGGAAAAGATGTTTTAAGTGGAACTGCAAAAGTTTTGACTGTTAAAGGAACCCCAAAAGATGTAACAAAGAACTTTTTAAAAGGAGCTTATGAAACTCTTTATGTAGTAGAACTCTTAAAAGATAAGGTTATTGCGTGTATATTAAAAGAAAAAAGTCCATCTTGCGGAGTAAAGAAAATCTATAAATTTGAAGTTGATCAACTTAAAGATGGAATGGGCGTAACTGCTGCACTTTTAAAAGAAAAAAGGTTTAAAATTATTAGTTCCGAAGATAAAAAAGACATAGAAAAAATCATAGAGGAGCTTGGATGAGTAGGTTACCCGAACTAAAAATCAAGAACTTAAAACCAAAGTATCCAATAATTCAAGGTGGAATGGGAGCAAGAGTTTCGCTCCATAAACTTGCTGCTGCCGTAGCAAATGCAGGTGGAATAGGAGTTATTTCTGCAGTTCTTCTTCACGAAAAGGATCGTTCAAAACCTAAAAAGACCACCTGTAAAGGGATAGAAGTTGAAAGCTTAGGTCTCAAGCCTTATCACTACGCTTGGGAGTTAGCAGAAGAAATAAAGAAAGCAAAGGAGTTAGCTCCCAATGGAATCATTGGCGTTAATATAATGTATGCTCTTACTCACTTTTATGAGCTATTAATGACTGCTATTGATGCAGGAGCTGATCTGATAATTCAAGGGGCAGGATTTGGAAAAGATGTATTTAAGATTTGCAATCTTTTCGACATGCCACTTATAGAAATAGTTGCAACTCCTAAGGGAGCAATGCTTTCAGAAAGATTAGGGGCAGCAGCCGTAATTGTCGAAAGTGGAGAAGCCGGTGGTCACCTTGGTACAATGGATAGTATTTGGGATACCCTTCCTAAGATAGTAAAAGCAGTGAAGAACATCCCTGTTATTGCTGCTGGTGGTATTTTTGATGGAAAAGACATGGCAAGAGCTTTTGAACTTGGAGCAAAAGGAATACAAATTGCAACAAGATTTATAGCAACCTATGAATGTGATGCTGCTCCCGAATTTAAAGATTATATAATAAAAGCTAAACCTGAAGACTCTATCTATATAAAGAGTCCTGTAGGAATGCCAGCACATGCAGTAAAAAATCCATTTACTGAAGGGCTTGAAAAGGAAGGAAAGATACCTCATTCTTGTCCTTACAATTGTCTTAAAATGTGTTCAGGTCCTGATTCTATTTACTGTATCGCTGATGTCCTTTTAAAGTCTGTAAATGGTGATGTAGAAAACGGACTTGTTTTTGCTGGAAGCAACGTTGGAAGAGTTAATAGAATATACCATGTTGATGAGCTTGTAAAAGAACTAATTGAAGAATGTAAAAGTGAGCTTGAAAAGAAGAATCTTAATTTTGGAGGTGATTAATGAGAAAATTTTTAATTTTTCCGATATTTTCTTTTTTGTTCTTTAGTTGTGCTCAAAATCAACAACCTGTTAACACAGGAATTTTAGAACTAAAAAAAGAAATAGATCTTATTAAGACAAAAGTGGAACTAAATTCAAGAAAAGTTTCATCTCTTGAAAGTAGAATTTCACAAGTTGAGGATAAATCAGCTGAAAACGAACAACAGATTTTCGAGCTTAAAAGAAAACTGGAAGATGTAGAAAAAACGGTATCCTCTATAACTGTACCATCTCCATCGGTATCTCCGACTGTTCCTAGTTCTCCTTCTTCCAATGAAGAAAAAACAGAAGAACAACAAATAGTAATTCAAGTTTCTGATAAAGATCTTTACAAACAGGCTTTTAACTCAATGGAAGCTGGTGATCTTGAAACAGCAAAGTCTACGTTTGAAAAACTTGTTGAACAGTATCCTGATAGTCCCCTTGCCGATAACGCTCTTTACTGGATAGGTGAAATTTACTACTCTCACAACGATTACGAAACAGCAGCTAATTACTTTAAACAGGTTATTGAAAAGTATCCTAATGGAAATAAAGTGCCTGCAGCAATGTTAAAGCTTGCTCTTTCCTATAAAGGAATGGGAGAATTAGATAAAGCAAAAGAGATGTTTCAACAGGTTATAGAAAAATATCCTAACACACCTGAAGCAGGTATAGCAAAAGCAAAACTTATGGAGATAGAAAAATGAAAATAGACAATAGAGCTATTAAAGGACTTGCATATAGAGCCGCTGATCTTTGGCTTAACCTTGAACTTTCTAAATTCCGTCCAGATGGTAACTATGAGCAAGTTGAAAACTTTTTAAAGCAAAGATTTAAAGCAGATGAACTAAATCCTCTTCTTGTCACTTTAGGTCTTTTAGAAATGGCCTTGATTGAGGATGCTTTAAAGAATAAGCCTTATCTTTCAGAAGAAGAAAGAGAGAAAATCATACAGGAAATTGTTGAAAGTTTAGCCAAAAAATTTCCTCAAATTGTGTCAGAAATGGAAAAAATATTGAGTGAAATTGATAGTAAAATAAAGGAGTTTAAACTCCTTGCTGATAAGTATAGAAAAGGAGGAGAGTAAATGTCTGAAAAGGTAAAGGTAGCGATAGTAGGGGTAGGGAACTGTGCAAGTTCGCTTATTCAAGGTATTTATTATTATCAAAATAAAAAAGAGGAAGAAATTACCGGACTTATGCACTATGACATTGGAGGATACAAACCCTGGGACATAGAGGTAGTTGCAGCTTTTGATATAGACGCAAGAAAAGTTGGGAAGGATTTGAGTAAAGCAATATTTGAAAAACCTAACTGTACTACTGTTTTCTATCCAGATGTTCCAAAAATGGATGTTGAAGTTCAAATGGGACCATTAATGGATGGCTTTGCAGAACACATGCTTGACTATCCCGAGGATCAAAGATTTGTTCCTGCTGATAAAGAACCTGTTGACGTAGCAAAAGTGCTTAAAGAAAGTGGTGCTGAAGTAGTCGTTAACTATCTTCCTGTTGGTTCTGAAGAAGCTACGCGCTACTACGCACAGTGTGCTCTTGAGGCTGGATGTGCATTTGTTAACTGTATTCCTGTCTTTATAGCTTCTGATGAAGAATGGGCTAAAAAATTCAAAGAAAAAGGACTTCCAATTGTTGGAGATGACATAAAGTCTCAAGTCGGAGCAACTATTACTCATAGAGCTCTTGCTAACTTAATGAGCGATAGAGGAGTGCCTATAGATAGAACCTATCAGCTTAATTTTGGTGGAAATACAGACTTCCTTAACATGTTAGAGAGAAAAAGATTAAAAACAAAGAAAGTTTCAAAAACAGAAGCTGTAAGATCTTTGATACCACATCCTATGGATAACGATAACATTCATATAGGCCCCAGTGACTATGTCCCATGGCTTAAAGATAACAAAATAGCCTACATTAGACTTGAAGGAAGACTCTTTGGTGATGTTCCTATGTTCATCGAATTGAAGCTTTCTGTTGAAGATTCTCCAAATAGTGCAGGTTCTGCAATTGATGCCATTAGATGTGCTAAAGTAGGGTTAGATAGAGGAATAGGAGGACCTCTTTACTCTATCTCTTCTTATACTATGAAACATCCACCTATTCAGTATCCTGACTGGAAAGCAAAAGAACTCGTTGATAAGTTTATAAAAGGAGAAATTGAAAGATAATTTTCTATCCCCCCCTTTGAAAGGGGGGATTAAAATTTTTAAACTAAAAGACCACCAGAAGTTTTTGTAACTTTTACAGGTCTATTTTCCTCATCAACTAACACAACAGTAGGTGAAAATTCTTTAATTTCTTCTTCGTTAAGTTCACAATAGGTAACGATTATAACCTTATCTCCTTTTTGAACTTTCCTTGCAGCAGCACCGTTAAGACAGATTTCCCCACTTCCAGGTTCTCCGGGAATTACATAGGTTGAAAATCTTTCTCCATTTGTAACATTATATATCTCAACCTTTTCATAAGGAAGAATATCGGCTAATTTCATTAGTTCCAAATCTATGGTTATACTTCCCTCATAATCCAAGTCTGCTCCTGTTACTGTAGCTCTGTGAATTTTTGATTTAAACATAATTCTCTTCATTCTTCCCACCTCGATGGAAATTTGTCAAAAGTAAATATATGTTTAACAAAGAAGATTGTGTGGTAAGAAGGAGGGGAGGATGGTTAGGTATCCAGCGGTTGCAGGGCAGTTTTACCCAGGAAATTCAGAAGAATTAAAACTTTACCTTGAGTCATTTTGTAGAAATAATATTCCTAAGGTAGATGCAAAAGCCATCATTGTTCCTCATGCCGGATATATCTATTCTGGAAAAGTGGCTGGTGAAACTTATAGTAGAGTCGAAATTCCATCTCTTAACATTATTATGGGTCCTAATCATACAGGCTTAGGGAAATCCGTATCTGTTTATCCTTCTGGTATATGGATAACCCCACTTGGAGAGATCCCTATAAATGAACATATAACCTCTAAACTTTTAAATAATTCTCCCTTTGAAGCTGATACCGCAGCACATATTTATGAACACTCGTTAGAAGTTCAGCTTCCTTTTTTACAGTATTGTTCAGGCTATAGAGAAGATCTTTCAATTGTTCCAATAACTTACAAATACATATCATACAGTGATTGCATAAAAGCAGGTGAAGTTTTGGCTAAAGTTTTAGAAGAAGACAATGGATTAATAGTTATAAGTACAGACTTTTCTCATTATATTTCCCAATCAGAAGCTGAAAAGTACGATTCCTTAGCTATCGATGCCATACTGAGTCTTAATCCAGAAGAACTCTATAAAAGAGTATTTACCTATAACATTTCCATGTGCGGTGTAATTCCTGCAACTATTGGACTTATAGCCTCTAAACTCTTAGGAGCAAATAATGCTGAACTTGTTATGTATAGAACTTCAGGAGATATAACCGGAGATTATTCTCAAGTTGTTGGATATGCTGGAATAATCATATATTAATTATGATACAATTTTTCACCCATAACTTACGTGGAGGTAAAGAATTGACAGATTGTGAAAAAGTAGCCGAGATACTTAAAGCGCTTGGACATCCGACAAGAGTTAAGATTATAAAGTATCTTAGTGATGGAGAAAAATGCGTAAAAGAAATATGGCAGGAGCTTGGGATCCCTCAACCGACTGTTTCCCAGCACATTAATATATTAAAAAGTGCTGGAATCATTTCATTTAGAAAAGAGGGTGTTAAGACTTGCTACAAGATAGAAGATCCAAGAGCAGTCGAAGTGATAAAACTTTTATCTGAGGAGGTAAAATAATGGCTCAGGAAATTAAGTCTATGGAAGAATTTGAAAGAGAAGTACTTTCTTCAGATGTTCCTGTGCTCGTCGATTTTTGGGCTCCATGGTGTGGTCCATGTAGAATGCTTGCTCCAACAATTGAAGAGCTCTCAGAAGAATATGCTGGAAAAGTAAAGGTCTTCAAAGTTAATACTGACGAACTTCCAATGCTTGCTATGCAATATGGTATTAGAGGTATTCCAACTGTGATGCTCTTTGTTAATGGAGATGTTGCAGACGTTAAAGTCGGTCTTCAGCCAAAAGCAGTTTTTGAAAGCATGATAGAAAGAGTTCTTACGGAGTAACCATGAAGATTTGGGATATAGTCATTGTTGGAGCCGGTCCGGCAGGACTGGCTGCTGGCATATACGCTGGTCGCTCACAACTAAAAACTATCATTCTTGACCAAATGCTACCAGGAGGTCAGCTACTAATTACTGAGTTTATTGAAAACTATCCTGGTTTTTATGACGGAATAAGTGGCTTTGAACTTTCAGAAAAGCTAAGGATTCATGCAGAAAAGTTTGGAACTCTTATAGAAAATTCACAACCTGTAATAGCTGTTAATTTTGATGGAGAGCTCTTTAACATTAAAACTGAAAACAAAGAATTAAAAGGAAAAACTCTTATTTGGGCAGCAGGTTCTACTGCAAAGAAGCTAAATATTCCTGGAGAAGCTGAATTTGTAGGAAGAGGAGTTTCTTATTGTGCTGTTTGTGATGGAGCTTTTTTCAAAGATAGAATAGTTGCGGTCGTTGGTGGAGGAGATTCTGCTCTTGAAGAAGCACTTTATCTAACAAAGTTTGCAAGTAAAGTTTATCTAATCCATAGAAGAGATAAATTCAGAGCAGTGAAATTGATCCAGGATAGAGTAAAGAAGAATGAAAAAATAGAACCTATTCTTAACAAGATAGTAGTTTCTATCAACGGAACGCAATTTGTAGAATCTCTTACTTTAAAAGATACCCAAACAGGAGAAATCACTGAACTACCTGTTGATGGTATTTTTATTTTTATTGGTAATGAACCAAATGTTGCTCCTATTTTACATCTTGTAGAAACAACCGAAAAAGGATTTATTATTACTGATGAAGAAATGAAGACAAAAACTCCTGGACTCTTTGCAGCAGGAGACGTTAGGCATAAACCTTTAAAACAAGTGGTTACGGCTACAGCAGATGGTGCAACTGCAGCTATGTCTGCTGCAAAATTCTTAGAAGAAAAGGAAGGCTAAGATGAAAAAGCTCTTACTCATAGGATTAGCATTTTCTCTTGCTTTTTCTTTTAGCTGCGAAAAAGATAAAAATCAAGAGCCTCAAAAGGTTAAAACAGAAGAAACTTCTACCAGCCAAAACGGCATTAAGGCTTTTGACTTTAGTTTTACTGATGTTAATGGGAAACCTATAAAATTGTCTGATTATAAGGGAAAGGTAGTTGTTCTTCAGTTTTTTGGAACTTATTGTTCTCCATGCAAAGCAGAAATACCATTTTTAAATAGACTTTATAAAGAGTACAATGGAAAGGTAGTGGTTATAGGTCTTTCAGTTGACTATATTGGTGAACCTTCGTCAAAACTTAAACCGTTTGTGGAAGAAATGAATATTTCTTATCCAGTTGTTGCTTCTAATGAAAAAGCATGGGAAAACTATGCAGGGAAAATTACGGGAATGGATTCAATTCCTCAAACATTCATAATAGATAAAGAAGGATACATAAGGTACTACAACGTTGGTTACATTCCACAGTATGACTCTCTTTTTGAAAAAGCAGTAAAAGAGCTTTTAGAAGAGAAGTGATGAAGATAAAGAAGGTTAAACTTTACAAAACAGTTTATGCTCCTGAGGAGTTACCCCAAACTCCATATAAAGAAGTAGCTTTTGTAGGAAGATCAAATGTAGGAAAATCTTCCTTGTTAAATACGCTTGTAAATAACTACAAAATTGCAAAGGTAAGCTCTGAACCAGGAAAAACTCGCTCCGTTAACTTTTATTTAATAAACGACAAATTCTTTATGGTTGATCTTCCAGGATATGGTTTTGCAAAGGTTCCTTTTAAAGAGCAAAAACGCTGGAGAGACCTAATAGAAAAATACTTAAAAGAAAGAGATACATTAAAAGGCGTTTTCCTTTTAGTTGACTCAAAGGTTGGACCTACAGAAAAAGATAAACAAATGAAAGATTGGCTTGACTTTTTCGGAATTCCATACGTTGTTGTTGCAACAAAGGTTGATAAACTAAAGTCCTCTGAAAAACAGAAATTAAAAAGAAAGGTAGAAGAAGGGTTAAAAGATAAAAATTTAGAAATTATTCCTTTTTCTTCAAAGACAAGAGAAGGTAGAGTAGAAGTTTTAAAAAGAATAGAGAGACTCTTAGAAGCATAAGAGATGATAGAAGAACTTAGGCTTTCGTCTTTTGGTTCTATATCGGCAGAACTTTTATTTTCTCAAGGCTTTAACGTTATAATAGGAGAAACTGGAGCAGGTAAATCTCTTCTTCTTAGTTCCATAGAGTTTCTTAAAGGTAAAAAAAGTAATGTTGTTTTTGAAGGTAGTTTTGTTGAAGCAGTTTTTAATGTCCAAGGAGAAGAAATCTTTATAAGAAGAGAAATAAAAAATGGACGCTCCAGATACTTTTTGAATGGAATGAGAGTGCCACAAAATTTAGTGGAAAAAAAGCTTTTTTCTCTAATAACTTTTCAATCTCAAAGGCAATCAATAGAACTACTAAAACCTTCCTATCAACTAAAACTCCTTGATGTATTTTCAATAGTAACTCCTCTTCTTAAAGAGTATAAAAAGATTTATGAGCTTTATAGACAGAAGGAAACAGAGTTAAAAAAGCTACTTGATGAAATGTCTGCTAAGGATAGAGAAATAGATATTCTTCGTTTTCAAATAGAAGAAATAAAAAGTGTAAACTTTCAAAAAGGAGAGGAAGAAGAACTCTTAGCTTTAAGGGAAGTTCTTTTAAAATCTGAAAGTGTGAAAAGATTTAAAAGCCTTGCAAAAAGATTTCTTTATGATGGAGAAGATTCAGCTCTTGAAAAGATAGAAGTAGTTATCAGAGAACTTGAAGAACTTGGAGTAGGAGAGGAAATTCTTAATAGACTTAACTCTGTTTACTATGAAATAGAAGATATCTATTCTGAAATAGAAAAGTCTTTTGTAATTCCAGAAGAAGACATTTCTCTTGAAGCTGTTGAAGAGCGTCTTTACGAAATCGAAAAGTTGAAAAGAAAATATGGAAACTCTTACGAAGAAGTTCAGAAATTCTTGAAAAAAATAGAAAGAAGATTAGAAGCTCTTGAAAATTTAGATTTCGAAGTAGAAAAAGTTCAAAGAGATTTAGAAGAATTAAGAAAGGAACTTGAAAGTTTGGCAAACAAAATTTCTGAACTTAGAAAAAAAGGAGCAGAAAAATTAAAAGAATACTTGATTTCTTCTTTTTCTGAACTTTGTATGGAATCAGCACGGTTTGAAATAAAACTTAAACCATTAGAGGACTTTTTACCAACAGGTAAAGATTCTGTGGAGTTTCTATTTTCAGGAAATCCGAAACTTCCTCTTTCTTTGCTATCTAGTTCTATTTCTGGTGGAGAGCTCTCAAGATTTCTCCTTTCTGTTCTTACTTTTTTTACAGATTCAAAAACAACTATTGTTTTTGATGAAATTGATTCAGGAATGTCTGGTAAAGTGCTATCAAAGGTTGCAGAAAAGCTAAGAAAAATCTCTCAAAAACAACAAATAATTGCTGTAACTCATTCTCCCCAAATTCTTGCAGCAGCAGATAAAGTTTTCAAAGTAGAAAAAGACCAAAAAGGAGAAGTCATTGTAAAAACTTTATCAGATGAAGAAAAGAAAAGAGAAATTGCTATAATGATTGCTGGAAGGATAACTGAAGGAAGTTTAAGTGCAGCTGAAGATCTTTTAAATAGATGGGAGGAGTGATGGGTCACGGAATGGAAAGCAGTCATGAAGCAGTAGGAGGAATACTTCATGCATTTAACATTCATTTAACAAAAGCGGAACTTGCTGAACTTTCTGTCCTTTTGTTTGTTGCAACTTACGCCATGATTTTACTTGAAAAATTCTTCCACAGAACTATTGCAGCCTTAGTTGGAGCTTCTTTAGTTCTTGTTATCGGTGTTATCACTCCTGAAAAAGCTTGGGAAGCAATAGATCAAAATACCATTCTCCTTCTTTTTG
The DNA here is from genome assembly GCF_000191045.1 of Desulfurobacterium thermolithotrophum DSM 11699. Lineage (NCBI taxonomy): Bacteria > Pseudomonadati > Aquificota > Aquificia > Desulfurobacteriales > Desulfurobacteriaceae > Desulfurobacterium > Desulfurobacterium thermolithotrophum. The sequence continues at coordinate 1,204,987 of NC_015185.1, forward strand.
GAATGATGAACATTGTTACAGTTATGGGTAAAAGCGGTTTCTTCCATATTGTTGCAGCAAAAGCAGTTAAACTTACCAAAGGTTCTCCAACAAAAGTACTTTGGGTTTTTTCTCTTTTAACAGCAGTTTTCTCAGCATTTCTTGACAACGTTACAACAGTTCTTTTCATGGCACCTGTAATGATTAACATTGCTGAGAAATTAAAACTCAATCCAATCCCTTACCTTATAGCTATCGTTCTTGCTTCAAATACCGGCGGTACTGCTACACTTATTGGTGATCCTCCAAACATAATTATTGGAAGTATTGCAGGGAAGACTTTCAACGATTTCCTTATAGAAGTTGCTCCTTATGCAATTATTGCATTCATTCTTGGGCTTATTGTTATGCACATTATGATGGCAAAGGGCGGATTTTTACAAGCAAAAGCCTCTCAAGAGGAATTAAAAGAAATTCTTTCTGGAAAAGTTGATGAATCACTTCTTGACAGAAAACTTATGAAAAAATCTGTAACTATTTTCATCATAACTATCATCTTATTTATAGTTGGCCATAACTTGGGACTTGAACCGGGAGTTATAGCCATTCTGATGGCTACAATCTTAGCACTTGTTAGCGGACTTTCTCCCGCTTGGATACTTGAAAGAGTAGAGTGGACTACTCTTATCTTTTTCATGGGCTTATTTATGGTCGTTGGAGCTCTTGAAGTTAACGGAGTTTTCGAAACTGCAGCAAATTGGCTCATAAAGGAAATTGGAAATAACATTCATCAAGGTATTCTGATAGTTGGCTTTACTTCTGCAATAATATCAGGATTTGTTGATAACATTCCATTCACTATGTCCATGGCTTATGTCCTAAAAGGAATGGAAGCTCAAATGGGAAGTATTATGGATCCTCTTTGGTGGTCTTTATCTCTTGGAGCATGTCTTGGTGGTAACCTAACTTTAATTGGAGCTTCTGCAAATATTGTTACTGCAGATATAGCTGAAAGAAACGGGTACAAAATAGATTTCTTTAAATTTATGAAATATGGAACTCCTGTAGCTATTGTAACAGTTGTAGTTGCACTCGTTTTATTCTACATAGAACATGCCATCTTTGGAGGAATTTAATGTTAAAACTCTTAGAAAGAGTCTTTGAAGGAATCTTATGGCGTTCAAGATGGATGGTAATATTGGCTGTAATTTTTTCTCTTTTTGCTGCTTTAAGTCTTTTCATTGTTGCTTCTGTTGAAATATACGAACCAATAAAACATCTTTTTAAAAACCACTTCCATATTACATCAGAAGACCATGGATTTCTTGTAGGTGCCATAATAAGTGCTATTGATCTATATCTTATCGCTACCGTTCTAATTATATTTTCTCTTGGTCTTTATGAACTTTTTATAAGCAAAATAGACGAAGCAGAAGGAGAAGGACATTCGAAATTACTTGCTATTCATAGTCTAGATGATTTAAAAGGAAAATTAGGTAGAGTTGTCTTAATGGTTTTAATTGTCACTTTTTTTAAATACTCAATTCATATAAAGTATGAAACACCTGTTGAAACTCTTTATCTTGCAGCAGGTGTCCTTATGCTTGCACTTGCACTCTACTTCAGTCATAAAGACCACTAAAATTGATAAGGGGCTTAATAATGCCTGAAGAGGAAAAACTACAGAGAACTGAAAGAATTACAGGGGCACAAAAAGCAGCTATTCTTATATTAACTTTGCCTGAAGATATAGCTGTTAATGTAATTAAGAACTTAAAGGAACATGAATTAAATAAGCTTGCTAAAACTATTTTGACTCTTGGGACTATAAAACGCGATATGGTTAAACTTGTATTAAAAGAAGCAAGAGATGAATTAGCAGAAATTGCTCCTTTAAAAACAGCTCCTAATGAGCTTAGAAGACTTTTAGAAAAGGCATTACCTCCAGAAAAGCTTCAAAAACTTCTCGAAGAAACGATGATGACAGAATCTGGAAAAGTTATTTTTAACGAACTCCAAAAGCTAGATCCAAAATTTATTGCTAAACTAATTGAAAAAGAACATCCTCAGATTATTGCAATAATACTTTCTCAGTTAAAACCCACAAAAGCTGCGGATGTCATTCAATACTTACCTAAAAGATTGGGAATTACAAACGTTCAAGAAGAAGTCATAAAAAGATTAGCTATGCTTGAGAAAGTTTCTATGAAAACTCTCAGAATTGTTACCGATGCTCTAGAAGAAGAACTTGCATCTCTTGGTGCAGGTAAAGAAGAAACATTAAGTGGTATAGATATTGCTGCAGAAATAGTTAATAATCTACCTAAGGAAATTGCTCAAGACCTCCTTGACGAAATTAGGAAAGAAAATCCTTCTCTTGCAGACTCCATTGAAGAAAGAATGTTCAAGTTTGAAGATATTATTAAACTAGACAATAGAGCAATTATTGAAATTCTTAAAGCAGTTGACAAAAACGACCTTTTACTTGCCCTTAAAGGTGCTCCAGAGGATATTCTCAATAAATTCCTTTCCAACATGTCAAAAAGAGCTGCTCAAATGTTCTTAGAAGATATGGAAGCTCTTGGTCCGGTCAAAAAGTCAGATGTTGAAAAAGCTAGAAAGAAAGTTATTGCTATAATAAAGAAACTTGCAGAAGAAGGAAAGATAGAGCTAGGAGGCTCTGAAGAATTAGTCTAACTACTTGGAGGATAAGTGTCGGAAGAATTTCTTTCTCAAGAAGAAATAGACGCTTTGCTGGGAGGTGATAGTAATTCTTCCTCAGAAGAGCAAAAATTAGAAGTAGCTCCTTTTGATTTTTCTCTAGTAGAACACATAAAAAAAGGTGGTGTTCCTGGTCTTGAGCTTTTACTTGAAAGATGGATAAAGATATACAGTGAAGAGATTAGAAGATTAGTTCCACAAATTAACATGGTTACTAAAGAATCTGTTTACATAACTCGCTTTAATAATTTCATGTCTAAAATTCCTCTTCCAGCTAGTTATAGTATAGTCTCTATGAAACCTTTAAAGGATAATTTCCTTTTAGTCCTTGATTCAAGACTTGTCTTTGTTGTTATAAGCGTCATGTTTGGAGGTCCTGCTCAACCTTTTAAAATAGAGGGAAGAGAATTTACAAAATTGGAAACAAGAATCATAGACGATATAGTAAAAATTTCACTTTCTACATTTCAACATACGTGGAAAGATGTTTATCCTGTTGAATTTGAACTTAAATCAATAGAACTTAATCCAGCCCTTGCACGCATTGTTTCAGGTAATGATAGAGTTATCGTTGTCGAGTGTACCATGGATGTAGACGGATACGAAGCTCCCTTTTTCTTCTGTTTCCCTCAAGGAATGTTTTTACCTATAAAGGAGTTAATTTTTTCAGAAGCTGTATTTGCTGAAAAAGATCCTGTTTGGGAAAAACATTTAACAAAAAAACTTTTGAAGACTGAACTAAAATTAACTTTAGAATTAACTAGAAAAAATTTCTTTTTAAGAGAACTTCTTAGTTGGAAAGAAGGTGATGAAATTCTTTTAGATATTTCTAAAGATGAATTTGTTAAACTTTATGTAGAGGACAAGCCAAAATTTTGGGCAAAACTTGGGAAAATTAAAGACAAATATGCAGCACTTGTTGTAGATATGATAAATGGGGAGAATAATGGCGGAAAACGAGAAAAATCAGGAACAGAACCAGAATCAGGAAGAGAAAAGTCAGGAAGAATTAGCCAAGGAATGGGAGGAAGCTCTTAAACAACAGCAAACTGATTCTCAAGAATCCGAAGAAGACATTATGAAAGCTTGGGAAAATGCATTAAAAGAGCAAGAATCTTTAGAAGGTGAAGAAGAACAAGTAGAAGAAAAAGAAGTTTCTGACTACGAAAGAAAGGAAGAAGAGGAAGAAAAACTAGAACTCCTAAAAGACATTCCTTTAGAAGTAAGTATAGAAATTGGAAGCACCTCCCTTCCTCTTGAGGAAATACTAAAGCTTCATACTAATAGTATTGTTGAGTTAGATAGATATATTCATGAACCTGTTGATATAAAGATTAATGGTAAACTAGTAGCAAAGGGAAAGCTCTACACTATACGAGAGAACTATGGTATAAAGATTACGCAAATAATAACACCTGAAGAAAGAATGAAACTTTTAGAGGATTAACTATGGGATTAACTCTTCAGGCACTTTATGTTTTGGCTGCAGGTGGAGAAAGAGCTGTTGAACAGTTAGATACTGCAGCTAACAATATTGCTAACATTAATACACCAGGTTTTAAAAAGTTAATAGAAGAAGAAATGTCTCAGCACATTCCTGATAATAAAGGAGATGCAAATAATCTTTTGATTTTTCCAAGATTTAAAGCAACTCATATTGTTTTAGAACAAGGGACTCTACAAAAAACTGATAATCCGCTCGATCTTGCTCTAAAAGGAAATGGCTTTTTTGCAGTTAAGACAAAAACAGGAGAACTTTACACAAGAAATGGACACTTTTTCTTAAATGCTGAAGGGAAACTTGTCGATTCTAAAGGAAATCCTGTCCTTGATATATCAGATAAAGAAATTTTACTTATTAAAAATGAACCTATACACATAACGGAAGATGGTGTCGTATATCAAGGAAATAAAAAAGTTGCTGTTTTGAAAATTGTGAATTTTCAATCTGTAAAACCAATAGGTGATAGTTATTATGCTGGTAATGGAACTCCTTTACCGACAGAAGCAAAAGTTTTACAAGGTTTTCTTGAATCGTCAAATGTTGATCCTGTAAAAGAAATGGTTGAACTTATAAACGCTCAAAGAAGATTCGAAATTTATGGAAATCTCATAAGAGGTCTAGACCAACTAAACCTTAAAAGCAATGAAATAGGCAAAGTATAAGTTTAGGAGGAAAGAATGCTTAGAGCTCTCTGGACTTCAGCAACAGGTATGGAAGCTCAACAAACCAATCTTGATGTAATTTCCCATAACATAGCTAACGTAAACACTGTTGGTTTTAAAAAATCAAGAGCAAATTTTGAAGATCTGATATATCAAGACATTAGAGATCCAGGAGTAATGAGCTCTGAAGAAAATAGAGTTCCCTCAGGAATCCAAATAGGACTAGGCGTTAAAGTTTCTGATGTTAGTAAAATTTTTACTCAAGGCAGCCTTATGAAAACAGATAAACCTCTTGATTTAGCCATTCAAGGAGCCGGTTTCTTTAAAATAGAACTTCCCGGAGGTGGTGAAGCTTATACCCGAGCAGGAAACTTTCAACTTAACGAAGAAGGTTACATAGTAACCCCTGAAGGTTATAAACTTTCCCCAAATATACAAATTTCTTCTCCTGAGACCGTTGTTAACATATCTATTAGTCCTAATGGAAAAGTTTATGTCGTAAGAAACACAGGAGGAGTTCAAACAACAGAAGAAGTTGGTACTATTAAACTTTACAGATTCATAAATCCTGCTGGTCTTAAGGCTCTCGGAGGAAATCTCCTTGTAAAAACAGATGCATCTGGAGAACCTGTAGAAGGAGATCCTAATACTGATGGTTTTGGAAAACTTGCTCAAGGATTTCTTGAGGCTTCAAATGTAAATATTGTTGAAGAAATGGTAAATTTGATTGTAGCTCAAAGAGCCTATGAAGTTAACTCAAAAGGGATCACTACTGCAGATGAGATGCTTAGAGTTGTTGGAACACTTAAGTCTTAAATATTTAATAATTTTGCTGTTCTTTCCATTTTCTGTAACATTTGCTGCTGAAGTTATTATTAAAAGACAGGCAGAACTAGATAAAGATAAAATAACAGTTGCAGATATAGCAGAAATTCATGGTTCTTCTATAGAAAAAGAAGTAATTTCTGATATTACTATATCTTCTTCTCCTTCACCTTGTAAAGAAAAAAGAATAACTAAAGAACAAATAGCAAAAAAAATAGCAGAATTTCTGAGAAATAATGATGTTTCTTTCAAAGAAATAAAAGTTTCGGGTTTCCCTTTTTGCAAAGTTAAGAGAATCTGTTTAATCATAAAAGGTGAAAATATCAAAAGCAGAATTCGTTCTTTTTTTAGAGAAAATTATCCTGATGTTGAAATTCTTTCTATTTTCGTTCCTAAAGTAGTAATTCCGTTTCGTGAATATAAAGACTCCATAGAAATTGAAAATATAGGTAATCATTACGCCAGAGTTGTGTATAGTATTTTCTCTAAAGGAAATCTTGTAAAAAAAATATGGATTACGGTAAAGATTGATAGGAAAAGAGAAGCTACTATAGCAGTGAAGGATATACCAAAGGGGAAATTAATCACTTACTCAGATGTAAAGATAGAAAAAGTTCCATCCAAGAAAGCAAGAAAAAGTGCTATTTCTCTAAACGAAGTTATTGGGAAAATAGCTAAAAGAGATATCAAAAAAGGAGAAGTAATTAAAATCACAGATCTTTCTCCTAATTATGTTGTCTGGAGAAATAAACCAGTAAAGATTATTTACGATATACACAACATACATATTGAACTATTAGGTATTGCATTGGAAAATGGTGCTATAGGAGATATAATAAGAATTAAAAATATTTCAACTGGAAAAGTTTTGATATGCAAGGTAATTGGAAATGGCATTGTAAAATTTGTTTACAAGTAATAATTGCTTTCACTTCTATCTTTCTATTTTCCTGTGGTTCTTCTGGGAAGAAAGTAAGTGTTGTAAAACCTCTTCCACCTCCACCTGTAGAAGAAGCTAAACCTACTTCTCCAGGTTCTCTCTTTTCTGGCTACGACAATTTATTTGCAGATACAAAAGCAAGAAGAGTCGGAGATATAGTTACAGTAAAGATATATGAAGTATTGACAGGTTATGGTAGTACTCAAAGCCAAAGCGGTAAAAAAAGTACTTTTGATATAAATGTAAATAATCCTACTCTTTTTGGTAAAAAAATACCAAATGGCACAAAAGATCCACTCTTAAACTTTTCAACAAAACCTTCAATTGATTTTTCAGGTCAAGGAACAACCAAAAGAGATGCAAAGCTTATAGCCACAATTTCTGCTAGAGTTGTAAAAGTATATCCCAATGGAAACCTTTACATAGTTGGAGAAAAAATAGTAAAAATAAATGATGATACTCAAATTCTAAAGATTTCAGGTATAGTCAAACCAACAGATATAGCTCCTGATAACTCTGTACCTTCATCTAAAATTGCAAATATGTACGTCGAATACAATGGAAAAGGATATATAGCAGATAACCAAAAACCTGGTTGGTTAGCTCGTTTTTTAATAAAAATATGGCCATTTTAGAGGTTGGAACGTGAAGAGATTATTATTTTTATTCTTATTCTTATTTTTATTCTTTCCTTATCTAAGCTGGGGAATAGAAGTAAAAATTGGCACCGAAGTTAACATTGTAGGTGTTAGGCCTAATTACCTTACTGGTTATGGTATCGTTGTTGGACTGGACGGAACTGGAGATGGAACTACAAGCATTTTTACTCTTCAAAGTATTGCAAACATGCTAAAAAAAATGGGAATTTATGTTGATCCTAAAGCTGTTAAAACAAAAAATGCCGCAGCAGTAATTGTAACAGCGAAACTTCCTCCCTTTGCAAAACCAGGAATGACATTTGATGTTGAAGTAGCCTCTCTTGGAGATGCAAAAAGTCTTGCTAATGGTATTTTGATAAGAACTCCTTTATTGGGACCTGATGGCAAAATATATGCTTTTGCTCAAGGACCCGTTTCAACAGGAGGTGGCTTTACCGAATCAAATAAAGGAGGAAAAATAAAAAAGAATTTTTCCACTACAGGAATGATTCCAAACGGAGGTATAGTAGAAAGAGAGCTCCCCTTTGAGTTATCAAATGAGAAAAATCTTATTCTCACTCTAAAACATCCCGATTTTTCAAGAGCAAATAATATCGCTTTCGCAATAAACAATTATTTTGGAAAAAATTTAGCTAAGGCTGAAGATTCTAGTACCGTAATAGTTAAATATCTTCCTAACTATAATAAAGTAAAATTCATTTCAGAGATACTTAACTTAAAAATAAACACTGAGTCAGAACCTACAATCGTTATTTATGAAAGAACAGGTACAGTTATTATGAGTGGAGATATAAAAATAGAACCTCCAGTATATGTCTCTCATGGAAACATATATGTTTCGGTAACGAAAACTCCTGTAATTTCTCAACCTCCTCCTCTTTCTAATGGCACTACTGTACAAACAGAAAACGTAACAACTACAGTTAAGGAAGAACATGGACGAATATTTTCAATAACATCTCCCTCTCTTAGAGATCTAGTTAAGGCTTTAAATGACCTTGGAGTTTCTCCTGGAGATCTTATAGCAATAATTCAAGCAATGAAGGCAGCAGGAAAACTTCATGCTAAAATCATCATAATGTAAAAATTTTGGAGAGTTAGATGATTGGAAAAATTGATAAAACTTACTGGGACATAGCAAACATAAAACAGATAAAAAATGAAAGTGAAGCAATAAAAGAATTTGAGGCTTATTTCGTAAGAATATTTTTAAAGGAAGCTAGAAAGTCTATTCCTAAAGGTTTATTTAATACTTCTTTTTCTGCTAACTTCTACTACGATATGCTAGATATGGAACTTGCAGAAGTAATTTCTCAAAAAGATCCTTTACATCTAGAAAAGTTTTTACAAGAAGCACTATCTAAATATCAGAAAATATCCAAAGGATAGTGCATGAAAGAGTCATTAGCTTTATACTATAGCAAATTTTATAAATATTCAGATGTTGTATTTATTGCTCTTATTCTTTCAATACTTGCTTCTATGATTCTTCCTGTTCCTGCTATTTTTCTTGACATACTTTTAACTGCAAGTATAGCTTTTTCCTTAGTTATACTTATGGCAACGGTTTACATTAATCACCCTCTTGAACTTTCTTCCTTTCCTTCTCTTTTACTTTTAGCAACCTTATTTAGATTATCCCTTAACGTTGCAACGACAAGAAGAATTCTTCTTCACGGACATGAAGGATCTGATGCAGCCGGTAGTGTTATTAAGGCTTTTGGACAATTTGTCGTTGGTGGTAACTATGTTGTTGGAATTATTGTATTCATAATTCTAGTAGTGATTAACTATATTGTAATTACAAAAGGTACAGAAAGAATCTCTGAAGTTGCGGCAAGATTCACTCTTGATGCTATGCCAGGTAAGCAAATGAGTATTGATGCAGATTTAAACGCTGGACTAATAGATGAAAAAGAAGCACAAAGAAGAAGAGAAGAAATTGCTAGAGAAGCAGACTTTTATGGTGCTATGGATGGTGCTTCCAAATTTATAAGAGGTGACGCTATAGCAGGAATAATAATCACTCTTATAAACATTATCGGCGGTCTTGCTATCGGCGTTCTCCAGCATCACATGAGCTTTTCTGATGCAGCTAAAACATTTACACTTCTTACAGTTGGAGATGGTCTCGTTTCTCAAATTCCTTCTCTAATTACTTCCACTGCAGCTGGTCTTATGGTTACAAGAGCAGCTGCTGAAACAGACCTTGGTCACGAAGTATTTAAACAATTGACGGGCTACTATAAAGCACTTTTTATGGCAGCTGGAGCTATTGCTATCATAGGTATAGTTCCAGGAATGCCTACAATACCTTTTGCTCTTTTAGCTGCTCTTATTGCTGCTACTGCTTATATGGTCTATTTAGTAGATAAAAGAAAAGAAATAGAAGAAGCTGAGAGAAAAGCTCGAGAACTACTTAAACAAGCAAAAGAATCAGAAGAAAAACCTGAAGAAATAGTTGTCCAACCAGAACCAATAACACTTGAAATAGGATACTCTCTTATTCCTTACGTTGATGAGTCTCAAAATGGTGAAATAGTAAAGAAAATTCGTTCTCTTAGAAAACAACTGGCTAAAGAGTTAGGAATTATTATTCCTCTGGTTCATCTTAAAGACAATCTTGAGCTAAAACCTAATGAGTATAGGATTTTGTTAAGAGATGTTGAGGTAGCACGAGGAGAAGTCCAACCTGGAAAGTACCTTGCAATAGATACAGGGGGAACTAGAGGAAAAATAGAAGGAATACCAACTAAGGAACCAGCTTTTGGTCTTACAGCTTATTGGATAGACGAAAAAAGCAAGGATAAAGCTAAACTATTAGGATATACAGTTGTAGATATTCCAACTGTTATTGTTACTCATCTTTCTGAAGTGATAAAGAAACACGCTTACGAAATACTTGGAAGAGCGGAAGTTAAACAACTTATTGATAACCTTAGTAAAAAATATCCTATTGTAAAAGAAATCATTCCTGAACAAGTATCTCTAGGAACTTTAACGAAGGTTCTTCAGAATTTACTAAGAGAAGGGATACCGGTCAGAGATCTTTTAAGTATTATAGAATCGGTTTCTGATAACATTGATAAAACAAGAGATCCTGAAATTTTAACGGAGTTCGCAAGGCAATCTCTATCAAGACTTATTTCTAATCTTTATTCTAAAGACGGTATTTTAACTGCCATTTCTCTAGATCCAGAAACAGAAAATTACATTCTCAAGAAAGTTAAAGAAAATGATGGTTATCTACCTCCTTTAGATCCTGTTTTTGTGCAAAATTTAGTAAAGAGTATAAGTGGAACTCTTGAAAAGTTTATAATTAATCAAGTAACTCCTGTTTTACTTGCCTCACCAGCTGTAAGAAGATTTATAAAGAGAATTATTGAACCTTATTTACCGAGTATAGCAGTTCTTTCTTACTCTGAGATAGAAGCTGGGCTTAAGGTTAATCTTATAGGGACGGTAAAGGGCTGATGGAAGTGAAAGTTTATGAAGGAAACAGCTTAGATTCTTTAGTAGAACAAGCAAAAAGAGAACTTGGAGAAGAAATAGATATTCTTTATTACGAAGTAGAAAAAGAAAGGAGCTTTCTTCCTTTTTTTAGGAAAAAGAAGTATAAACTTTTTGTTGTACCAAAAGAAAAAAGAGAAAATAATGAAATTGAAAAATTAGAAGAAGAGTTAAACGAAGTAAGGGAGCTCTTAACGAACATAAAGTCTTCATTAGAAGAAAATAAGCTAGCTAATTCTTCTTTACCTATTCCAGAACATATAGATTCTACCTCCAGTTGTGAAGAAAATCTAACAACAGAATTTACTGGAGATGCTCTTGAGCTTATAAAAGTTTTAATTCAAAAAGGCGTTAAAAAGAATATCGCTGAGGAATTAGTTAAAGAGGCTTGTGGACTTGATATAGAAACTGAAAAATTAGACCTTAGCACCCCTACTCTTAAGGGAGCTCTAATAAAAGGAATAGAAAAACACATTGAATTTAGAGGAGAATTTTCTATAAAGCCAGGAGAAAAAAATATAATTGCTTTTGTAGGACCTACAGGAGTTGGAAAAACTACTAATCTATTTAAAATAGCCTCACGATTTGTCATAGAAAAAGATTTAAAAGTAGGAGTAATAACAACTGATACTTTCAAAGTAGGAGCTGTTCAACAAGCTAGAACTTATGCTTCTATTTTAAATATACCATTTTTTGTCGTAACAGATTCAAAAAAGTTAAAAGAAACTGTTTCTAAAATGGAAAATCTAGACGTAATTTTTATAGATACTGTAGGAAGGAGTCACTACGATTATTGGAGATTAGGAGAAATAAAAGCTATTCTTTCAGCTATTAATCTAAATGTAACTCTTTTAATTAGCTGTAACTATAAAACATCAGAAGCTGTAGAAATTGTTAATAGATATAGAACTTTTTTCCCAATAGATTCCATATTTTTTACAAAGATAGATGAAACATCTTTTCCCGGTATTTTGATAAATATTCCTGTGTTAACAGGACTTCCAGTATCCTATATTAGTACTGGTCAACGTGTTCCAGAAGATGTAAAACTGTTAACAACAGAAACTATTGCTGATTACATATTAGGGAAGTAAATGGCTAATCAAATAGAAAATCTTGTCAAACTGGTAAAAGATAAAAGTACTTCTTCTATAGACTCTAAATGTAAAGTTCTTTCATTTGTTAGTGGAAAAGGCGGTGTTGGAAAAACCAATATTTCAGTTTCTTTGGCTTACATACTGTCTAATATTTTCTTCAAAAAAGTACTTTTGTTAGATGGTGATATCGGTCTTGGAAATATTCATATTCTATTAGGATTACAACCGGAAAAAAACCTTAAAAAGGTCTTAACGGGAGAACCACTCAAGAATATCATCCAAAGAAGTTATAACTTTGATGTTATACTTGGATTCTCAGGAATTGACACGATTGATGATCTTGAATCCATTAATACAGCAAACCTTTTCTTACAATTAGATGAAATCATAGGTAATTATGATTACATTCTTATAGACAATTCAGCAGGATTAAATAGAAACACTTTAGGCTTTTCCAGAGTGTCAACGACAACTTATGTAATTACTACACCTGAACCTACAGCACTCACTGATGCTTATGCCTTTATAAAATCAACTTACAAGCTTTATGGATATAAAAATTTTAAGATAATTGTAAATATGTGTCGTTCCCAATCTGAAGGTTACGAAACTTTTAATAGACTACAATTTTCATGCAAAAACTTTCTTGGAATTTCAATCAAACTTGCAGGAATAGTTCCTGCTTCAAAGAATATTAAAAAGTCTTTAATAAAGAAGAAATTAATAGTCAAAGATTATCCTACTGACCCATTTTCTCTCGAACTAAAAAAAATTGCACAGCTTGAGACAGGAGAAACGCTTCCTCCTCAAAAAGAAAGCTTTATATCTAAACTCCTTAGAGCATTCAAGGAAGGGAGATAAATGTATACAAAATCAAGAAAAGAACTTATTATTGAGAATCTTCCTCTTGTTAAAAAGATTGCAAATAAGATATACCGAAGACTTCCAGAAAATGCAGTAGAATTTGAAGAGCTTGTAAATACGGGAGTAATAGGTCTCATAAAGGCTTTAGATAATTATGACAAAACAAAAGCTAAATTTTCTACATATGCCTATATAAAGATCCGCGGAGAAATATTAGACTATCTCAGAAAATTAGATTTTCTTTCTCGAAGTGCTAGAGAGAGAATAAAAAATACGGAATATTATCAGGACTTAAAGGAAGAAATTATCTCTTTTGTAAGTTTAGAAGAAAATATCTTTATATCTTCAGATAAAGTAAAAATAAGAGACATTCTCTCTTCAGACAGTAAAACTCCTGAAGAAGAAGTTATCCTAAAAGAAGCTAAAGAGAGATTAGCAAATGCCTTAAAACGTCTTTCAGAAAAAGAACAACTTATTCTTCAGTTAATATTTGTTGAAGAACTTGACCTTAAAAGTATCTCAGAAATCATTGGTATATCTATTTCTCGCGTTTCACAAATAAAAGGAGCTGCAATAAAAAAGCTTAGTAAGTATCTGAAAGATTCTGTATAATATTATATTGATATTAATTTTGTTTGAGGGAGTTATGACTCTTTTTGATCTATTACCTGTTTTAAATCTCTCAAAGGCAAATCTTAAAGAGAAAAAAAATATTGAGAAAAATAAGAAGGTTACCATAAAGTTTGAGAGTGTTATTAATGCTTTCTTGATGAAAGAACCTAAAGAGTATGTTTTACAAAACCTTAAAGAAAAGAGTCTCAAACCCCTCAAGGGAAAATTTTACTCTCCAGGAAGATTTCAAAATAAAAGTAGAAAACAAGGAACCGATGAAAATGTTCCTCAAAATAAGTTACATGAAAAAGAATTAATAGACAATAAAATACAAAACTTTTTCACTATTTCTAAATATAAAAAGGATCAAATTCAAAAAGAGAAAGATTACACATATATCTCTTTAGAAGATTCAACTATGATTATAATAAATAAATGTTACTTACAAACCTTAAATTCAAAGAATGTAAGTAGTACGATTATAAAATCTCCAACACTTGAAAACTCTATAATAAATCAAGAGGTAGTGTATATTCCTGACTTATCTAAAAAATCATTTAAGCAAAGGGAAAAATTTTTTCTTACCTTAAAAAGGACTTCTAGAGAAAAAAATCTTAGTAAAAAAAATAAAACAGATTTTCTATTAGACCTAGATAAAAAGAAAGTCTCTATCACTAACACTAAAAATAATCAAGAAATAAACTTTTTAAATAAAAAATCAAATAATATAAAAAAGCTAAAAAAGGAGGAAGTTCCTATTTTAAAAGAAGTTCCTATTTCAAAACCAGATTCTCTTTCTACTAGAAAAGAAAATAAATACTTTTTCAAATATGAAAAATATATTGATTATACTAAAACAAAAAACTTACATTCGGAAATTTTAATTAAGGATTTTAACTCTAGATCTAAGTCAGTAGTTTTACGTTTAGAAAGTCATGTTAATAATATTTCAAAAAATTCTTTACAAAACTTTTCAGAAAAGAGTAAAAAATTTGAAATTTATTATAAAAATATAACTAGAAGAAAAGAATCTTTCCCCAAAATTTTTAAAAAATTATCAATATTGAATAATAAACTTTTAACAAAAGAAAAGGAAAAAGAAATTGAAAGTTCTATTAAAATAAACAATAGTGGTACTGAACTGTTTCATATTCTAAATAAGGATAATAGAGAATCAAAAAGAGAAGATCTTTCTTTTCAAAATTTCTCTCTTCAAGACGATTCACATATAGATAAGAAACAAACCATAAAGCATTCTACTACTCACTTTATACCTTCTTCTTCAACAGAAAACGAAAGTTCAATGGATAGGAATCAAGCAGAACAAGAAAACTTCAGTAAATTTTATTCTGAGAATAATCAGAATTTCCTTAAAGACATTAATTCACAATTCCGATTAACATTAAGAGACTTTTCTTTAAATGCTAATTTACATAAAAATACTATTAATATTAGTTTGAATTTTCTAAATGATCTAAATATTGATTCTTCTTTTATAGAGGAAATCCAAAATATTATTAAATCATCTGGACTAAATCCAGGAAAAATTAAGCTTAAAGTGAAAGGAAAATTTGTTTATGAAGGAAGAAATGAAAAAACTTCAGCTCTGGATGTAAGAGTCTAACTATGAAGTTTTTAAACATTTTTATCAGTTTGTTGATTATATTAGATTTTTCAACATCTTTAGGATACGATTATAAAACGGAAAAAGAATCAAAACTGTACGAAAAAGGCGTAAAACAACTTGAGATAGGTTCTTATTCTACAGCTCTGGAATACTTTCTAAGACTTTTAAATCCTCAATCAAAGTACTACGAAAAAACGCTTTTAATGCTTTCAAAAACTTACTATGGAATAGGAAAAAAAACAGGAGAAAAAAAATATCTCTGGCAAGCACTTAACTATCTTCAACTTTATTTTATTGCTAAAAAGGACTTACCATGGGATTATTATTTTATGAAAGCTAAAATCTACGAAAGTCTTGGTTTTTATGAACAAGCACTTGCTATCTATAGAGTAGCTTTTCTAAAAACAGAAACAGAATCACAAAGAATAGAAACCACCATAGGTATTCTAAGAACCGCTGTTGAAATAAGAAGAATAGATATAGTTGATGAATATTATATACTCATTAGTACAGCAAAACTTTCTCCTAAACAAGAGCAAGAAGTCGAATTTGTAAAGGGATTACTACTTTTTAGTAAAGGAAAATACAAAGAAGCACTACCTCACTTCTTTAAAGTCTATAGAAAGTATGAGACGTATTTACTGGATAATCCTGAGTATTATTATCTTGTTGCAGAAAATATCTATAGAGTAGGAAATCTAGTTCTTGCAGAACAGCTTTTTAGAAGAATTATCAGTTTAACAAGAAATCAAGAGATTATAAGAAAGTCAACTATTCGCTTAGGAGATATAGAACTAAAAAAAGGAAATCTTAAATTAGCCTTAGTTTACTATTATTCGGTTATTCGAGAAGCACCTCAAAGTCAAGAGGCTATAGTAGCTAGACTTAAACTCATTCCTCTTCAAAAATATCCAGTTGTAAAATATCGCCTTTCTCTTACCAATGATTCTGCTTTCAAAGATCCAATTAAATATATAGCCAAAGTACTTGTTACATATAGAACAACTTATGTCGGTATCTATGCTCTTACAGACCTTGGATATCTAATCTTTTCTCTTAATTCTCCCTCTATCACTTTTAAGAGATTAGTTTGGGAAGTTTCATTAGTATTTCCAGAACAAGTTAAATACGAACAAAGAGAATTTTTACGTTCTCTGTGGACTCCATATCTTTTAAAACTAGAGTCGAAAAAAATGTGTGAACTTTATAGATCTAATACAAGATTTTTTAAAGAAATTTTTGACAGAGAAGTATTATTAAAAATAGCAAATGATCTTAAAAGTTGTAATATGAGGAAGTTAAGAATTGATCTTTTAAAATATATGGTAAAAAAATGGAATTCCGATTCTGATATCATTCTTATGGCTCAAGCATTATTTGAAAGTAGAGATTTTAAAGACGCTCTTAAGATATTAAAAAAAGTTAAAAATAAAAATAGATGTGACTATGAAAAGTTATATCTTAAAATATCTATGTTTATTTCTACAAATTTCTTGTTTAATGAAAAACGATTAGAAAATCTTTGTAGAAAGAACAAAAAAGATTCCTCTTTTATGGCTATAAAGATTTTCTATCTATCAAAAAACTTAAAGTTAGAAGAAGCTTATAAAATTTTCAAAGAAAATAAAATATATTTAAAAGAAAACTACAATAAAAGTGCTGTTGTTAAATTAGCAATAAACAATCTAATAGAAAAACTCATGGCCAATAATCACTATTCTCAAGTATACAATATTTCCAAAACATTGCTTTCTGAAGATTCTCCAAATTGTTATCTAGGAAGTATTACTGTTATTTCGGCTGTTAGAATTGGTAAAATCAACGATGTAAAAAAAGTTAGTGAACTTATTAGAGAATGTAAGGATAAACTTAGTGATATTGCCATTACAGTTTATGACAATGCAATTTTGGAAAAGGAGTTAACAAATGAGTGAACTCTTTGGAAAACTAAATCCTATCGCAGATATGGCTTCCTTTTTTCTTGAACGTTCAAAGATTATTCAAAGCAACATTGCAAATGCTGATACACCATTTTATAAACCGAGAGATCTTGTATTCGAAAAGGAACTGGAATCACAGTTAAAGCTTAAAAAGACAGATCCAAGACACTTCGATGTCTCTCAATCAAGAAAAAAGTTTAAAATTGTAGAATTTCAAAATGTTAATGGTTACGACATGAACAAAGTAAATGTTAATGAAGAATTAGCAAAGTTAGCAGAAAGTGCAATTATGTTTAAATCTCTTAATGAAGTACTTAAAAAAGAAATTGGGAAGCTGAAGCTTAGTATCCAGGGGAGGTAATGAATGATATTTAAGGGGCTTGAAGTTTCCTTAACTGGTATGGAAGTACAGAGAGTTCGTATAGATATTCACTCAAGTAACCTTGCTAATGCTAATTCTGTAGATGAAAATGGTAATCCCTACAGAAGAAAAATACCTATCTTTGAATCAGTACTTGAAAAAACAGCTAAAGGAGAAATCTACAGAGTAAAAGTGAAAAAAATAGTAGAAGATCCCTCTCCTTATAAATTAAAATATGACCCTTCTAATCCTCTTGCTGATAAAAATGGTTATGTAAAACTTCCTAATGTAGATCCTATTAGAGAAATGGTAGATATGATATCAGCAATGAGAACTTATGAGGCAAACCTTACTGCTTTTAATACTCATAAAGGAATGCTCCTAAATGCTATAGATATTTTAAAAGCATAAATGAGAGGGTAAAATGAAGATACAGCTCAATCCATTAACTAAAAGTATTTTAGATATTAAAGAAAAGCATAATCAGAAAGCTAATGGATTCAAAGACCTGCTGGAAAACTTCATAAAAGACGTTAACTCAGACCTAAAAGAGTCTAGAAAAGCTGAAGAAAATTTAATTTCAGGTAATGTACAAAACATAGAGGAAATAATGTATAAAATAGAAAAAGCAGACCTTTCTCTGAGACTATTAGTCGAAATAAGAAACAAAGCTCTTGAAAGCTATCAAGAAATAATGAGAATGCAGGTTTAACGGGAGCCGAAATAGGTGAACATAAAAGAAATTCAAACAAAAGTACAAGAAATTTTTAAGAAGAATGCTAACCCCAAGAATGTAATTCTTCTTCTTTCTGCTTTAACGCTTGTTTCTTTTCTTGCATTTATCGCTATAAAACAAAGTACAACAGAAGATTACGCGGTTCTTTATACACATTTAAGTCCTGATGATGCTGGTTCTATTCTTTCTGTTCTACAGGAGGAACATATTCCTTATAAAGTTGAAGGAAATGGAAGTATTATTCTTGTTCCAAAGGAAAAGGTCTATGACATAAGGCTTAAACTTGCAGCAAAAGGATTACCTCATGGGAAAGTTGTAGGTTTTGAGCTATTTGATGAACCTAAGCTAGGAATAACTCAATTTCAAGAAAATGTCGAATTCTTGCGAGCTCTTGAAGGTGAAATTGAGAGAACAATAAAAAGAATAAATGCTATTCAGGATGTAAAAGTAAATATAGCGCTCCCTAAAGACTCAATATTCGTTAGAGAATCTGAAGAACCTAAAGCTTCTATCCTTGTAAATCTTTGGCCCGGTAGAGAACTTACAAAAGAACAAGTAAAAGCTATCGTTTTTCTTGTTTCTCATGCAGTCCCTGGTTTAAAACCTGAAAATGTCACTGTTATTGATAATAGAGGAAGAGTCCTTACAGATCTTCTAAGTGGAAATGAAGATGAGACTGGGAGTTCCAAAGAATTAGAGGTAAAGAGAAAGTTAGAAAAAGAAATAGAAAGAAAAATTCAATCTATGCTTTCACAAGTTTTAGGAAGTGGAAAGGTTGTTGTTAGAGCTTCTGTAGAAATAGAAACGGGTAGGTTAGAAAAGAAGGAAGAGCTCTATGATCCCGATATGACTGCTGTTGTTAGTGAAAGAAAAATTCAAGAAAAAGAAACAGGTATAAAACCTAAGGAACAAGGAGTCCCTGGAACGACAACAAATGTTCCCCCTGTTCTAAACTTAAATCAAGGAAATGAAATTCTAAAAAAAGAAAAGAAGGATGTAACTACAAATTACGATGTCTCAAAGACTATACAAAAAACGATAACTCCTATTTTCAAAATAAAACGGATAAGTGTAGGTGTTCTTGTTGATGGAAAGTATCAAAAAGAGAAAGATAAAGCAGGAAACGAAATAATCAAGTTTGTTCCCCGCTCCCAAGAAGAAATAAAAACTTATGAAGAAATAGTAAAAAGCGCTATTGGTTATGACCCGAAGAGAGGAGATACCGTAACGGTTGCAAGTGTTCCTTTTGAAGCTAAACAATTTGTGCAGAAAGAAAAATCCCAAAAGAAATTTCCATGGATTTATATAGCTGCTGGTGGTGGTTTACTTACACTTATTCTTGTAGGAATAATTGCACTCAAGCTTTTAAAGTCTAAAAAGACAGAACCACAACAACCTGAAATTCCTGAGACTTTGATGGCAGAAATGAAAGCTCGAGCTGAACATAAAGAAGAATTAGAAGAACTTCACATAGAATCGGATCCTCTCTATATTAAGATAGTAGAAATTGCAAAAGAACATCCTGAATTGGTTGCCAATGTAATTAGTAAATGGATAAGGGAAGAAGGGATAAGTAAATGATAGATCTTGAAGATTTTTCTCCACTCTTAGAATCAGAAGAAGAAAAAAATCAAGAATCTAAAAGGTTAGCAACTGAAGAAATAGAAAAAATTTTTCAGGAAAAGTTTCTAGAAATTCAGAAAAAACATTCAGCAGAGCTTGAGTCAGCAAAGAAAAAATCATTTGAAGAAGGATTTAAAAAAGGTTTTCTAAAAGCAAAAGAAGAACTTAAAATCTCTTTTCAGGAGGAATTACAAAATTTACAATCTCAATATCAGAAAAAACTAGATTCTTTACAGCTAGACCTTAATAATTTAGAAAAGGAAATTAGTCAAAAATATAAAGAATTCTTAAAAAAAGTAGAAGAAGTTATAATTTCCTCCATCGCTGAAATATTAGAATTCTTATATATAAATCCTACAAATTCTTCCTATGTGGCAAAAAAAATAGAGGAACTCTTAAAAGAATTTCCTGATGAAGACTTAATTGAAATAGAAGTAGGAAAAGAACTTTCAAAACATATTAAATTTGATAGAGTCCAGATTAGTGAAAACCTAGCAAATAATGATTTTTCTGTAAAATTTAAGGACTTTTCAATAGAATCAAAGATTAAAGAAAAATTAAACCTCCTAAGAGAAGAAATTGAAAGAGAGATTAAAAAGTCTTCCTAAGTATAGAGTTATAGGGAAGGTTTCTGGAGTAAGAGGTCCCATAGTTGAAGCAAAATTGCCTAAAGTACACATTGGAGATTTTTGTACTATAGATAACACGATAGAAGCCGAAGTGGTTGGATTTAAAGAAGGAAAAACTCTCTTGATGGCTTATAGTGATACTACCGGTATTAGTTTAGGTAGTATCATCGAATCAAAAATCTCAGGTTTGAAAATAGGAGTTTCAGATAGTCTTTTAGGACTTGTGCTAGATCCTTTTGGAAATCCTATGAATGCAGAAAGTTTTGTACCTATTGACTTTGTTCCTTTAAAAGCTGAACCAATCAATCCAATGAAAAGAAAACGAATAAAAGAACCTCTTGATCTTGGTGTTAGAGCTATTAATGCATTACTTACTGTTGGTAAAGGACAAAGAATAGGAATATTTGCAGGTGCAGGTGTTGGAAAGAGTACACTTATGGGAATGATTTCTCGTTTTACAGAAGCAGACGTAAACGTTGTTGCTCTTATTGGAGAAAGAGGTAGAGAGGTTCGAGAGTTTATTGAAGATAATCTAGGAGAAGAAGGACTGAAAAAATCTGTTATAGTTGTTGCTACATCTGATCATCCTCCGCTTGCAAAAATAAGAGCTGCATTTACAGCCTGTGCAATTGCTGAATACTTTTCTTACAAAGGAAAAAATGTTTTATTGTTTGTAGATTCTCTTACAAGGTTAGCAATGGCACAAAGAGAAATAGGTCTTGCAGTAGGAGAACCTCCAACGTCAAAAGGTTATACTCCTTCTGTATTTTCTACAATGGCTAAACTTATAGAAAGAGCAGGTAACTTTACGGATGGAGGAAGTATTACTGGAATTTATACAGTTTTGGTTGAGGGAGATGATATTTCACTTGATCCTGTAGCAGATGCTGCAGTAGGTTTTTTAGATGGTCACATAATTCTTTCTCGTGAATTAGCCAATAGAAGAGTATTTCCTTCAATAGATATAATCAAGAGTATAAGTAGACTAACCCCTCAACTTGTTAACGAAGAAGTTCTAAAGTATCAATCTATTGTTCTAGACGTTGAAAGTACTTATCAAAACAATAGTGATGTTATTAACCTTGGTCTCTATAAGAAAGGAACATCTCCAAAAATAGATCTTGCTATCAAGGTCTATCCTGCTATTGAGAATTTCATAAAACAATCTTTTAACGAAAAAGTTACTTTCTCTCAAAGCTTGAAAGAACTAAAAAGTTTGGTAGAATATATAAAAATAGAGGGAGATCACTATGGCTATAGATGGAATAACAAGTGATTTTATCTATTCCGGAGATCAAAAACCCCAAGTTGTTGATGCAAACTACGACAATTCAAAAATGTCTCAAGAGGATTTTCTTAAAGTCCTTCTTGCTGATATTCAATGGCAAGATCCTCTCAACGCAAAAGATATTAGTGAGTTTATCAATAACGCTGTTAAACTACAAGAATTAGAAGTTTTAAACTCTTTTGAATCAAATATACAAACATTTGTTTCTACACTGCAATCGCAGTCTTTATTTTTTGCTTCTAATTTTATAGGAAAGCTAGTTGAATATGAAGGAAATCAAACGTATGTACAAAATGGTACAGGTTATGCTTCCTTTTCTTTGTCTTCTCCGGCTGATTCTGTAAAGGTTACAATACTTGATCATGAGGGTAATATCGTAGAAGAAAAAGTTTTTTCAAATCTTTCAGCTGGAGAAGAGTATCCTATTGAGATTAACAATCCTAATCTTACAGATGGCTATTATACTGTTTTTGTCGAAGCTACAAACCAAGGTGTTCCAGTTGATGCTACAGTAAAAAGCTTAGCTTATGTTAATCAGATAAGAAAAGATAAAGACGGTATATATGCTGTTACCGATGTTTCTTCAATACCTTTAGATAAAATTATCGGAATAGGAGGATAAAATGCTTCAATCTTTTTATACAGCTTTTACTGGATTAAATGCTGATAAAACCTGGCTTTCAGTAATTTCTGATAATATTGCAAATGTTAATACTGTTGGTTTTAAAAAAGAAAATGCTGTTTTTGAAGATCTTCTTGCGAGAAGCCTTACTACTTTTAAAAATGGAGCTCCTGTAAATCAGGAAATTGGTGGTGGTACCTTCATAAGTACTACTGTTAAAGATTTTAGCCAAGGAACCTTCATGAATACAAATAATCCTTTAGACTTAGCACTTGACGGTGAAGGTTTCTTCATGGTGAAAGATGAAACAGGTGTTACATACTACACAAGAAATGGAGAATTTAGACTAGATGCTAACGGTGATTTAATTAATATGTTAGGAATGAAAGTTCAGGGATGGATGCTTGATGAACAAGGTAATTTAGCAGGAGCAGTTGGAGCAATAAATATTCCTATGGATATGCCTCCAAAAGAAACTACAGAGATAAAATTCGAATCTCCTTCTAATTTAGATTCCCGTGTTGAGGATGCAACTAAAATGGAAAACGATAAAGCAGAAATCGGTAGTAATTTTTCTCACATAGGTTTTGATCCTTCTGAAGCAAATAGTTATTCATATATTAACACAGTTACTATATATGATTCTCTTGGCAATCCACACAGTTTATCCTATTACTTCCAAAAGGTAGATGGTAATACATGGAGAGTATACTCAACTGTTGATGGTGCTATTGTACCTATCAAACTAAAGTTTGCAGATAATACTATTAACGATAACCTATATTCCTACATTGAGTTTCAGTTCGATGACCAAGGAAAATTAATAACCGACTCCTTAAAAGCAGGATATCAGGTAAGTTATAAATATGATACTGATATAACGAAATCAGCAGGAGAGTTTGATGTTAGTGGACTAACTGCGGCTATTGGAAGTTTACATATTAAAAAGATCCAAAAGAATAATGACGAGTTTCTTGTTAACTTTCATGATAGTGGTGTGGTTAGAACAATTACTGTAGATGTGGGAGGTACCACAGAAACTCACTACATAGGAAATATCCTTGACAGTAATGGAAATATAGTTGGAGAAATAGATTACACTTCAGGAAAAATTACATTTGACGATGCGAGTATTGAAAAAATAACTTTGGATTATGTAGAACCTGTTTCTTCAGGTGCTACACTCACAGGAACTGTAGATAATCCTGTTAAATGTCCAATAACTACTTCCTATGACACAATGACGAGTCCTGATGTAAACAATAAAAATACAATTGATATCAGTTCTTTTTGGAATGATTTAAAACAAGTAGCTTCTGATTTCATCTTTTATGCTCAGCAGGATGGAAATAGCAAAGGGGACATTATGTCTGTTGCCGTTAGTGAAGATGGTACAATTAGAGCAACTTATACTAATGGTAAAGTAAAAGATATTGCGAGACTTGCAGTAGCTACTTTTAAAGATAAGGAAATGCTTGTAAGAAAAGGAAATTGGCTCTATGTTCCAAATGTACAAACATTTACTCCTGTTATAATGCCAGGCGGAGTAATTTCTAAAGTTAGAAGTGGAATGCTTGAAATGTCTAACGTAGATATTGCTAGTGAGTTTATCAATCTTATTACAGCTCAAAGAGCTTACCAAGCTAATGCAAGAGTTATTACAACTGATGATCAAATACTTCAGGAAACAATGAATATAAAGAGATAATTAATAAAAAGAAATTTTAAACATATGGAGTATTAATGGCGGAAGAAGAAAAGCAAGAGCAAGAACAAAAAGGTAGTGGAAAGAAAAAATTTATAATCTTAATAGTATTACTCCTGCTCTTAGGAATAGGAGGAGGAGTAGCTTACAAGTTTCTTGTTTTAGATAAGAAGAAAGTAGAATCTCAAGAAAAGCAAGCTCAAAGGATTATTGAAGAAATTAAAGCCACAGAAAAAGTAGGAGTTATGTTTGATCTTGGAACTTTTGTTGTAAATCTTGCTGATACAGATATTGAAAGATATTTAAAAGTTTCTATAGTTCTTGAACTCAAAGACCAAAAAATACAGGCAGAAGCACAAAAAAGACTTCCTGAAATTAAGGATGCTATTACAACTCTTTTACTTACTAAAAAGTCTTCAGAAATTAGAACACCAGAAGGAATTGAATTTCTTAAAGAAGAAATAGCAAAAAGAGTTAACGCTATACTTCCTCTTGGTGGAGTAAAAAACGTATACTTTACAGAGTTCATAATACAAACAGGTTAGAGTCATGACTAAGCAAGATAAAAGGCTAGAAGACTTTAAAGATGTAAGTTTAAGTATTTCTCTTTGTATCGGGAAAAAGTTTCTAACTCTAAATAAGATACTAAAACTTAAAGAAGGAGATTTAATAGAATTTGACAAAAAACTTGAAGATTACTTAGATGTATACTTAAATGGTCAAAAGTTTGGTATTGGAGAACTAGTAATAGTTAATGATAAGTACAGCTTGAGGTTGGTTGATCTTGTTTGATGAAAATGTCACAAAGTTTCTTTTATCCTCGGCTTTACTTATTTTTTTTCTTCTTGTCCTTTACTATGCAGCAAATAGAATTCTTTCTTTCAAAGGAATTTATAAAAAAAGTTCTATAATAGATATAGAAGATTACAAACCTCTAGACAAAGAAAAAGGATTTATTGTAGTTTCTGCTTACGGAACAAAAATCCTCTTAGGTTACGACAAAAATGGTATGCATAAGCTAAAAGAATGGGAAAAAAATGAAGAAATACAGCCAAGTAGCGATAGTAGCGATAGCAATTAATCTTTTATATATTTCTACTTCTTATGGAGAAACAGTTAATGACTTTTTACCGCAATTAGGAAATCTTGATATCACTTTAAAAATTCTTTTTCTCATCACTATTCTTAGTCTTGCTCCAGCAATACTTATAACAGTAACTTCATTCACGAGAATAGTTATTATTCTTTCTCTTCTTAGACATGCTCTAGGTACTCCTCAGACTCCTCCTAATCAGGTAATAATCGCTCTTTCTTTATTCCTTACACTTTTTACTATGGCTCCAACTTTTCAACAAATAGATGAATTAGCAATCCAACCTTACATTAATAAAAAAATAAGTGATGTAGAAGCTATAAAAAGGGCTTCTGAACCTATAAAAAATTTCATGCTTCGTAATACCCGAAAGGAAGACCTTAAGCTCTTTCTAGATATAAGAAATGAAAAACCTTCTTCTCCTCAGGAGATATCTATGTTAACTTTAATTCCTGCTTTTATGGTCAGTGAAATAAGAACTGCTCTTGAAGTGGTTTTTGTTATTTTTTTGCCCTTTATTGTTATAGACTTGTTAGTTGCAAGCATTTTAATGTCTATGGGTATGATGATGATACCCCCCATGATGTTATCTTTACCTTTTAAGTTAATTCTTTTTGTTCTTTCCGATGGTTGGGAACTCTTAATAAAATCAATCATATTGAGTTACAGATGACAGTAGATCAGGTAATCACTTTAGGTCAAAAAATGCTTGAAATAGCACTTCTTGTAGGAATGCCAGTTCTTTTAACGACCTTTTTAGTAGGAATAATTATTAGTATCTTTCAAGCAGCAACACAAATACATGAGATGACTCTTACTTTTATTCCAAAAATCGTAGCAGCACTTTTGGCATTATTTATTTTTGGTAGTTGGATGTTGATAAAGCTTATTGACTATACGAAAGAAAACTTCCAATTTCTTATAAATGTAGTGAAATGACAGAAATATTAGATATTCATACTTTTTCTTTATTTCTTTTGACTTTTGTCAGAGTTGCTTCTTTTTTTCTTGCTTTTCCTTTTATCTCAACTACACTTATTCCTCTAAACATTAGAATTTTATTGATTTTAGCTTTCTCTTTTTATCTTTCACAAATAATAGAACCTTCACAAATGATTGACATAACAAAAATAGATCTTCTAAGTTTCTTTTTGCTAGTTATAAAAGAAGTATTACTTGGTATCAGTTTTTCTATTTTAACTACTATATATTCTTCTATTTTCATTCATGCAGCAGAACTCATAAGCTACTCAATGGGTTTAACGATAGTCAACATTTTTGATTCAACATTTGGTTCTATATCGGTACTAAGTAGATTTTTTGTTTATATATTTTATGTAGTTTTCTTCTTTACAGATGCCTATAAAATTTTTATAGCTGCTTTTGTAGAAAGCTTTAAAATAATTCCTATAGGAAACTTTCATCTTTCAGATTCTCTCCTGTACTTTTTTCTCAAAGAGTCAAAACTTATATTCTTCTTAAGTTTTAAAATAGCTTTTCCATTTATTATTACTCTTTTCATTACGAACTTAATCTTAGCTCTTGTTAATAGACTGATACCTCAAATAAATGTTTTCATAGTTGGTCTACCTCTTCAAATTTTTATAGGTCTATTCTTTTTATCCACGGGATTTTCTATTCTTATTTACTCATCTAAATATTTAATTGAAAAACTCTCTACTGATATAATAAACCTAATAAAAATCCTAGGGCATTAAATGGCAAAAGATCCCTCAAAAACAGAAAAGGCAACTCCTCGGCGGCGTCAGAAAGCAAAAGAAGAAGGACAAGTTCTTAAAAGCCAAGACATCCCAATAGCATTTACACTTTTAATAACTTCCACATTACTTTACTTTTATATTCCGTTTGCATACAAAAAACTTTTACAACTTTTTACTTTTGATTTTAGAACATCCAACAATGTAAACTTATGGAATAATTATCTAGTCTCTGCTAAAACTTTCGCGCTATTAATTTTACCAGTTTTCCTTGTACTTTTTCTAGGAGGCATTTTCTCAAACATAATCCAGTTTGGTTTTCTCTTTTCCCTAAAACCACTACTTCCAAAGCTTGATAATATCAATCCAATAAAGGGTTTAGGTCGACTTTTTTCCTTAAAAACTCTATTTGAAACCTTTAGAAATACTCTAAAGCTTATTATAGCTTTAGCTGTTGGTTACTTTAGTGGAAAATACATTTTATCGGACTTCTTTTCTTTAAGTTTTATATCACTAAACAACCAAATAATACTAATGCTTAAGTATACTCTTTTGCTCTTTTTTATTTTTGGTCTTTTATCCCTTCCTATTGCTGCCGCTGACTTCTTATTTAGAAGATGGGAATACGAGGAAAATCTTAAAATGTCAAAAGAGGAAATTAAAGAAGAAAGAAAACAGTATGAAGGTCATCCTCTTATAAAATCTGCTATTAGACGAAAACAGAGAGAAATAGCTATGAAAAGAATGATGGCAGAAATTCCTAAAGCTGACGTTGTTATTACAAACCCAACTCACTACGCAGTTGCTTTAAGATATGAAAGAGGAAAAATGCATGCTCCAAAAGTTATTGCAAAGGGAGTAGACAACATTGCTTTAAAGATAAAAAAGATAGCATTAGAACATAACATACCTATAGAAGAAAATCCCTATCTTGCAAGAGTTCTATATGAAAGCTGTGATATTGGTAGTTTCATTCCTGAAGAATTTTACCAAGCAATAGCAAAAATACTTGCAAAAGTTTACAAAAAAAAGAAATTATTTTGAATTTTTAGTTTCAGCTTTTTGTTTTTTTACCTTTGTTAAAATCTCAACTATTTTGTTTACTATGTCTGGATCTACATAGTTTAGAACATTTCCTGCTTTACGTGGCTTCATATTGTAAATAATATACGCTGCTTCTTTAGGATCGGAAAATTTTGATAACTTCTGACCTGCCATTTCAGGATCCATTTTCTCGAAAATTTGTGCAAGTTTTTTATATCTCTCAGATTCTATTTCTTTAATTTTTTTCTCAAAGGCCTTTTTTTCTTCTTCAAGTTGCTTCTTTTCTTCCTCTATCTTTTTTAGTAAGTTTTTTTTCTCTTCAAGAAGTCTTTGAACTTCTACTTTTAGTTTTTTTAATCTTTCTATTTCTTTCTGAGCTTCATGTTTCTCTATCTCTTGTCCCCAAGCAGATAAGCTAAATATAAAACTAAACAGAACGAGGGTAACTAAGAACCTCATTTACAAACCTCTCTATTAAAATATCCTCTTTTTTACGTATCTTAAGTGTTTCTGCTTTCTTTTTCTTTTCTAAAAGCTTTATCTCACTATTTATTGTGAAAATTTTTTCTTTTTGTTTTTCAAAAACTCTATCAATACTAATTATAAGTTTTTCTAAATTTTCGATATCTTCTAAAAGTTGATTTTGAAAAGTAGTTCGTAGAGAAAGAATTAATATATTTTCCACATCGAGTTTTTTTGTTTCTTCAAGTTCTTCTTTACATTTTTTTAGTTTTGCTTCAAGTTCTGACTTTTTTTTCTCAATTAGAAAAAGCTTCCTTTTTTCTATCTCCAATTCTTTCTTTTTAATTTCTATTAGTAAATTAAGTAATTTCATTTAAACCTCTAAGTTTTATTCTTTACAGCAAGTTGTGCTAATTTCTGTTGTTCTTTCTTGACAAAATCGTGAATAAATTCCTGATCTTCAGGTTTAATTTTTTCAAACTTGATTCCGTAACATGTAGAATATCTTTTCGGATAAACGTTTACAACTACTGATCGTATTGGAAAATCTTTACCACTAAGTTGAAACTTCACTACCACTTCTGTCATTGGAGTAATTTCTTCTTTTAATTCAGAGATAGGAATACACAACTTCAATCCCCCTGCACTAATATCAACAATTTTTCCTTTATACCATATTATTTTATCTTCTCTTTTATCATAAATTCCTAAGAGTCCATCTATTTCCACTTCTACCCTTGCATATTCTCTTCTTTGATATCTAGTAAGCTCAAATGTATGAGGAATTTTAAGCACGAGCTTTCCGTTATCTATATAGGTCTCTTTCACAGTTCCTTCCAAAGCATATATACCATCATTCTTTCTTATAAAAGATATTTTTACCTTTTTTTCTATCAGGCTAAGATTTGAGGGAATTTCTTCAATTATTGCCCAATACATAAATCTTTCATCTTTATCAAATAGAGCCACATCAAAGCTTAAATTATCTACATAAAGTTTTCCAGGTTGAAATAACTCTATATCTTTTGTACTTGTTAATGGAACGAAATAGGGTACAAAGTCGAAACCCAATTTCGTTCTCATGTCTTGGATTATTTCTTCTTTTGCATTTGGGTCTGTTTTAATATACAAGTCAACAACTTTTTCAAAAGGAGCTTTGAATTCTAAAGAAAGAAAAGGATCTCTTCCCATCTTTTTAGAAAAATTCCAAAGCACTGCGGCTTCTTCTTTTGTTAAAGATCTTTCTAAAGCTTCTTTGAAAAAAGAAATCCTTAAGTTTTTTTCTCTTAGATATTCTTTTATTATACCTGCTAACAGAAAAAATAGTACGATTAAGACTATGATCAAAACAAATACAGTGACAGTCATAATGTCGGCTGATGGCAATTTTAAGAAATCAATACGATTCATTTCCTTGCCCATTAATACTTGAATTTTAATCAATGTATGATTGTATCATAAATTAGCAACTATTAGGAAATTCCTGCTTCAAATACATGGTTTAGAAATTCTCAAGGTGTCCACCATGTATTGAACTCGAACACCTCCTTGACAAATTGTTAATAAGAACTATTATTAATATAGACCCCTATCCCCCTCCCTCCTCCCCAAAGATGAAAGGGGCGCCGGTAGGCGCCCTTCTTTTTTGTCTAATGGCGTGTATAACTTCTCTATCATCAATCATGCTACAATGTGGTAACACCGCTACATCGGAATTCCACTGGGACGGCTGTTTCTTCGTAGTTTGGAAAATTTAAAATGTAGTTTCCTTTCTGATCTTAAAAGCAGGACTTTCAGCTGCAAAAAGGAGGAATTATGAAAAAGGTTATTCTTGGATTCAGCGGAGGGATAGATAGCTTTTATACTGCTTACCTTCTAAAGGAACAAAGATTTAAGGTGTTTCCTGTTTACTTTAAAGTTCTTCCTGATATTTCCACTGAGAAAGCAGAAGAAAGTGCTTCCATTCTTGGTTTAGGATTAACAGTTATCGATCTATCTGATGAATTTAGAAAGAAGGTTATAAACCACTTTATTGAATACTACAAGAAAGGTTTAACCCCAAATCCATGTGCCATCTGCAACAAAGATATAAAGTTAAAGTATCTGTACGAACTCTCTAAGGAATTAAAAGCAGATTTCATTTCAACTGGGCACTATGCAAAAGTTAGTTACTTTGACAAGTGGAAAAAGAATCTGATCTTACGCGGAAAAGATAAAAGAAAAGAACAATCTTACTTTTTATCCCTCGTAGAAAAATTTGTTTTTCAAAAGTTACTTTTACCATTAGGGAACTTTACAAAAGAAGAAGTGGTATTAAGAGCTCAAGAGCTTGGATTTCCCTTTGAAAGTGAAAGTCAAGATATATGCTTTATTGAAGGACATTACGTTAATTTTCTTGAAAAGTTTATAAAACCTAAGCCAGGAGTTTTTGTTCTAATAGATGGAACTCCTGTTGGAAAACATAAAGGGTACTACAAATATACTGTTGGTCAACGGAGAGGGCTTGGAATTTCCTATACTAAACCTTTGTATGTTATTTCTATAGATGCTAAAAGGAACAGAGTTATTGTAGGAGAAAAAAAAGAGATACAGAAAGATATCATCTACGTTAAAAATATTAACTGGCACTTAGACTATGAAGTTGTTAAAAAATTTGATACTATTCAGGTTCAAATTAGGTATCGTTCAAAACCTGTAGAAGTAGAAAAAATAGACTATTTAAAAAATGGAATTTTTTGTGTAAAATTAGCAGCGAAAGTTGATGCACCTGCACCAGGACAGGTGTGTGCATTTTATAGTAACGAGCTCCTCCTGGGAGGAGGTGAAATAACTACGGAAGGAGAAGGGATATGGAAGGAAGTCTTGTAGCTATTGACTGGACTCTTGTGGTTCAGGCAGTAAACTTCCTCATTTTCATGGTTCTTATCAACAAGTTTCTCTTTCAACCTCTTCTAAATCTTATGGAGGAAAGAGAAAAAGAACTGGAAGTTCATCACTCTGAAGTAGAGGCACTAAGAGCTAAAGCTGAAGCTCTTTTAAAGGAAGTAGACCAGGTCTTAAATGAAGCAAAAGTCAAAGCTAAGACTTTTGTAGAAGAAGCTGTAAAAGAAGCTAAAAAAGAAAGAGATAAGATTCTTAAAGAAGCTCATGAAAAAGCAACTGCAAAAATTGAAAATTCTAAGAAAGAAATATGGGGTGCTTTCGAAACAGAAAGGCAAAAGCTTGAATCCGAAGCTGAAAAAATAGCTGAAGAAATAGTCAGAAAAATTTTAGGTAAAAAGGCTGCTTAAAGGGGGTAAGATGGAACAAGGGTCTCATCTTCTATTTTGGAAAGCAGTAAACACTGTAATACTAATAGCAATTCTTTACTACTTACTTAAGAAACCAATCTCTAGGTTTATTTCCGATGGCATTAATTCTGTTGTAAGTAGATTTGAAAAAATTAAGCAGGAAAAGGAAGAAGCTCTTAATCTTTTGAAAGAAGCTGAAAGGAAATCTCAGGAAGCTAAGGAAGAAGCAGAAAAAATTATCAAGTACTCACAGGAATTAGCCGAAAAAGAAAAGCAGCAGATTATCGCCGAAGCAAAGATTGCCGCAGAGCGAGTTATAAAGATGGCTGACGAAGAAATTGAGAAGGAAATTTACAAGGCTAAAGAAGAACTTAAAAAGTTTGCGGCTAAAAAAGCAGTTGAATTAGCTGAAGAGAAGTTGAAAGTAGCTATAGATGTTGAATCCAATAAAAAACTTATTGAATCCAGCCTTCAAAAGCTTTAGGAGGGATCAAGTTGAGACTGGAAGTAAGAATTGCAAGAAGGTATGCAAAAGCTTTAGCTGATGTTCTACCAAATGAAAAGCTTGAAAAGGTTAATGAAGAGGTAAAAACTTTACTTACTCTACTTGACGACAAAGCTATCAGGTACTTCAAGAGTCCTGTTGTTCCTACAGAGAAAAAGAAGAAACTGGTGGAGCAAGTTTTAGAAAAGGTAGAGGTTACTGAAGAGCTAAAGAAAGTTCTTCTTCTCATGGCAGAAAAAGATAGGCTCGGTATACTGAGAGAATTTGCGTCTGAATTTGAAAAGTTTGTTGATTTCCGTCTTGGAAAGATCAAGGCTGAAATTGTGAGTGCTGTAGAAATTGATGAAGAAACTCTCTCTAAGATAAAGGCTAAAATAGAAGAACTCTTTGGTAAAAAAGCAGAAATAAGTGTAAAACTTGATCCCTCCCTAATAGGTGGATTCATAGTAAAGGTTGCCGATAAAGTACTTGATGCCTCTATCAAGACACAGCTTGAAACACTTAAAAAGGCAATAGTAGATTAACATAAAAAAATTAGTGAGGTGAAGGGATGCAGATGCAAATCAGAGCAGAGGAAATTTCAGAACTAATAAGAAAACAGATTGAAGAGTTTGAAGCATCTGTTAAGCTTGATGAAACAGGTATAGTAATCAAAGTAGGTGACGGTGTTGCAAGAGTTTACGGTTTAGAAAATGTAGAGTACGGTGAAGTTGTAGAATTTGAAGACGGTACTGAGGGTGTGGCTTTCAACCTTGAAGAAGACAACGTTGGTGTTGTTCTTCTTGGTGAAGGTAGAGGTATTGTAGAAGGAAGTAAAGCCAAAAGAACAGGTAGAATTCTTGATATGCCTGTAGGTGATGGACTCATCGGAAGAGTTCTTGATCCTCTTGGAAGACCAATAGATGGTAAAGGAGACATTGAATACGTTGAAAGAAGAGCAGTAGAACGTATTGCTCCTGGCCTTGTTACAAGAAAACCTGTTCATGAGCCTCTTCAAACAGGTATTAAAGCTATTGATGCTCTTATTCCAATTGGTAGGGGACAAAGGGAGTTAATTATTGGTGATAGACAAACTGGTAAAACAACGATTGCTATAGACACAATCCTCAACCAGAAAAGAGAAGGCGTTATCTGTGTTTATTGTGCAATAGGCCAAAAAAGGTCAACAGTAGCTCAGACAATTCAGCTCCTTAAAGAACACGGAGCTATGGATTATACAATTGTAATTGCTGCTACTGCTTCTGATCCTGCTGCTCTCCAATACCTTGCCCCATATTCAGCTGTTACAGTTGCCGAATACTTTAGAGATACAGGAAGAGCCGCACTTATCATATATGACGACCTTTCAAAACAAGCTGTTGCTTACAGGGAAATGTCCCTTCTCCTCAGACGTCCACCAGGAAGGGAAGCTTATCCTGGAGACGTTTTCTATCTCCACTCAAGACTATTAGAGCGTGCTGCTAAACTTAATGATGAGCTTGGAGCTGGTTCACTGACAGCTCTTCCAATAATCGAAACAAAGGCTGGAGATATTTCTGCTTACATTCCTACAAACGTTATTTCTATTACTGATGGTCAGATCTTCCTTGAAACAGATCTTTTCTACAAAGGTCAAAGACCAGCCATCAACGTAGGTCTTTCTGTATCCCGTGTTGGTGGTGCAGCTCAGATTAAAGCTATGAAGCAGGTTGCTGGTAAGCTAAGACTTGAGCTTGCAAGATATAGAGAACTTGAAGCTTTCTCACAGTTTGCTTCAGATCTTGACCCTGCTACAAGAGCTCAGCTTGAGCGTGGTAGAAGAATGATGGAACTTCTCAAGCAGCCACCTTACAGCCCAATTCCTGTTGAAAAGCAGATTGTTGCATTCTTTGCTGCAATTAATGGATACCTTGACGATATTCCAGTTGAAGCTGTTACAAAGTTTGAAAGAGAGCTCTACACATTTATGGATGCTAAGTATTCTGAAGTCCTTAATGAAATCTTGGAGAAAAAGCAGCTTGATGATGAGTTAACTCAAAAGCTCCACTCAGCGATTAAGGAGTTTAAAGCTACATTTACAGCTTAACCAGTGAGGTAAAAAATGCCTGGAATGAGAGAAATAAAAGCTAAGATAAAGAGTTTGAAAGGTACAAAGCGGATTACCGCTGCAATGAAAGCGGTGTCCGCTGCAAAACTCCGTAAAGCTCAAGCTGACCTTTTTAATGTCCGGCCTTATGCTAAAGTGATGAAAGGTATCGTCGAAGGACTTTACTTGAGAGAAAATCCAGCAATTCATTCCATCTTTAAAGTTAGACCTGTTAAAAGAATTGAACTTGTCGTTTTTAGTTCAGATAAAGGACTTTGTGGAGCTTTTAACGCAAATATTATTAGAGCTGTTAATAATTTTGCTCGCGAAAAGATGGAAAATGGCATAGAAATAAGTCTTACAACCGTTGGTAATAAAGCAAGTCAATTCTTTTCAAAATATTCAGATTTAAAAGTTCGCAAAGAGATAAGAGATATTTTCAGAAGAATAGGTCTTCCTCTTGCAAATGAAATAAGTGAAGATTTATATCTTGGTTACATTTCTGAGTATTTTGATGAAGTTTATCTTGTTTACAATAGATTTGTAAATGCACTTAATCAAGAAGTAACATTTGAAAGAATTCTTCCTCTTTCTGTTGAAATCCCAGAAGGAACTCCTATTGCTGAATATACAGTAGGACCTGATGAATCTGTAGTTGAAGAAGCTGTTAAATCTTACGTATCTTCCATAGTTCTTAGGGCCTTAAAAGAATCTGAAACATCTGAGCATGCAGCAAGAATGACAGCAATGGATAATGCTACAAAGAATACCGAAGACCTTATTAGAAAGCTCACTATTTCCTTCAACAAAGCAAGACAGGCTGCAATTACGAAGGAGCTCATCGAAATCACAACAGCTATCGAAGCAATGAAATAATTAGGAGGATAGATATGGCAGAACATAAAGGAAAAATCGTTCAGATTGTTGGGCCTGTTATAGATGTTGAGTTCCCTGATGGCCATCTTCCAAAAATTTACCACGCCTTAAAAGTTCCAAACGTTAAGCAAATTACATGGGATGGTAAGATAACAACTGGAGATCTTATGCTTGAAGTTCACCAGCAGCTTGGTGAAGGAAGGGTTAGATGTGTAGCTTTTGGTGCTACTGAAGGTCTTAAAAGAGGAATGGAAGTAATTGATACAGGAGACTACTTGAAGGTTCCTGTTGGACATGCTACAAGAGGTAGAATTTTCAACGTTGTTGGGGAGCCTATTGATGAACAAGGTCCGGTAGAGGCTGAAGAATACTGGCCAATTCATAGACCAACTCCCCCTCTTACAGAACAAAAATCTACAGCAGAAATTTTTGAAACAGGTATTAAAGTTATAGACCTTCTTGAACCATACGCAAAAGGTGGTAAGACAGGACTCTTTGGTGGTGCTGGAGTTGGAAAGACAGTTCTTCTCATGGAACTTATCCACAACGTTGCTATGAAGCATGGTGGTTTTTCCGTATTTGCTGGTGTTGGAGAAAGAACAAGAGAAGGTACAGACCTCTGGCTTGAAATGAAAGAGTCTGGCGTTCTTCCAAACACCGTTCTTGTTTACGGTCAGATGAATGAGCCACCTGGAAACAGATGGCGTGTCGCAATGACTGGTGTTACAATGGCTGAATACTTTAGAGATGTTGAAGGAAGAGACGTTCTCTTCTTTGTTGATAACATGTTTAGATTTATTCAGGCTGGTTCTGAGGTTTCAGCTCTACTTGGAAGAATTCCTTCAGAAGTTGGTTACCAGCCAACACTTTCAACTGAAGTAGGTGCTATCCAGGAAAGAATTACTTCAACAAATAAAGGTTCCATTACATCTGTTCAGGCTATTTACGTTCCTGCTGACGACTTTACTGATCCAGCTCCATTTACACTTTTTGCTCACCTTGATGCTACAACAGTTCTTTCAAGGGCACTTGCCGAGCAGGGTATCTATCCGGCTGTTGACCCACTTGAATCAACATCAAGAATGCTCGATCCTCAAATCGTTGGAGAAAGACATTACAGAGTTGCAAGGGAAGTCCAAAGGTATCTTCAAAGATATAAAGAACTCCTTGAAATTATTGCTATCCTTGGTATGGAAGAGCTTTCAGAAGAAGATAAGCTTGTTGTTCACAGAGCAAGAAGAATCCAGCTCTTCCTTACACAACCATTCCACGTTGCTGAAGTCTTTACAGGTATGCCAGGTAGATACGTAACAATTGAAGAGACAATAGAAGGCTTTGAGAAAATCATTAGTGGTGAGCTTGATCACCTTCCAGAAAACGCTTTCTACATGGTCGGTAACATAGAAGAAGCAATTGAAAAGGGTGAAAAGCTTATGAAGGAAGCCGAAGCTAAGGCTTAAGGAGTGAAAAAATGGCTACCGTTAAAGGAATTCCAACAGAGATGGAACTTTTAATAGCTTCATCAACTGGAAAGCATATTGAAGCAAAGGCAAAGGAAGTTTACATAGAAACAGATGATGGTGACCTTGGAGTTTTGCCAGGTCACCAACCTGAGTTTTATTCAATTAGTGCAGGATTTGTAAGATTTAAAGATATTGAAGGAAAAGAAACAGTTAAACTTCTCTTTAATGGATTTGTTCAGATAGAGCCTGAAATTATTAGAATAGGTGTTCAAGATATCTATGAACCAGAAGAAGTTAACATAGAGATAATCGAGAATGAGATTTCTGAACTAAAAGAAAAACTATCCTCTCTTTCTGAAGAGGAAACAGAAACTCGCCAAAGACTCGAATCTGAAATATCCAAAAGAGAATTGCTCGTAAAGAAGGCCCGTTAAGGGCCTTTCTCCTTTAAACTACTTCAAGTATAATAGGTTTGCTTACCCAAAGTCCGTGTAAGTTGCAGTATCCAAGACCTTCAAGTATTGCGTTTCCGGGTTTATCAATTTTAACTGTGAAAAGAGCCTTAGGAGCTCCTTGAGTCGCTCTAAATGTTGCTTTTACAACTTCAAATTTATCTATCCATAAAGCTACAGACTCTATCCAGTGAGTCATAGTATTTGGATGAGGGTGATAATATCCAACCTCAACGTAAACATCAAACCATTCCCCAGCTCTTACTTTCTTAGGAGCCTTTACATATGGAGTATGTTTTCTTCCTCCAATAGATTTTAAATCAGGTCCAAATACAGGAAATTTTTCTTCTGCAGCTTTCGTTATTTCTGAAACTGTAACCCCTCCTCCTAAAAAAACTCCTGTTGCCAGAATAGTTTTCTTAATAAAATCTCTCCTATCCATTTGATTTCTCCAAAAGTAATGTTTATTTTTTCAATCTATTGAAAGAAATTTTCAATTTCAAGTTTTCATAGAATCATTCTCTATGTCATCAAACATTCTTAGCTTCTGTTGAAGTTCAGATAGAAGGTGGACACCCTACAATAACCTTTGAATACCACAAGGAGGTGTCCACCGATGAAACAATTGAAAAGATTCAAAGGAACATCCCTCCATATATCAAGCACAAATACAGCATTCAAAGAAACCCTGAAAGAAGGAAGAAGAGTAAAAAAGAAACTTGACCTAACAAAAGACAGAAATGTTAAAAGGAGACTCAAATGGATAGAGTATTACCACAAAACAGGCAACGCCAGAAAAACATGCAGATACTTTGGCATCAGTCCAACAACCTTCTACAAGTGGAAAAAAAGATACGACAAGTACGGGATAGAAGGACTCCAAGACAGAAACAAAAGACCTCATAAAGTAAGACAACCCCAAACAGAACCTGAAATAGAACACATCATCGTCACAATAAGGGAAAAATTCCCAACCTGGAGCAAAGAAAAGATAGCAGCCTTCATGGAAAGATACCTAAATGTAAAAATATCATCCTCTACAGTTTACAGGGTTCTCAAAAGACACGGACTAATAGAAAGAACCTGGAAACTAAAAAGTACCTACAAGAGGAAGAAACAGAAAGGGAAAAAGAACCGCACCAGAAAAGGACTAAGAGCAGACAAACCAGGAACAATCCTCATGGACGTTAAATACCTCTACTGGTGCGGTAAAACCTTTTACCAGTTCACGGCAATAGACAAGTTCACCCGAATAGCATTTGCCAAGGTTTATTCTACAAAAAGCAGCAGGAGCGGAAGAAGGTTTTTTGAAGAACTTGAAAAATTTCTTCCCTTCAAGATAGAGAAAGTTCAAACGGATAACGGGAGCGAATTTTTAGGGGAGTTAGACGAATATCTTAAAAGAAAAGGGATAGAACACTACTTTAGTTATCCGAAATCTCCCAAGACTAATGCGCATGTAGAAAGGTTTATTCAAACGACAGAAAGTGAACTATGGATGATAGAAGGAACAGAACCGACTGTTGATGAGATGAATAAAAAACTTTTTGAGTATTTAAAGATTTACAACTTTCTTAGACCCCATCACTCTTTAAATTACAAGACTCCCGCTGAGAAGTTTGAGGACTATATTAGAAGTCATCAAGGTGTCCACCATGTATTGAACTCGAACAGCTTCTTGACAATTCCGATTTACTTTAGTAAATTCCCACGTGCCCGCTACATTTTCGGCGTTCAAGAAAAACGCCAAATTTTGGAGGAAAACAGATGAAAACCTTCATGCTAAAGAAGGAAGAAGTTCAAAGAGATTGGTACGTGGTAGATGCTACCGGCAAAACACTTGGAAGACTTGCAAGTGAAATTGCAAAAATCCTTATTGGTAAGCACAAGCCAACTTACACTCCTCACGTTGATAACGGTGACTTTGTTATCGTTATCAATGCTGAAAAAATTCATGTAACAGGTAAAAAACTTGACAAAAAGATTTACTACAAACACACAGGTTACATGGGACATCTTAAAGAAACAACTCTTAAAGAAATGCTTCAAAAAAAACCTGAAGAAGTTATCAAGCTTGCTGTAAGAGGAATGCTTCCAAAGAATAAGCTAAGAGACCGCAGAATGAAAAGACTAAAGGTTTACGCAGCTCCTACCCATCCACACTCAGCACAAAACCCTAAACCCCTTGAGCTTTAATGGAGGAGTAAATGGCTGATATAAGATATTATGGAACAGGAAAAAGAAAGACCGCAATAGCAAGAGTTTGGCTTGTTCCTAATGGAGAAGGAAAAATAAACATAAAGCTTTCAAAGAATAAAACAGTTGATGCTGCTACGTACTTTGGAAGACTTGCTCTTTTAAAAATAATGGAGCAACCTTTCGATGTAACTGGAACTAACGGAAGATTTGATGTTATCTGTACTGTAAAGGGTGGTGGAAAGTCTGCTCAAGCTGATGCAATAAAGTTTGGTATTGCTAAAGCTCTTCTTGCATTTAATCCTGAGCTAAGGCAAACTCTTAAGAAAGCTGGATTCCTTACAAGAGACGCAAGAATCAAGGAAAGAAAGAAATACGGACAGAGAGGAGCTCGTGCAAGATACCAGTGGTCCAAACGTTAAGGTATCTATTATCGGTGGTTCTGGATATACAGGGGCGGAGCTCCTCCGCCTTTTACTGTTTCATCCGCTTGTAGAAGTAGTCTCTGTAACTTCAAGACAGTTCGAAGGGCAAAAAGTTACAGAAGTTTTTCCTCACTTTTCAAAAAGTCCATATGAAGATCTTATTTTTGAAAATTACTATCCTGATAAAGTTGCACAGAATTCAGATGTCGTCTTTTGCTGTCTTCCCCATAAAGCTGCTTTTCCAATTGTTAAAGAACTTAATGAAGTAAATCCTAAACTAAAAATCATTGACTTTAGTGCTGACTTTCGTTTTAAAAGTGTCACAAAATATGAAGAAGTTTATGGAGTAAAACATACAGCAAAAGAACTTTTTGAAAAAGTTGCCTATGGACTTCCAGAAATAAATAGAGAAGAAATAAAAAAGAAAAACATCATCGCAAATCCTGGCTGCTATCCAACAAGTATTATTCTTGGGCTTTATCCTGCAAAAGTTAACAATCTTATAGATCCTTCTTTTCCCATTATTGCTGACAGTAAATCAGGAGTAACAGGAGCTGGTAGAAAGTCTTCTTTAGCATTTACTTATTGCGAAATAAACGAATCCTTTAAAGCGTATAGTATAGAAGGACATAGACATGCACCAGAAATTGCAGAAAAACTTGATCTAACGTCTATTAGATTTACTCCTCATCTTGTTCCGATGAATAGAGGAATTCTTTCAACTATATACTTTAAAACAAATGTTACTAAAGAAGAGCTAAGAAGAATTTACAAAGAGTTTTATAAAAATGAGTATTTCATAAGACTAAAAAACAATCCACCAAAAACCTCTGATGTTGCAGGAACAAACTTCTGCGATATCTACGTAACAAAAGACGAAGAAAACAACCTTGGAATCGTTATTTCTGTTATTGATAACATAGGAAAGGGAGCTTCCGGTCAGGCTATTCAAAATATGAATATTATTTGTGGTTTTCCTGAAGGCATGGGGCTAACTGTCTTTTCACAGTGGATCTAATCAATTTTTTCATCAATTCCTTGCCATTTCCTTTAAGATTTTCTTAAATTTCCTTATTGCAAATTATTTTCGTTTGGAGAGCAATGAAGGATAAAATCATAATTAAAGGTGCACGTCAACACAATTTAAAAAATATTGATCTTGAAATTCCTAAGAATAGTTTGGTTGTTATTACTGGAGTTTCTGGTTCAGGAAAATCATCTCTTGCCTTTGACACTCTCTACGCTGAGGGTCAGAGGCGTTATGTTGAAAGTCTTTCTGCCTATGCAAGGCAGTTCCTTGAGCTTATGGAAAAACCAGACGTTGACCTGATAGAAGGACTTTCTCCTGCTATATCCATTGAGCAGAAGACGGTTTCTAAGAATCCCCGTTCAACAGTTGGAACAACGACAGAGATTCACGACTATTTGAGAGTTCTCTTTGCAAGAGCTGGTACACCTTGCTGTCCAAAGTGCAACGTTCCTATTGAACCTCAAACTATTCAGGAAATAGTTGACAGGATTTTAAAACTTGAAGGGAAAAGGATAATTATCATTTCTCCTGTCGTAAGGGAAAGAAAAGGAGAACATAGAGAACTGATAGAGAGACTTTTCAAACAAGGATTTAGAAGACTCAGGATTGATGGAAAAGAATACAGAATAGAAGAAGCTTTAAACCTTAAGCTTGAGAAGAAAGTAAAACATACAATAGAAGTAATTGTTGATAGATTAAAGGTAAATCCAAAGGATAAAACAAGAATTGCAGACTCTGTTGAGATAGCAGTAAATCTCTCTGAAGGTCTTGTTACGCTGCAAGATTACGATACAAAAGAGGAGGAGACTTTTTCAACAAAGGGTGCCTGTCCTATTTGTGGATTTAGCTATAAGGAAATTTCCCCAAGGCTATTTTCTTTCAATAGTCCCCTTGGAGCATGTCCTGAGTGTGGAGGACTCGGCTTTAGGCTTACAATAGATCCAGACCTTTTAATTGACTGGGATAAACCGATTATAGAAGCTATTGAACTTGTTGAAAAAGCAAAATTTGAGTACTTAAAGGATTTAATAGAAACAGGATGTGAATATTTAGGAATTTCCTCTTATACGAAAGCTTCAAAGTTGTCAAAAAAGGAACTCGACTTTCTTTTCTATGCAGAGAAACAGGAATTAAGAGTCTTTAACACAGTTCCTTATAGCCGTGGAAACTATAAACCTTACTACTTTGAAGGAATAATCAGACACCTTGAAAGACGGTATATGGAATCAGAATCTGATTACGTTAAAGAATTGATAGAGCCATATCTTAGAGAAGTTACATGTGAAAAGTGTAAGGGAAGAAGGTTAAATGAAGAAGCTCTTTCTGTAAAGATTGGTGGGCTTAATATTGCTGAAGTTGAATTTATGAGTGTTAAAGAGTGTTATGAGTTCTTTAAAAGGATGAAGTTTTCAGGTCAAAAAGCAATTGTTGCTGAAAGAGTTTTAAAAGAAGTAAAGAATAGACTTAAGTTCTTACTCGATGTTGGTCTTGACTATTTAACCCTTGATAGGAGAACTTCTACTCTTTCCGGTGGTGAGTCTCAAAGAATAAGACTTGCAACACAAATAGGTTCACGGCTTACAGGAGTTCTCTATGTTCTTGATGAGCCAAGTATAGGTCTTCACCAAAGAGATAACAGAAGGCTTATTGATACCCTTAAAGGTTTGAGGGATCTTGGTAATACTGTTGTTGTTGTTGAACATGACATTGAAACTATAGAAAGTG
Source organism: Desulfurobacterium thermolithotrophum DSM 11699 (assembly GCF_000191045.1). NCBI lineage: Bacteria > Pseudomonadati > Aquificota > Aquificia > Desulfurobacteriales > Desulfurobacteriaceae > Desulfurobacterium > Desulfurobacterium thermolithotrophum. The sequence goes on from NC_015185.1 coordinate 1,247,235, forward strand.
CCGACTTTATCGTTGATATGGGGCCAGGTGCTGGAGTCCATGGTGGTGAAGTTGTTGCTGTAGGAACGCCGGAAGAGATAAAGAGTAGTGAAAGATCTCTGACGGGTAAGTACCTTTCTGGTAAGCTGAAGATTGAAGTTCCCAAAGAGAGGAGAAAACCCGCAGATAAGTGGTTGCGGATAATTGGCGCAAGGGAACACAACCTTAAAAACATTACTGTTGAGATTCCATTGGGACTTTTTGTCTGTGTTACCGGTGTTTCAGGTTCGGGAAAATCTACTTTAATAAACGAAATCCTTTATAAAGCATTGGCAAAGGAAATCTATAAAAGTAAGGTAACTCCTGGAAAACATGACAGGATTGAGGGACTTGAGTTTGTTGATAAAGTTGTGAGAGTTGATCAGTCTCCAATTGGCAGGACTCCAAGATCAAACCCAGCCACTTATGTAGATGTTTTTACACATATCAGGGAACTCTTTGCTGCAACTCCAGAAGCAAGGGCAAGAGGTTATAAAAAGGGAAGATTTTCATTTAATGTTCCAGGTGGTAGGTGTGAAGCCTGTAAGGGTGATGGAGTTGTAAAGATTGAGATGCATTTTTTGCCAGATGTCTATGTAACCTGTGAAACTTGCGGTGGGAAACGCTACAACAGAGAAACTCTTGAGATTACTTATAAAGGTAAGAACATTTACGACATTCTTGAAATGACCGTTGAGGAAGCTATAGAGTTCTTCAAAAATCATCCAAAAATCCTAAATAAACTCCAAACCCTTTATGATGTAGGTTTAGGTTACATAAAACTAGGACAACCTGCAACAACCCTTTCAGGTGGCGAAGCGCAGAGAATAAAACTTGCAAAAGAACTTTCTAAAAAGGGAACAGGAAAAACCGTTTATATCCTTGATGAACCAACAACGGGACTTCACATACACGATATAAAAAAATTAATAGATGTTCTTCAAAGACTTGTAGATAAAGGTAATACAGTAATAGTCATTGAACATAACCTTGACTTTATAAAATGTGCCGACTGGATAATTGATCTTGGCCCTGAAGGGGGAAATAGGGGTGGAGAAGTCGTTGCTATAGGAAGTCCTGAAGAAGTTGCAAAGACAGATACCTGGACAGGTAAGTTTTTAAGAGAAGTTCTGTCGTAGAAAAAGAAAAATAAAAGAAATGTTAGCTGTTTGAAGGGGAAATATACAGTTAGGTTATATATTTGAGTAAGTTCATCTATTCTTACAAGTTGCTCTAGTTTTTCATTTAATTCTTTAAGTTCTTTTGCCATGGAAGCATACTTATAAGCAAGAGGCGGTGCGATAATTAAAGGTAAAATCGTGGAAAGAAAAATTCCAGCTAAAAGTGCTTTCCCTTTTAAGTTTAAAGCTAAATCAGTTAATATAGTCGTAGGAACAGAAATACAAAGAGCTATTAAAGTAACAATTAAAACTTCCTTTTTTATATTCAAAAATCCCCCGTGATGAAGTTGGGAAGGAATTATAACACTATTATTTAAATTCGTTATAAAAGAGCTCTGACGTTAATTTATCTATGTTAGTAAAGTGGATTTCTCTTATAGTTGTTTCAGGATGACTATCAATATATTTTTGAACTTCGTCAGCTATGACTTTTACTCCTAGTTCTTTTGGATACCCAAATACTCCCGTACTTACAGCCGGCAAAGCTATAGATTTGAGTTTTAGTCTTTCAGCAACTTCAAGAGCAGATCTTATAGCACTTCTTAGCTTTTCTTCTTCGTTTCCCTCTCCCCAAATAGGACCTACTGTGTGAATTACGTATTTTGCCTTAAGATTGCCAGCAGAGGTATAAACAGCTTTACCTGTTGGGACGTAGCCAATTCTATTGCTTTCTTCTTGAATAATTGTTCCTCCTTTTTTCACAATAGCACCTGCTACACCTCCCCCATGCTGCAAGCTACTATTTGCAGCGTTTACTATTGCTTCAGTACATTCATCTGTAATATCACCGTGAATAACTTTTATCTTTACTCCATTGTAATTTTTTTCAAGAAGAACTTTCATTAATACCCTCCTAAATCTCCCCACAAGAATTGCACCAATGTCATACCCGCTATTGCCGCTGTTTCTGCCCTTAGTATTCTCTTTCCAAGATATATAGGTTTAAATCCTTTTTCCTTTAGAATTTCTATCTCTTCCTTGTCAAAACCTCCTTCAGGACCAACAATCAAAGAAACAGAAGAAGCTGAAAAAGATTCATAATCCTTTAAGCTCTTTCCTCCCTTTTCCCAAAGAACAAATAAAAGATCGCTGTTGTTTTCTATTTCTGGAAGTTTTACTGGAGAATGAACAATTGGAAGAATATTTCTTCCACACTGTTTTGCTGCATTCACAACAATTTCTTCCCATCTTCTTAATTTATTATCCCAGTTCTTTATATTCTGAGCGTTTGATGAACGTTTACAAACAACAGGAATAATTTCTGTTACTCCTAACTCTGTAGCTTTCTGTATTGCTAACTCAAACTTTTGAAGTTTATTTGTTAACCCCATGTAAAGCGTTGTTTTTAAATGACTATCTCTGTTAATATTTATCTCTTCAAGAACCTTTAACCTAACAGAAGTTGGAGAGGCAGCTTCTATCTCTGCTAAATATTCTCTTCCTTCTCCATCAAAAATAATTATTTCGTCTCCTTTTCTAAGTCTTAAAACTTTTAAAGCATGGCGAGCTTCCTGTCCTCGAAGGTAAGCCACGCCATTACCAACTTTATCTACTTTAAATCGCTGCATTTTTTATACTCCCATTGTCTGCTTCTTCTTTCGACTCTTTTTTTCTCTCACTGAAATCTTTCCTTTTGGTGTTATGTCAAAAACAACATTACCACCTTCAGTAAATCTTCCCATTAGTATTTCATCTGTAAGTCTATCTTCAATAAGAGATTGAAGAGCTCTTCTTATTGTCCTTGCCCCATATTCCTTCTTGAATTCTCTGTTAACAACGTATTCTATAAATCTGTTTGTAACATGAACCTTTAAGTTTCTTTCCTTCAGCTCTTCGTTCAACCTTTCAACCTGTCTTCTTACAATTTCTTTTACATCTTCCTTTGTAAGTGGATGGAAAACAATTATTTCGTCTAATCTATTTACAAATTCAGGTTTAAAGTATCGCTTGACCTCGTCAAGAACAAATGACTTCATTCTTTCAAAGGAACGCTCTTCTTCTTTTCCATCCGTTACTTCAAATCCCATTCCTTTTTGAGAGGAAATAAGATGCTTTGCTCCAAGGTTTGAAGTCATAATTAGTATTGCGTTCGTAAATGAAACTGTTCTTCCAAGTCCATCTGTAAGTCTTCCATCTTCCATAATTTGAAGAAGAATATTAAGAACATCAGGATGCGCCTTTTCTATCTCATCAAGGAGAATTACTGTATAAGGTTTACGTCTAACAGCTTCTGTTAACTGTCCACCTTCTTCATAACCAATATATCCTGGAGGTGCACCAATGAGCCTTGATACTGTATGTTTTTCCATGTATTCAGACATATCAATTCTTATCATTGCCTTTTCATCACCAAAAAGAGCTTCAGCAAGAGCTTTTGCCAGTTCAGTCTTTCCAACTCCTGTTGGTCCAAGGAATAGAAAAGAACCAATAGGTCTTTGAGCACTACTCCTTATTCCAAGTCTTGAACGTTTAATAGCCTTTGCAACCGCTTTAACGGCTTCTTCTTGGCCAACAACTCTTTTATGAAGTTCACCTTCAAGCCTAAGTAATTTTTCCGCTTCTTTTTCCTGAAGCTGTTGAACCGGTATTCCTGTCCATAGTGCAACTATTTCTTCAACTTTAGCTTCGTCTATAACTATTTTTTCCTCCTTTTGTTTTCTCTTTAGTTTTCTCTTTATCTCTTCAAGTTCAGCAAGAAGAACGAGTTCTTGCTGCTTGTAGTAATGAGCCTTTTCGTATTCAGCCATTGCCAAAGCTTCTTCTTTAAGTGATTTAACTTTTTCTATTTCTTTCTCAAGTTCTTCTACTTTGCTATCTTTGCGACTTGCTTGAAGTTGCGCTTTAGCACCTGCTTCATCAATTATGTCAATTGCCTTATCTGGCAATTTTCTGTCATTTATGTACCTTACAGAAAGTTTTACTGCTCTTTCAATAGCTCCATCTGTTATTTCAACGTTATGGAATTCCTCAAATTTTGGTTTAAGACCTTTAAGTATCTCAATTGCATCTTCAACAGTTGGTTCTTCAACCATTACAGGCTGGAACCTTCTTTCAAGAGCTCCATCTTTTTCTATGTATTTTCTATACTCATCTATTGTTGTTGCTCCAATTACCTGAATTTCTCCCCTTGATAAAGAAGGTTTCAGTATATTTGAAGCGTCCATTGAACCTTCTGCTGCTCCAGCACCAACAAGAGTATGGATTTCATCAATAAAAAGAATCACATTTTTATTGTTCTCCAACTCTTTAACAATCGCTTTTAATCTTTCCTCAAACTGACCTCTATACTTGGTTCCTGCAATGAGAGAAGCCATATCAAGAGATACTATTCTCTTATTCTTTAGTTTTTCCGGCACATCACCCTTAGCAATTTTTAGAGCAAGTCCTTCTACAATTGCTGTTTTGCCAACACCAGGTTCACCTATTAAAACAGGATTGTTCTTTCTTCGTCTTGCAAGTATATGAGTTACCCTTTCAATCTCTTTTTCTCTTCCAATTACGGGATCAAGCTTACCTTCCTCTGCAAGCTTTGTAAGATCTCTTCCAAATTTGTCAAGGTTTGGTGTAGAAGACCTCTTGGTAGCCTTTTTCTCTCTTGCTATACCTTTGAGAAGATTTGAAACCTCTCTCCTTAATGTATAGTGATCAAGGCCATAACTTCTCAAAATTCTTCCAGCAAGACCAAGTCTTTCTTTTGCAAGAGCTATAAACAGGTGTTCTGGTCCTACATAAGCATGACCTAGAATTTTGGATTCTTCTAAAGCATGCTCAAGAACTCTTCTAGCTTCTGTAGAGAAAGTTATAGTATTTACATCAACTTCATAGCTTACAGGTTGAACTTGAGATATAATAATTTCCTGAATTCTTGCCTTTGAAATGTTATACTTTGATAGTATTTGGTTTGCAATCTCATCATCCCTTAAAAGAGCTAATAAAATATGCTCTGTACCAAGTTTTTCGCATCTTAAAGCAACAGCTTGTTCTTTAGACTTAATAATTATCTGTCTTGCTTTAGCCGTAAATCTTTCAAACATATGTACTCCTTCAATTGGTTTTAGTTTAATAAGATACCATCCTTTATAAAGTATATGTTATCTGCAAACTTTTCCAGGTCTTTGTTATGAGTAGCTATTAAGAAAGTAGTACCAAACTTTTTGTTTAATTCCCGCATGAGGGACAAAACTGAAGCAGTAGTTTCGGTATCAAGATTTCCTGTAGGTTCATCTGCCAAAACAATTTCTGGAGAATTTATAAGAGCTCTTGCAATCGCAGCTCTTTGTTTCTCACCGCCCGAAATCTCAAACGGTCTGTGAGATAATCTATACCCAAGACCTATAATTTGCAATAGCTCTGTTGCTTTCTTTTTTGCTTCAGATTTTTTCTCCCCAGCAAGAAGTAGAGGAACCATCACATTTTCAAGAATCGTTAACTCATTTATAAGATAGTGAAACTGGAAAACAAATCCAATTTTTTTATTTCTAAAAGTAGCAAGTTTTTTGCTATTTAACAAGGATAAATCTTTTCCCTTATAAAGAACTTTTCCTTCTGTTGGTTTATCAAGAGTTCCAAGAAGGTGAAGTAAGGTAGATTTTCCAGAACCTGAAGCTCCCATAAGTAAAGAAAATTCCCCTTTTCTTAATTTCAAATTTACTCCTTTTAAAGCTTTTACTTTGTCAGTTTCTGTTTCATATACTTTCCAAAGGTTAACTGTCTCAACGATGATTTCCATTCTATATAATCTCCTTTATGGAAAAGAGAGTTTGTAAGTTAAATTTTTATCATCCTGTAATAGAAAAAATAGAAAGTTGTTTTGAAAAAGCATACCTTGTTGGTGGTTTTGTTAGAGATAAACTCTTAGGAATTTCAAAAGACACAGTCGATATTGATATAGTTACTGTAGATGAGCTCTTAAAAGTTAAAGAGTGTATTTCTAAGGTTTTAAAAGCTTCTTCCTTTACTTTTGAAAAAGAAAAAACAGTTATTACTTTTTTAAGTGACAAATTTCGCCTTGACATCAGCAATCTGCACGGAAAAACCTTGGAAGAAGACTTACTTAAAAGAGATTTTACAATAAACGCAATTGCTGTAGATCTCAAAAAGCTCTTTTCATCATCTAACGACTATATTTTTCTAATTGATCCGTTTGGAGGTTTTGAAGATCTTAAAAAAAGACTTATAAGACCGATAAATGAAAAATCTTTAAGAGACGATCCAGTAAGAATAATTAGAGGTGTTAGGTTCAAAATACTTCTCCAATTTGACTATCACCCCTCATTCTTAAATTATTCAAAAAAAATTTTAGAAAAACTAAAAGAATCTCCTACAGAACGGATAAAAGAAGAATTAATAAAAATTTTAAGGATTGATAAAACATCAGAGGCATTAAAAGATTTTAACTACATAGGCATTTTTCCACTAGTTTTTCCTGAACTTGTAAGCTTAGAAAGTGTCTACCCTTCGGGAGTTCATGAGTATAATCTAAAAGAGCATACGCTAAAGACAGTCGAGTTCTTTGAGAAGTTTTGCTTAAAAGAAAAGGACAAAATTCTCTTAGAGTTTTCAGAAAAGGTAGGTCAAAATGAACTTCTTCCTACACTCCTTGATTCTCACTTTTTAAAGCTTGTAGCTCTTTATCACGACGTTGGGAAACCTTCAACTGTAAATAAAAGAAATGGAAGATTAACATTTTACAATCACGATAAGGTAGGAGCTAAAATAACAAAAGATGCTTTTTTAAGGCTTGGATTTGGAAAAAAAGCTGCCAGTTTAGGATTTAAGGTTATAAAAAATCATCTAAGACCTTTTTTTCTATATGAACTCTTTAAAAAAGAGAAACTTTCAGATAAAGCTATTTATAACTTCTTTAAAAATGCAGAACCTTATAGTTTTCATACTCTTTTACACAGCGTAGCAGACTGGATGGCTACTTCCAAAAAAATGGAATGTGAAGTCAGCAATTTTATTAAGTTCATTCATTTTCTTTTAAGGTTTTACAGAGAAAGGTTAGAAAACCTTAAACCCCTTCTCTCAGGAAAAGAAATTATGGAAATTAAAGGTTTTGACAAGCCAAATAAGTACGTTGGAAAAATTAAAGAAAAGCTTTTAGAACTTCAAGCTATCGGCAAAGTGAAAACAGTAAAAGATGCCGTTAACTTTGTAAAGGGGTATACCTGTGAAAATTCTATTAAAAGCTAATTGGATAGTAACTCCAGAAACAGAAGCCATAAAAGAAGGTTACGTTGTAGTTAAGAATGGAAAAATTGACGGTTACTATAAGAAAAAACCGGAAGGAAACTTTCATAAAGTAATAACTTTAAAAGGAATTCTTTATCCTCCTTTTGTTAATGCACACACCCACTTAGAACTTTCAAACTTAGATTTTAATCCAGATAGATTTCCTTCGTTTTTTGATTGGCTTTTATGGATAATTGGGAAAAGACAGTCATTTTCTGTTAGCGATATAGAAAAAGCTGTTATTAAAGGACTAAAAGAGTCTGAAAGCTACGGGGTTGGATATGTTGGAGACATTTCCTCTTTTGGAATCTCAAGAAAATTTATAAAGAGAGGGATAACCTTTTTGGAAATTATAGGAAAAGACACTGATGTCTCCTCTCTTCCTCCACCACTTTCTATTCATGCAGTTTATTCTGTTTCTTTTAAACTTATAGAAAAGATTGCTCGCGATGCTAAAGAAAGGGGATATAAATTCCAAATTCATCTTGGAGAAACGCAAGAAGAAAGTTTTTTTGTAAGATGCAAAGAAAACAAGTTTGAAAGCTTAGTTTATCCTTTCTTAGGAAGAAAGAGATATGAGTATATATGTTCAGAAAACTTAGTGAGTTATCTAAAAAGAGCAGGAGCTCTCGGTGAAAATCTCATTGCTGTTCATTGCACAAATTTATCAAAAAAAGAGCTCGATTCTCTAATGGAAGCAGATTGTGGCATTGTTCTTTGTCCTCGCAGTAATATACACCTCAAAACAGGGTTCCCTGATGTTCAACATCTTTTAGAATACGAAAAAGTTGGTATTGGAACCGATGGTCTTAGCACAAACCTTTCTCTTTCTGTCATTTCCGAGATAAGAACTATCTATTATAGACTTGAAGGAGCTATTCCGATTAGAAAACTACTTAGAATGGCCACTTACGGCGGAGCTAAAGCTCTTGGAATAAAGGAGTACTCTCAAAAAGCTTCTTTCACTCTCTGCGAAGTAGAAGAAGAAATTAAAGATCCTTTTACTATACTTCTTAAAGATTCGTTAAGTTTTAAATTTCTTGACTTTAAATAGTTAATTTGACTAAAATTGATAAAATAATTGAAAGTGAAGTGCGAGAACGCAGACAGAAGGAGAAAAGAATGGTTAGAAAAATTTACGATTTTCTGAGCTCTGTAAAGCTTGCTATATTCTTTCTTCTGACTCTTGCTGTTACTTCAATAATCGGAACTATCATAGAACAACAGCAAGACCCAGATAAGTATCTAAGGGAATATGGAGAAACTACTTATAAAATCTTTAAATTTTTAGGTTTTACCGATGTTTATCACTCTTGGTGGTACATTCTCCTTTTAATGCTCCTAGCAATTAATCTTATTGTTTGTTCCATTAAAAGACTTCCAAAAATATGGAAAGTTGCAAAAGAACCAAGAAAAACCTTTCCGGAAGGTTATGAAAAAACATTAAAAGTTGTCCACAAAATAACTCTTGCTGGAGATATTAAAGAAATAAAGAATTCTGTTATTGACTCCTTAAATAAACTTCGTTATAAACCAGAAGTTTCAAAAGAAGATGAAGAAGAAATTCATGTTTTTGCAGACAAAAACGTCTTCGCAAGGTTTGGAGTTTATATTGTTCACTTTGGAGTTTTGTTAGTCCTTATCGGTGGACTTCTTACTGCTGTCTTTGGCTATAGAGGTTACATGAATCTTGCTGAAGGAACCAGTAGTAACTTAGTTAGTTTTTTCAGTAGTCCTAAAATTATCGAACTTCCTTTCTCTATAAAATGTAATAAGTTCTTCATAGACTTTTATCCATCAGGTATGCCTAAAGCTTACATATCTGACCTTTCAGTAATTGAAAATGGAAAAGAAGTCTACAGGAAAAAAATAAGGGTTAACGATCCTCTAAAATACAACGGTGTTTACTTTTATCAGGCAAGTTACGGACAGGGAGTAGCAACTCTTCAAATAAAAGAAGGAAATAAAACAAAAACTGTTGAAATTGCATTTGGACAACCCATTGAACTATCACAAAACACATTTTTAAGAATTGTTAGTATTGATGGAAATACTTTAGCAATGGGAGTAGAGTTTATACAAAACGGAAAAGTAAGAGCTGGAGTAATACAACCATTTAACTTTTTCAAAGTTCCAGGAACAGATATTGTCTTCTCTGTAGTCGATGTAAAACCTGCTTTTTATACAGGTCTTCAAGTTGCTAAAGATCCCGGAACGTGGGTTGTTTGGGTTGGAAGTACTATACTTATCCTTGGTTTAATAGTTGCTTTCTTTATTCCTCACAGAAGAGTCTGGACAAGAATAAAGAAAGGAAAAGAAGGAAAAGTAACATTAGTTATTGGAGGAATGACAAATAAGGGTACTGAAGGCCTTGCAACTGAATTAGAAGAGGTCTTAGGGGTACTAAAGTCTTCATACTGCCCAAATACCCCTAAGGAGGAAAACGATGGTTAATTCCGTAACTCTTTTTAACACAGGGATGGTGGCTTTTTCTCTTGCATTCCTTTTCTACACCATTCATACTTTTTCAAAGAGCTCCTGGTCTGGAAAACTTGGAACCTATCTTGCTTGGCTTGGAGTTCTTGTTCAGGGAGCAGCGTTTATTGTAAGAGGAATAGAAAAAGCTAAAGTTAATATGGTTTCAGATTGGACAGCCTTTTATAAGTATGCTCCCTTTACAAATATGTACGAATCTCTTATGCTCTTTGGTTGGATGGCAGTTCTTTTGTATTTGCTTTTTGAATGGAAGTATAAGAACAAGGCATTTGGAATGTTCATCATTCCACTAGCATTAATGGGAGAACTTTCAACTCAAATACTAGGATTTGATGAAGAAGCTCAACCTCTTGTTCCAGCACTTCAAAGTAACTGGCTTCTCTTTCACGTTGTTACAACATTTGTAGGATATGCGGCAGCCGCTGTTAGTGCTGGAATTGCTTATGCATACTTTGCAAGAAGAAACGATACAACAGGAAAGGATTGGACAGTAATCTTTGTTACAACATGGTTTATTTTCTTCTTTGTTATATACTCTGCTTTTAGAGAAAATGTTTTCTTCTTCTTATTTGTTTCCGCTGCCGTAGCAGCTGCTTTCTGTGCTTTTCTTTACCTTCTTAATAGATACGGAATTTCAAAAATCTTTCCTTCTCCTGAAACAATGGAACAAATAATGTACCAATCTGTAGCAGTTGGATTTGTCTTTTTAACAATTGGTATTATCCTTGGAGCTGTCTGGGCTAAGTACGCATGGGGCGGATACTGGTCATGGGATCCAAAAGAAACTTGGTCGTTAATCACTTGGCTTGTTTATGCGGCATATCTCCATGCAAGATACATTAAAGGACTTTCTGGTAAACCTTTAGCCTACTTCACAATAATTGGTTTCTTAAGTGTCATCTTCACTTACTATGGTGTTAACCTTATTATCCCGGGTCTTCACAGCTATGCACAATAGAAAAACTTAAGGTTACCCTTTGGGTAACCTTTTTTATATTGAGATATAATTTTTTTTATGATTTGTAAAAAACTTTTAACAAATAGATCTTTTCTTAGGTATATCCTTTATTCTCTATGTGATGCTGTAGAAAGAGACTACCCTTTTTATGCAGCATCTATTGCTTATTACACATTAGTTTCAATCATTCCTCTTTTCATATTTCTTTTCTTTCTTGGTATGACAGTTTTTCAAATAGACTTTGAAAGTCTAATTCCAAAAGAATTTTTTAATTCACCTCTAAAGCCAATTTTTCTTCAAATTGAGCAAGTTATGAATAAATCCGGATTAATAAGTGGAACTGCAGCTATCGTAATGTTATGGTTTTCTAGAGGTATTTTTCTTTCTTTGGAAAAATCTTTTTGTGAAATTCTCGAAGTTGAAAATTTAGCAGGTTTTTTTTATAGAAATCTTGCTGTCATTCTTGCAATTTTCCTCTTATGGATTTTCATGTTTGTTTTTTATCTTGCTAAATATCTGATTGCTGCACTGCTACCACAAATTCCTATCCTTTCTATCCTATCTTCTCTTTTGGTTCCAATTCTACTATTTGCTATCTTAATTAGCATGTATTACTTCCTTCTACCTATAAAGATACGATTTAACTTTATTTTTAAAATTTCAACTTTTGTTTTCCTTTTATTGACAGTTTTCGAAAAAATATTTATTTGGTTTATTTTTAATGTCTCTAAAGTCAGTATTCTTTATAGTTCCTTTGCAGCTATTATCATTTTTCTTTTATGGATTTATTATTCTGCAATAGTAATATTAATTGGCGTCGGTATAGTAAGAGCTAAACTAATTATGGAAGAGGAGTTGAAGAGATGAAAATTGTTAAAAAAGTTAAGGAAATGAGGGCTATTTCTTCAGCTTTAAGAAGAATTGGAAAAAGGATAGGGTTTGTTCCCACCATGGGATATCTGCATGAAGGACACCTTAGTCTTGTAAAATGCGCAAAAAAGGAAAATGACATTGTAGTTATGAGTATTTTTGTCAACCCAACTCAATTTGGTCCAAATGAAGACTTTGAAAGATACCCCCGAGACTTAGAGAGAGATTCAAAAATAGCTAAGGCTGAAGGAGTTGATTATCTTTTTATTCCTGAAGTTTCCGAAATGTATCCAGAAGGATATTCTACTTATGTAGAAGTTGAAGGTTTAACTGAAGTCCTATGCGGTGCTAAAAGACCAGGACATTTCAAAGGAGTTGCAACAGTTGTTACAAAGCTCTTTAACATTGTTCGTCCTCATAAAGCTTACTTTGGAAAAAAGGATTTTCAACAGTTAAAAGTTATAGAACGCCTTGTAAAAGATCTTAATTTCGATATAGAAATTGTAGGTTGTCCTATAGTAAGAGAAGAAGACGGACTTGCAAAGAGCTCTAGAAACGTCTATCTCTCACCTGAAGAAAGAAAGTCAGCACTTTCTCTTTACAGATCTTTAAAGATTGCAAAAGAGCTCTTTGAAAAAGGAATAAAAGATGCGAAAATAGTAAAAAAAGAAATGGAAAAGTTCATAATGTCACATCCTCATGTTAAAAAAATTGACTACATCGAAATTGTTGACTCAAACTCTCTTAAATCTGTAAAATCAGTAAAAAGAGGTAACTTAATAGCTCTTGCTGTTTTTGTAGGTAACACAAGGCTTATTGATAACTGGGTAGTGGGAGAGGAGCTATAAAGGAGGTTTGAATGGTCTATGAAATTTCTTTAAAAACAACGGGAAGAACTCAACTTGTAGACATAACCCGTCAGGTTGAATCAATTGTTTTACAATCGGGAATTACAAAGGGAATTTGCATAGTTTACGTTCCTCATACGACTGCTGGGGTTACAATAAATGAAAATGCAGATCCTTCCGTAAAGAAAGATATAAAGTCAATGCTTGATAAATTAATTCCATGGAGAGAATCTTTTTACGAACATGCCGAAGGTAACTCTGCTGCTCATATAAAATCTTCGCTTTTGGGTTGCAGTCAAACTGTCATAATTAATGACGGAAAACTTTTACTTGGAACATGGCAAGGTATTTACTTTTGTGAATTTGATGGTCCAAGAACAAGAAAAGTTTATGTAAAAGTTATTGAAGGTTAGTCAAATATTAGTTAGAAATTAGTTATGGAGCAGGCGTGTAAGCCGGGTTCTGTTTAAAGGGGTCATTTATCTTATGCGGCTTACCCGCTGGCTTCGGACGGGCAACCCTCAAACGCCAGCCTATTTAGCCTTGCTCCGGGAGGGGGTTACCGTGCCTCTTTCCCTCACGGGAAAGAGCGGTGGTCTCTTACACCACCTTTTCACCCTTACCACCTTATAGGTGGCGGTATGTTTTCTGTGGCCCTATCCGTGAGGTTACCCTCACCTGGCTTAACGCCAGCTCCCTGCCCTGTGGAGCCCGGACTTTCCTCTCGGAGGACTAAACCCTCCGAGCGACCCCGCAGCCTGCTCCACTATAAATTTAATCTGTTATCTGTTATTTGCTAACCTCTTTTTTCAGTTTACTCTCAACCGATTTTATCTTTTGAACCATTCTGTCACTTTTACCTTTTCTAATGTCAAACTTCACAACAGAATAAACTCTATTACAGTCTGCTTCTAGCTGCTGATATGCCCTTTTTATCAGCTCAAGCGCTTCCTCCATAGTCTCAGTTTCAAAAACTGTTCCCATAGGGGTAAGCTTATACGGAATACCGCTTTCATCTATCATTTTTATAATTCTTGTAACATACGGACTTACACTTTCTCCCTTATCTGTTGGAAACATGGCAAACTCTACAAGCACAGACATTTCTTCCTCCTTGCGATTAAGTTCTTAACCTACTTCTACAAAATCAAACTTTTCTCCAAATCTAAATCTCATTAATTCTTTAAGGTCGTTTAACCCTTCAAGCTCTGGATTTCTTTCTACAAGTTTTTGGGCTTCTTCTCTTGCTATTTTCAGAATCTCAAAATCCCTCCTTAAATCAGCAATCTTAAAGTCTCCAAGCCCTGACTGTCTCGTTCCAAAAATTTCTCCAGGCCCTCTAAACTGAAGATCAGCTTCTGCAATCTTGAAACCATCATTTGTTGACTCAAGAACCCTTAACCTTTTTATTGAATCTTCACTTATGCTTCTTTTTGTAATAAGAAAGCAATAAGATTGCCTATTTCCTCTTCCAACTCTACCTCTAAGCTGGTGAAGCTGTGCAAGCCCAAAGCGTTCAGCATGTTCTATAACCATGACCGTTGCCTCTGGAACGTCAACACCAACTTCAATAACAGTAGTTGAAACAAGAACTTGATACTCTCCTCTTTTGAATTTTTCCATAATCTCGTCTTTTTCTTCTTGTTTCATCTTACCATGGAGAAGTCCAACTGAATAGGGTTTAAGCTTTTTTTCCCAGTAATGATGCATTTCAGTGGCTGCTTTGAGTTCTAACTTTTCAGACTCTTCTATAAGCGGATATACTATATAAACTCTATTTTTCATCTTTAATTCTTTTAGAAGAAATCTTACTAGAGTATCTCTTTCATCTTCAAATAAAATCTTTGTCTTAATAGGTTTTCTTCCTGCTGGAAGTTCATCTATAACCGAAATATCAAGATCTCCGTAAGCTGTCATTGCAAGGGTTCTTGGAATTGGAGTTGCGGTCATTACCAAAACATCTGGCAATTTTCCTTTTTTCTTAAGTTCTACTCTTTGCTTTACTCCAAATCTATGCTGTTCATCTATTATTGCTAATCCAAGATTTTTAAATTCAACAGTTTCCTGAATTAGAGCATGAGTTCCAACTACCACTTGAATAAACCCTTCTTTTATTGCTCTATACATCGTTTCTTTTTCTTTTTTTGTCATACTACCAGTAAGAAGTCCAACTTTTATGCTAAAAGGTTTCAAAAATTCTCTAAACTTTTTAAAGTGCTGGTTTGCTAGAATTTCTGTTGGAGCCATAACTGCTGTCTGATAACCACTTTTTGCAGCAAAAAAGGCTGCTGCTGCTGCAACAACCGTTTTACCACTTCCAACATCTCCCTGTACAAGTCTGTTCATCGGTTCATCTTTTTTCATATCTTCCATTATTTCTCTTAAGACTTTTTCTTGAGCATTAGTTAAACTGAATGGGAGAGCTTTTTTAAACTCATCCACCAATTCTTTCTTAACTGGAAAAGCTATCCCTTTTTCTCCTTTTATCTTCTGTTTGTGGAGAGCTAGAGCAAGCTGAAAGAGAAAAAGCTCATCAAAAATTACCCTCTTTTGAGATGGAGTTTTGAAATTTAAGAGGTCCTGTGCATCTTCATCAAATGGAAAGTGTACCCTCCAAAAAGCTGTAGCAATATCAGGAAAAGAGTATCTTTTAAGCAATTCTTGGGGTAAATATTCAGGCAAAAAGGGAATTACTCTCTTAACAATATTTCCAATATCCTTTCTTATAGTCGATTGTTTTATACCCTCAGATGAATGATAAACAGGTAGAATCACTCCAAGTTTTTCAAGTTTTCCCCTATTTTTATCAAAAATTTCAACTTCAGGATGAACCATTGAGTAACTGCCCATTTCTCTTTTTACAATTCCATATGCAAGGACTTCTTTTTCAAGCTCCTTTGCCTTTGAAAAGAGCATTTTATAGTAGTTAAGGACTCTTTCTTGAAGAAATATTAAAGTAACTGTTCCGGTCTTGTCGTATAAGATAACTTTTAAGATTTTCTTTTTTTTCTTTGAAGTTTCAATAACTAATACATTTACTACTTTCCCCTTAACCAAAAAAACTTGACCGGGTTTTAAAAAACTCATAGGAGTAATAGTTGTTCTATCTTCATATCTAAAAGGAAGATAGTAGATAGCATCTAGGATTGTTTCTATGCTTAGCTTTTTAAGTCTTTCAACAGTTTTCTTTTTAATACCCTTGATAGTCGAAATTGGCTGAAAAAAGGCCTTTATAGGATATGTCTTCTTTCTTTCAAATTTTTCCTGACTAGAAAATATTCTCTCTCTAGGAATTTCTTCTTTTCTGGCTTTTTCTATTTCTTCTTCAGAGAATTTAAGGAGTATGACAGAGTGAAGCTCTTTAAAAAACCTTTTTTTCTGCTCTTTTGTAAAAGAATCGTAATTTTCAAAAAGTTTTAAGACCTTTGAAACCCATAACTTTCTTTTCCTATCAAGATGAGGATAGAGCTCTTTTAAAAGATTAGAAACAGTTTTATCCGGATTTTTGATTCTCTCAAAGTATTTAAAATCATCTTGAACAATAAGATTTAATAAATCCTTCAATCTCCTTAGTAGTTTTCTCATCAAAATCCCTTAATCAAGTTTTTAGACCTATATTTTAAGCTATGTATGTTGTTATTTTATTTGCTATTATTTTTTTAAAATTTAATCTCGAACCTTAAGGGAAGGAATATGAAAAGAGCTCTTTATCTATCAACTGCTTTATTGGTTTTTTCTTCATGTGCCACTCTTACGAAAAAAGAAAGCACGACCACTGAAAAAATAAAACCTGAAAAAGAAAGAGTAAAAAAAGAGACTGCAGTATCACCGCTGATTAATCAGAACGTAAAAAAGGAAAGTTATAAAGCTGAACCTGGAGCTGTTTACTACTACATGCTGTTTCTCAACGAGAAAGAAAAGGGTAATTTTGAAAAAGCTTACAGAGCAATCAGAGAAGCCGTTAAAAAAGACCCTAAAAATATCAACTATCTCTTAGAGGCAGCAAGGTTTACAGCTAACCTAAAAAAACTTGAAGATGCTGAAGAATTTGCCAAGAAAGCCCTATCTATAGATCCTAAAAATCCTAAAGCTCTAAAGCTTTTAGCTGGAATTTCCATTATAAAAGGGAATAAGAAAGAAGCAGAAAGATACTATAAAAGAATTCTATCTACTGCTCCTGATAAAAGCACTTACATAATGCTGGCAAACCTATACATTAATGAGAAGAAATACTTGGAAGCTCAAAAACTTCTTACTGAAGCCTTAAAAAAATATCCTTCAGATTTTCTAATCAATTATTTTCTTGGAGAAGTTTCCTTTCTTAAAGGAAAAATAAATACTGCAAGAAATTACATAGAAAAAGCTATTAAATTAAATCCTAACTTTGAAAGCGCTTATGTTCTACTAGGGAAAATTTACCTTAAAGAAAAAGACTATAAGAAAGCAGAAAAGTTCTTAGAAAAAGTCTTAGATAAAAATCCAGATAACATCTATGCATTGAAAGAGATTTTTATTATCTACTTAAAGCAGAATAAGACTAATGAAGCACTCAACGTAATAAACAGATTAGTAAAGTTAGACCCTTATAATTTAAGGCTTCTTTCTTGGGTTGCTGCAAGCCTTTTTGAAATGAAAGAGTATAAAAAAGTTATACCTCTTATAGAACGTATCACAAAACTTAATCCTGATAATCCAAATGTGTACTTTATGCTTGGACTTGCCTATGAAATGTCTGGAAATTACGAAAAAGCATTGGAAGCTTACGAAAAATCTCTTGATCTTTATCCTGAAAATCCAACCGTTTTAGAAAAAACAGCCTTTCTTCTTTATAAAATGAATAGATTAAGCGATGCAAAAGCATATTTTGAAAGACTTTGGCAACTTACAAACAAGCCTGGATATCTTATCCAAGTTGCAGTAATTGACGATAAAGAAGGAAACACTGAAGAAGCGTATAATCTTCTGAAAACTTGGGAAAAAGACTTGAAAAACTTTGGAGATCTCTATTTTCATCTTGCCTATTTTGCCGAAAAACTTGGAAAAGATAAGGAAACAGAAGGCTACCTTAAAAAGCTACTTCAGATAGAACCATCTCCCGATGTTTATAACTACCTTGCTTACTTTTATGCTAACAGAGGCATTAATTTAGATGAAGCAGAAAAGCTTGCTGAAAAAGCTCTTAAAGCAGAACCGGAAAATCCTGCCTTCCTTGATACCTTAGGATGGGTTCTATACAAAAAAGGTGATTATAAAAACGCATGTAAATACTTAGAAAAAGCATTGAAATTAAAACAAGATGATCCTGTAATAAGCGAACACTATGGTGAATGCCTTTATAAGACAGGAAGGCTTAAAGAAGCTAAAGAATATCTTCTTAAAGCCTCTTCAAAAATAGAAAAAGACCCTTCTATTCAAAAGGAAGAAAAAGGCATTCTTCAAAGAATAAGAAAAATTTTAAGAGAAATAAAAATAAAGGAGATGATATAAAAGATGTCACCCCCTGAAATTCGGGACTATAGTAAAGAGGCAACCTTTAAAGGCAGGAGGCTGGATTTTTCCCTGGGGAATAAGCCCCGTGCGTGGAGATTAGCCGATGCCTCCTGCCGGCTAATTATAGTGGCGGGAAGCGCCGTATTGGAGTATGGGAATAGTTCCGAAGCAGAGGTTGCAAAACACAAAACATATCAGGGGGTAGAGATGAAGGAGAAGGTAGAGAAAACACTGTATGTCGGAGTGGACTACCACAAAAACAGCTTTACAGCAGCTTATTTAGATTGTCTGACAGGGATACTTAATACCAAGAAGTACGAAGCAGAAGAGTTAGAGAAATTTAAAAATCACCTAACAACTTTTAGGAAAAAAGGATATTCAGTAAAAGTTGCGGTAGAAACCTTAACAGGAGTAACATTTTTTACGGAGGAGATAAGGAACTGCGTTGATGAAATAACTTACGTTAACACTAACAAATTTAAGAACATTCTAAAAGGTGTTAACAGTGCTAAAAACGACAGGATAGATGCAGAAACGATAGCCATTTACTATGAAATGGGCTTACTTCCGACAGTTTACGTCCCGACGAGAAAAGAAAAAGAGCTAAGGATAAAGATGAAAGAGAGAGATAGCTTTGTAGATATGAGAAAAGGGGTAATTAACAGACTTCATAGCCTATTGCTTGAATATGGGATAAAGACAAACAAGAGAGAACTCACCACGAAGAAAGGGATGGAAAGGATAAAGGAAGAAACGAAGAAGAAAGTGCCTCCGTCATTACGAGAAACGATATGGAGGCAAATAGAAACAATAGAATACTTAACAGATAAGATAAGAGAGACAGAAGAAGATATCAAGAGTTTTATAGGAGAAGATGAGGAGCTTAAGGGAAAAGTAGAACTTCTAAAAAGCATACCTGGAGTAGGAGATATAGTAGCTATAGCCTTTATATCTGCCGTATGTAACGAAGAGAGGTTTGAAAACGGAGACAAGGTAGCGGCTTATTTTGGACTTGTTCCTCGTGTTAATAGCAGTGGAGACGAAGTTAGAAATGGAAGGATAACAAAGAAAGGGGACAGCAGAACGAGGAACAAGATTATCCAGGCTACGAGAGCGTTATTGAACAGCAAGTTAGACAATTCAGTTAAAAGATTTTACGAAGGGTTAGTTAAGAAAGGTTTAGAGAAGAAGAAAGCGCTGATAGCTGCGGCGAGGAAATTGGTTAAAGTAATGTTCGCAGTTTTGAGAGAGAGAAGGCAATTTATGGATTTTGTTGAAAATAAATGCAACCTCTGTGTTGGGGGTTGACATCTTTCATAGGAGGAGAAATGAACTTCACAATGATTCTTTGGGGATTAATAGCTTTTCTTATTATAAGTCTTCCAACAATCACAGGACTTATGAGAGTAAACGCTGCTCTTAAGTTTCTACTAAAAAATAAGGAAAAAGATTTCTCTCCTTTAAATGCTATCAAACCTGGAGGTTTTGCCTATGCTCTTACTTTCAGCTTTAAGATAACTTTCCTAACGGCAATCATACTTGACTATGCTGAGTATGTAAAACAAACCTACTTTATAGTTTCCCTCTACATATTCTTTATAATGCTGGACTTTATAGTTCAAAACTCTGGACAAGAATATATGTTACTAGCAAACAACATAAAAAGTGCTTTTATAGGAGCAACTTTAGTTGCTCTAATAATATTTGTTGAGAATTTTCTTATAATGAGAAAGCTTAAGAAGATAATTCCAGCAGAAATTGAAAATATTAAAAAGAATAAAGTTTCTCCTGCTTTGAAAACTTTTGACCATAGGGGATAAATAAAAAGCCCCCATTTCCTTGGGGGCTTTTTATAGACTATTAAAGAGCTGCTTTTGCTTTTTCTACAATTACCTTGAAAGCTTCAGGATCTCTAACGGCAATGTCAGCAAGAACTTTTCTATCAAGCTCAATCCCTGCTTTTTTAAGACCGTTTATGAACTTGCTGTAATTAAGACCAAGAGGTCTTACAGCAGCATTAATCCTCGCAATCCAAAGTCTTCTGAAATCCCTCTTTCTTTCTCTTCTATGCTTGTAAGCATAAAAGAGGGATTTCATCACAGCAATTTTCATTGTTCTAAAGAGTCTAGACCTACCACCAAAGTAACCTTTGGTAAGTTTCTTAAGCTTTTTCCTCTTATACCTTCTTGGACTTGTCTTTACTCTCATGTCTCCTCCTTAAAATAGTGAGCTGCAGGCGCCCTATAAGGCTTTACTGCCTGCTTGCATCACTTACTTGTAAAGTACTAACTGTTTGTAGTTTGCTGCCTGAGCTCCCTCAAGATAAGCAGCTTTTCTTAGCTTTCTTTTCCTCTTTCTACTCTTCTTTGTGAGAATATGGCTCTTGTTAGGATGCCAGTGCTTAATCTTTCCTTTTGCTGTTACTTTAACCCTTTTTGCTGCAGATCTTCTTGTCTTGATTTTTGGCATTGCAGAGCCTCCTTACTATTTTAAAAACGAGCGTGAACTATTCCTCATTGAAATGAGGAGCTTCCCGCTTCAACGAGTGCGCTCGCACTCTCTGCGGGCGTAAGTTCGGGTCGTTCCAACCCTACCGCTCGTAAGGTGAGCGACCCCGCTACCAGTCCCCTCCCCGCATCCACCGTTCATTAGGTAGGTGGATGGGCCGTCTACTAGTAGCACACCCGACCTATTCACTTGTTCAAAGACCAGTAGGCTTGGTTATCGCCTTGCGTAAATTATATCAAACAACGGCTTACGCCGTGCGCTGTATCTCCCCTTTGAAAAGGAGAGGATTAGCGCAAAATTCTTCCTAAATTATAGGCTATTTTTTCTTAGGTGCAAGTATCATAATCATATCTCTACCTTCTTTCTTAGGCTTCTTCTCTATTTCCGCTATATCCTGGACAGCTTCATATATCTTCATAAGTTGAGCTTCTCCTAACTCAATATGAGCCTGTTCTCTTCCTCTAAACATAACTACTGCCTTTACTTTATTTCCTTTCTCAAGGAATTTTCTAGTCTGTTTTATTCTTACTTGTAGGTCATGTTCATCTGTTCTTGGACGTACCTTTACAGTCTTAACCTCAATTGTTTTTTGCTTCTTTTTCGCTTCATGCATCTTTTTCTGCTGCTGATACTTGTACTTTCCATAATCCATAATACGGCAAACGGGAGGATTAGCATTTGGGGAAACTTCAACAAGGTCAAGACCTTGCTCCTTTGCTAGTTGCAATGCCTTTAGCGTAGGCATTACTCCTAACTTGGTTCCGTCACTGTCAATAACTAGAACTTCCCTTGCTCTAATTTTCTCGTTTACCCTTGTTTGATCAAGCTTCTTACTAATGATACCCTCCTTTAAATTAGAGTTTTTCTTTAATCTCTGTAAGAATTTTATCTAAAAAGTTAGATATTTCCATACTGCCAAGATCTCCTTCCTTTTTAGATCTAACAGAAACCGTATTGCTTTCCTGCTCCTTTTCTCCAACTATTACCATGTATGGAATTTTTAAAAGTTCTGCTTTTCTTATCTTATAACCTACTTTTCCGCTTTCATCGTCAAGTTTAGCTCTTATGCCAACTTCTTTTAGCTTTCTAAAAACATTTTCTGCATAATTTATGTACTTATCACTAACAGGTATTACTACAACTTGAGTAGGAGCAAGCCATAAAGGAAAGAGCCCTGCATAGTGTTCTATGAGAAGACCTATAAATCTTTCAATACTTCCCATTATTGCTCTATGAACCATAACAGGTCTTTTCTTTTCTCCATCACGGTCAACATAAGTTAGGTCAAACCTTTCTGGAAGATTGAAATCAACTTGAATAGTTGGTCCATCCCACTTTCTTCCAATAGCGTCAAGTACAGCTATGTCAATTTTTGGACCGTAAAAAGCACCGTCTCCTTCCACTATGTTGTATTCTAAACCTCTTTCTTTCAAAGCATCTATAAGAGCTTGTGTTGCATGCTCCCAAGCTTCGTCACTACCAATGTACTTTTCAGGTTTTGTTCCAATGTTTATAACATAGTCAAGCTTAAAGACTGAAAGGAGCTCCATAACATAGTCAAGTACACCAAGGATTTCATCTTTGAGCTGATCAGGACGGCAGAAAATATGTCCATCATCTTGAGTGAAACCTCTAACTCTTAAAAGACCATGTAAAGAACCGCTCTTTTCGTATCTATGAACGGTACCAAATTCAAAAAATCTCAAAGGTAAGTCTTTATAACTTCTTGGTTGAGATTTATAAATAAGAATATGACCTGGACAGTTCATAGGTTTAACGGCATACCAGTTAGCTCTTTCAACCTCTTCACAGGTAAGAGGCACTTTTTCATTTCCCAGTTTTTCTTCTTCATCATGCTCAACTACAGGAACAAAAAACATGTTCTCTTTGTAAAAGTCGTAATGTCCAGAAATTTTCCAGAGATCTGCTTTCATTATGTGAGGTGTGTAGATTCGCTGGTATCCTCTCTTTTCATGCTCTTTTTCGACCCATTCTTCAATCTCTCTTCTAATGATGGCTCCGTTTGGATGCCAGAATACTAGTCCAGAACCTGCTTCTTCGTAAATAGAAAAGAGGTCAAGTTGCTTTCCTAAAACTCTATGATCTCTCTTTTTAGCTTCTTCAAGTCTATGAAGGTATTCTTCAAGTTCTTTTTTCTTCCAAAAAGCTGTTCCATAAATTCTTTGAAGCATTTTATTCTTTGAGTCTCCACGCCAGTAAGCACCTGCTACAGAGAGAAGTTTAAAAGCCTTAACCATTCCAGCATGTTCAATATGTGGTCCTTTACAAAGGTCAAAGAAATCTTCTCCAAGCCAATAAATGGTTATTTTTTCATTTTCAGAAATAGAATCTAAAAGTTCTGTTTTATAAGGATCATCTTTAAAAAGTTCAAGAGCTTGTTCTCTTGTTATTTCTTCTCTTCTAAAAGTTTCTTTTGCTTTTATAATCTTTTCCATTTCAGCTTCTAATTTTGATAGGTCTTCTTCTGATATCGAAGTAGGTAAATCAAAGTCATAATAAAATCCTTCATTTGTAGCAGGTCCTATCCCAAGCTTTACTTTATCTTTTCCGTAAACCCTTTTAACTGCCTTTGCAAGTATGTGAGCTACACTATGTCTTAAAACTTCAAGAGATTCTGGATCTTTTTGTGTAATTATCTTAATTTTTCCACTTCGTTCTATAGGAGTGTGAATGTCTATGAGCTCTCCATTAAAGAAAGCTCCAACAGCATTTTTTTCAAGACTTTTAGCTATTTTACCTGCTATTTCCTTTACGCTTGTTTTTCCTTCAAATGTTAGTTTGCTACCATCAGGAAGTTCTATCTCAATCATCTCTTACCTCTCTAAGCAAATTTTAATGAGCAATTTTACTATTATGCAAAGCGTTTTTAAGAATGAAGTCGCTATTTATCTCTTTTGAAACTATGGTACCATTTTCCTCTAAAATGTATTCTTTTTTATCTGGAGCAACTCTCTCATACAGTAAAATTCTCTCGGCAAGTTCTCTAAATATTGGAACTGCAATTTTGCTTGCCCAGAGCATATTTTGGGGCACTTTGGGTTCGTCAACAGTTACAACTAAAACATATCGGGGATTTGTCATAGGAAAAGCACCAGCAAAAGTTGCTGTAATTTTAGATTTACTGTACATATGAATTTTAGGATCATATTTTAAGGCTGTTCCTGTTTTTCCACCTACAAAATAGTTTTCAAATCTTGTACCGACTCCTGTTCCTCCTTCAACAACCATTGTAAGAATTCTTCTCATTATTTTAGATGTATTCTCGGAAATAACTTTTCTTACTTTAATAGAAGGAAATCGCTTAATTATATTTCCTTTTTCATCTACAATAGAGGAAATAATCTTAGGTTTTACGTAATAGCCTCCATTAACAAGGACTGAATAAGCTGCAGCAAGTTGTAAAGTTGTAACTAAGATGTTGTGTCCAAAGGAAAGAGTTGCAAACTCTACATCTTTCCACTTTCTCCAGTTTCTAAGCTTTCCAGGATTTTCTCCTGGGAGCTCTATACCTGTCTTTTCACCAAATCCAAAAGCCTTTAGGTATTTGTAATACTTTTCTTTACCTAACTTTTGAGCTACTTGAATAATTCCTACATTATCTGAGTACTGTATTATTTCCCAGGCTCTTAGTTTTACATCTTTTCCATGAAATTCGTTCTTAAAAACTTTATTTCCTACTTTAAAAGTAGCCGGACATTCAAAAACGGAATCTTTCGTAATGAGACCTTCATTAATAGCAGCCGCCATTACAACTGGTTTCATAACAGACCCTGGCTCGTAAGGAGCTGTTATAAATCGAGGATTGAGTTTTGAAATAAAATCTTTAGTTTTCTTTTCACTATACTTATAAAAAGGATAACTGGCAGCAGCAACTATTTCACCTGTATAAGGATTCATAAGAACTGCGTTTATAAAGTTTGGATTCCATTCTTTTCCATACTTTTCCAAAGTTTTTTCAAAAATATACTGAAGATTAGCATCTATTGTTGTTACCACATTGTTTCCTTTTTTCTTTGTCAAGAAGATAGAGGCTTCTTTTCCAAGATACACTTTCCCTCTTGCGTCTCTTTGACCTGAAAGGAAAATGACATCTCCCGTTATTATTTTCTTCTTCTCAAGAAGATACTCAAGACCTGAAAGTCCTTCTCCCACTTTATTTGTAATACCAACTACCACAGAACCAACACCGTAAGGATATACTCTTTGATACTCAGAAACAAAACCAACAAGGTCAGGATATTTTTTCCTAAACCTGTTTTCACCTGAAAGAGCATAGTAAACCCTAAGTAACGTACTTACGGCTTGGTATGCCTTATTTTTTGAAACGGAAACTTCTTTTTTTAGCCAAACAAAAGGTACTTTTATTTCTTTATATTTTCCATCTTCTCCCTTGATCTTTGCTACGATAAAGTTCTTCTTGTAAGCTTTTGAAATATCATCGGCAGTTATAAAAGAAAAGGGTTTAAGCTTTTCTTCTATGCTTTTTAAATTTTCTACTGAAAAAGAATTCTTTTTCTCAAGATAAAGTTTTATCGTTTTAGGATCTCTAAGAAGAATTTTTTTAAAGAGCTCTCTATCCTTAATTTCTGTCGGTCTTATGTAAAAAGAAACAACTTTTTCACTAACTGCAAGCGGAATACCGTTTCTATCAAAAATTTTTCCTCTTTCAGAAGATACCTTTATAGCTCCTTCAAACTGCTTTTTTACTAAGCCTATCCAATAATTTTTTTCAAAATAGGAAAGAGAAAGAAGTTTAAATGAATATATCAGAAATAAAAAGATTGAAACAAATAAAAACAGATTTAATCTATCATCTTTAAAGGGTCTAACAAAGTTATAAAGCTTTAAAAAGAAACGTCTTAAGACATAAAACAACTTCATTTTAGGTATTTTACCTCGTTCTCATGTAGTAACTTCATATCCTTTGATTTTGAATCTATTATTTCAGGTCTTAGTTTTCTGTAAAATTCGATAGTCATTCTGTTATTTTCTTCCTTTAGCTGTTCTATTCTATTGATTAATCTTGATATTTTTGAACGCTCATAAGTACATTTAGATCTTATGTTAATTATTTTTACACTAACAAACAGAACGATAATCAAACTAATAAGATAGCTAAGAAAACAGAAGTACTTTTTCAGATTCTTCACAGCCGCTTCCAGAAGATTATATTATTCCTACTGCAAATAAATTATGCGCCTGTAGCTCAGCTGGATAGAGCCTCGGACTCCGGATCCGAGCGTCGCGGGTTCAAGTCCCGCCAGGCGCACCACTATTTCTTTTCAGCTTGTCTTGTAATGGTTTCTGGAACGCTTAATGGATAGTTTCCATCAAAGCATGCTGTACAAAAACTATCTTTGTTACCTCCAGCAGCTCTTATCATTCCTTCAAGTGAAAGATATCCAAGAGAGTCAGCTTCTATATATTTACATATTTCCTCTATAGAGTGAGAAGAAGCTATTAGTTGATCTCGTGTCGGAGTATCAATACCAAAGTAACACGGCCATTTAGTAGGTGGAGAACTTATTCTCATGTGAACTTCTTTTGCTCCTGCTTCTCTTAACATCCTTATTATCTTTCTACTGGTTGTTCCTCTTACGATAGAGTCATCTATTACAACTATTCTCTTATTCTTTAAAAGCTCAGGAATTGGATTAAGTTTCACCCTTACTCCAATATCTCTCATCTTTTGATCTGGTTTGATAAACGTTCTACCAACATAGTGATTCCTTATTAATCCCATTTCAAAAGGTATTCTGCTTTCTTGGGAATATCCAAGAGCAGGAACTACGCCAGAATCGGGAACAGGAATGACAAGGTCTGCTTTTACAGGATACTCTCTTGCTAAGATTTTTCCAAACTCTTTCCTTACTTCATAAACGCTTTTTCCAAATATTTTACTATCTGGTCTTGCAAAGTAAACAAACTCAAAAACACACTGAGATTTTTTGCAGTTTTCACAACCAGGAATTTGATAAGAACTTATTTCTCCATTTTCAATGACAACTACTTCTCCAGGTTCAACATCTCTTATGTACTTTGCCCCTATAAGGTCAAAAGCACATGTTTCAGATGCAAATACTATACTGCCGTCAAGCTCTCCCATGCATAAAGGTCTAAAACCCCAAGGATCTCTTGCAGCAATAAGCTTTTTGTTTGTCATAACAAGAAGAGAATAAGCACCTTTAAGTTTTGAAAGAGCATCCATAAGTTTTTCTAAAAACTTTCTTTTCTTAGACTTTACTATCAAATGAACTATCACTTCAGAATCTGTAGTCCCTCTAAAAATGGAACCTTCTTCTTCAAGTTTTTCCCGGAGCTCTAAAGCATTAACGATATTTCCATTATGAGCAATTGCCATTTGACCGTATTTGTATGAAACAACTATAGGTTGAATGTTATCAGGAGAATCTGAAGCTCCAGAAGTTGAATATCTATTATGTCCAACTGCAACAAAACCTGTTAAATGTTTTAAACTTTCATTTTTAAAGACAGATGAAACAAGGCCAAAATCTCTATAGTAGGTTATTCTTTCTCCGTTAGTTACCGCAATTCCAGCACTTTCCTGTCCTCTATGCTGTAAGGCATAAAGACCAAGGTAAGTGTAATATGCAGCATTAGGATTGTTGTAAATTCCAAAAACTCCACAGTACTCTTTCATCTCTCCTCTCTATGAGAGTATAAAATTTTGAAGTAAAGATTATAGCACTGTATAATTTTCCTAGTACAAAAATATAGGAGAATATAGGAGGAAATAACATGGAAAAGAAAGAAAAGCTTTACGAAGGAAAAGCAAAAGTTTTGTATAAAACAGACAACAAAGATCTATTAGTTCAATACTTTAAAGATGATACAACAGCATTTGATGGTGCAAAAAAAGAGGTTCTTGAGGACAAAGGAGTTATAAATTGTTCAATATCTACAGCTATTTTTGAGTACTTAGAAAAAAACGGCATAAAAACTCACTTTGTTGAAAGACTTTCCTCAAGAGAAATGCTTGTTAAAGGATGTGAGATTATTCCTGTGGAAGTAGTTGTTAGAAACATTGCTGCTGGTAGTTTTTCAAGAAGATATGGAGTAAAAGAAGGAACTCCTCTGAAAAAACCTCTTGTTGAATACTTCTACAAATCAGACGAACTTCACGACCCAATGGTTTGTCCAAATCACGTTTATCTTTTTGAGTGGGCTACAAAAGAGGAACTTGAAGAGATGACAAACACGGCTCTTAAAGTTAATGAACTTTTAAAGAAGTTCTTTGACGAGATAGGCATAATCTTAGTTGATTTTAAACTTGAGTTTGGAAGACACAACGGAGAAGTAATCCTTGCAGATGAAATTACTCCAGATTCTTGTAGACTATGGGATAAATCTTCAATGGAAGTTCTTGATAAAGATAGATTTAGAAAAGATATGGGTAAAGTGGTAGAAAGCTATAAGGAAATCTATAAAAGAATAATGGAAAGATATGAAGGAATGAAGGAGTAAGCATGGAGAAGGAAATTCTCGTTAGCAACGTTGATAAAGAAATGAAAATTGCACTTGAAAAGTATGAAGAACCTAAAGATATAAAAAGAGTTCTTTCAGGAATGCGTCCAACCGGAAAAATTCACCTTGGAAATTACCTTGGAGCTCTAAAAACTTGGTTGGAACTTCAGGATAAAGCTGAGTGCTTCTTCTTCATTGCCGATTGGCATGCAATAACCACTTCTTATCACGACACTAAAGATTTGGCCGATAATACCCTTGAAATGATGGCAGATTGGGTGGCTGCCGGCTTGGATCCTGAAAAATCTGTTTTGTTTGTTCAGTCATCTGTAAAAGAGCATGCCGAGCTTCATCTTCTTTTAAGTATGATTACTCCTGTTAGATGGCTTGAGAGGAATCCAACTTACAAAGAAATGATGGAAAACCTAAAGGATAGAGAACTTGCAACTTACGGATTCCTTGGATATCCAGTTCTTCAAACCGCAGACATAGTTCTTTATAAAGCAGATACAGTCCCTGTTGGAATAGACCAAATTCCTCACTTAGAACTTTCTCGCGAAATTGCTCGTAGATTTAACAGATTTTTTGGAAAACTTTTCCCTGAACCTCGTCCCTACCTTTCCGAAGCACCAAAGCTTCCAGGACTTGACGGTAGAAAAATGAGCAAATCCTACGGAAACTGCATATACTTGGCAGATACCGAAGAAGAGGTAAACAAAAAGGTAATGTCAATGGTTACTGACCCTTCAAGGGTCAGGAAAACCGATCCTGGACATCCCGAAATTTGTTCTGTTTTTGCTTATCACAAAATATTCACTCCACTAGATAAGACTAAAGAGCTTGAAGAAGCTTGCAAGAAAGGAGAAATTGGCTGTGTTCAATGTAAAAAAGAACTTGCCAAAAATTTAAACAACTTTTTAGTGCCAATAAGGGAGAAAAGACAGTCTCTACTTTCTAATCCTTCTAAACTCATTGAGGTTTTTTCTGAAGGTTCAAAGAAGGCAAGAGAAGTTGCTAAAAAAACAATGGAAGAAGTTAGAAATGCTATAAACTTCTTAAAGGTTTGATTCTCTTCCTTTTCTTTCCTTCTTTTCTAACTCTATTTAAGGTTGGATACGGATGACCCAAGATGAAAAGTTTATGAAACTTGCTATTAGCGAAGCTTATAAAGCTAAAGGGAGAACCCTTCCTAATCCTGCAGTTGGGGCTGTTATAGTTAAAGATGGCAAAGTAATAGCAACAGGTTATCATGAAAGAGCTGGACTTCCCCATGCAGAAAGCGTAGCAATAAGTAAAGCGGGGGAGAAAGCAAAAGGAGCAACCCTTTATGTAACTCTCGAACCCTGCAACCACTATGGGAAGACTCCCCCCTGTTCAGAAAAAATAATAAAAGCAGGAATAAAAAGAGTTGTGGTTGGAATTAGAGATCCAAATCCTGTTGCTAGAGGGGGAGTTGAAAAATTAAAAAATGCAGGAATAGAAGTAAAGGTTGGAGTTCTTGAAAAAGAGTGTTTTGAACTTATAGATGATTTTATCGTTAATTTAAAGGAAAAACGCCCTTTTGTTTCCTTAAAACTTGCAGCAACACTTGATGGAAAAATTGCAGATTATAAGGGAAATTCCAAGTGGATAACTTCCGAAGAATCGCGAAAACTTGTCCATATTCTAAGAAGCTATCACAACGCTGTAATGGTTGGAATTGGAACAGTTCTAAAAGATGACCCTTTGCTTAACGTTAGAAAAGTTCCGGCGGATGTTCAACCAAAAGCAATAGTTGTTGATCCCCACTTAAAAATTCCTCTAAGTTGCCGATTAATAAAAAGTAGAAGTGAAGACTTGATAATTATCACTACAAGGGAAAGTATGCTTTCTGATAAAGCTTTAATTTTAAAAGGAAAAGGGGTTAAACTACTAGAAGCAGGTGAAAATTCTATTGAACTTAAGATTGCTTTGGAGAAGTTGAAAGGAGAGTTCGGTATTTACTCAGTTATGTGTGAAGGTGGTTCAAAGTTAGCGTGGAGTTTGTTAGAAGGGAATTTAATTGACAAATTCTATTTATTTTACGCTCCTAAAATTTTGGGTGGAAAGGGAATGTCAATGTTTGATGGTAGCTTTTCGATAGAGGATGCTCATCAAATCAGGCTCTTCTCGATCAATAGTGTGAGTAATGATTTACTAATTAAAGCTTACAGGGTAGAGGCAATATAATGAAACTGAGTACTACAGGAAATGCTGAAAGAAATCTGCTTTACATTCCTAAGAATATAAAAAAACTAGAAGAAAAAAAGTACAGTTTAGGAAGGGAACTTTTGAAGGACGGTATTCCTAGAGGAACTACCTACTTTATTGCTGCGGAAAGAATAAAAAATGAAAGCAAAGTTTTAGAAGTAGGCTGTTCTTATGGTTATTTTGGTAAGCAACTAAAGAATTTAAAACAGGTAAATATAGTTGGAATAGATATTGATAGAAAAGCTTTAGCTGAAGCTAAAAAAACAGGTGCTTATGATACATTGTTAGAGATGAATTTAGAATCTTTCCAATCTCTTTATGAGTTAAAAAATAGATACTATGAAAGCTTCGATACTATTTTGTGTTTAGATGTTTTAGAACATATAAGAAATATAAATGAACTTTTTTTGACTTTAATTTCTTTGCTGAAACCCAAAGGGGAACTAATAGTAAGTATTCCTAACATAGGACATTTAGACATTATTTACAATCTATTAATTGGAAGATTTAATTATTCTCTTCTAGGAATACTTGATAACACTCATCTAAGGTTCTTTACTGAAGATTCTTTTAGGGACTGGATTCAGATTATATCTGAAGATAACGAGTTGAACTTACAAGTAGAGTTGATTGGACAAACATTCTCAGATCGGATAGAACTATCTGGAGAGTTGGATGATAATCTACAAGAGTATGTAATAAAGAAGCTGATTTCAATGAGTAAAAAAGTGAACAATAAAAATTTATTTGTCGTTCAAAATTTGTTCTCAGTTAGGAGATATAATGGGTAACAAAAAGGGAATAAGTTTGTTAATTCCTACTTATAACCGACCTCATTTCCTCCGTAGAGCTCTCATTTCTGTCTTGAATCAGACTAGACTTCCCGATGAAATAATAATTTCCGATGATAACCCTCATTCCACTGAAAACTTCGAGGCAATTAAAGACTTGGTAGAACAATACAAAGGACTGATAAAATATTGGAAAAATAATGAAAGGTTAGGTGTAGAAAAGAATTATTCCAAGTTATTAGAAGAAGCAAATTATGAGTATATAAAGTTTCTTGCAGATGATGATCTGTTGCATCCAGAAGCCTTAGAACTAATGGAAAAAGTCCTAAACAAGTATGAAGATGTTGTTCTTGTTTCCTCTCACAGAATTCCTGTCAACGAAGAAGAAGAGTTTATTCATGGCATAGAAGCTACTAAACCTTTATGTAAGAAAGATCAAATCCTAAATGGAAAAGAAGTAATAAGAAAATCTCTAACTGATTTAAAAAACTACGTAGGAGAGTTTTCAACCTATATGTTTAGAAAATCTCTTCTTGATATAAATCCTTTTTACTTTTGCAACTTACATTTTAGAGCAAACGCGGACTGGGTTTTATGGATGTATTTATTGTCAAAAGGTAATTTTTTTTACTACTCTCGTCCTTTATCTTTCTTTACTATTCATTCTCAACAAGATCAAGCTAATTTAAAAGTTCAAACTCTAGGATTTAAAGAACGTATTAAACTTATTCTTAATGAAGAACTTCACAAAACACTTAAATTTTTTTAACTCCAAAGGAGAAAGCAAAAGCTATTGAAAATTTAATGACAGATTTTAAATATCTTAAACTTAAATTTTCTGAAAAAGAAAGAATTGAAATAATAAAGAACCTACTGGAAATTTATAAAAAGAGATTATCTAAATCAACCTCAAATGAAAAGTACATACGACCTCCTTTTTCTGTTATAGTCGTTACTCATAATTCTTTCTCGACTATAGAACCTTTATTTGCGTCTCTCAAAGCTTCTATAACTGATAGAGACGAAATAATAATTGTTGATAATGCCTCAAAAGATGAAACTCTTTCTTTAGTTGAAAAATTTACAGAAGAAAACAATATTAAGAATATAAAAATTTTAAGCCTTAAAGAAAACATAGGCTATGCAGCAGCGATAAATAAGGGAGTAAAGATATCTAAACATAACTATCTTGCTTTTGTTAATCCCGATACTGTCCTTCCAAACAATTGGATTACTATTGTTTACGAACATCTCAAAGAAAAACAGGTTGGAGCAGTAGGTGCAATTTCAAATTATGTTATTGATTTTCAAAATATACTAAGATTTTCCAACCTTGCTAAAATTCTTAAAGATGAAGACTTCTGCAGATATGTAAACTTGATTAACGAACACTTAAGAAATCTATACAAAGGGCAATTTGAGGAGAAAAATTTTCTTGTTGGTTTCTTCTTAGCAACTAAGAAAGAAGTTTTTAAGGAAGTTGGTAAGTTTGATAAAGAACTCTTTTTGGGAATGGATGATCTAGACTACTCTTTAAAATTAAGAGAACACGGATATAAACTTATTCTCCCTAAAGATCTTTTTATTTATCATCAAGGACATGTATCTTTTAAAAAGAATAAAGAAGCCGAGAAACTCAAAGAATTAACAGAAAATACATTTGCAGAAAAACTAGTTAAAAAATATGGATTTGGAAAAGTTCCTCTTCCTGAGAAACTTTGGGCTGATAAAGATGCAATTTATTTTGCAGCTTTTGTACCAACAAACCCTAAATATAGGTTTATGTTCAAGTTTTTAGATAAGGATATAGATTTCCGTCATGTAGCTCAAGAAA
Source organism: Desulfurobacterium thermolithotrophum DSM 11699 (assembly GCF_000191045.1). Classification (NCBI taxonomy): domain Bacteria; kingdom Pseudomonadati; phylum Aquificota; class Aquificia; order Desulfurobacteriales; family Desulfurobacteriaceae; genus Desulfurobacterium; species Desulfurobacterium thermolithotrophum. The sequence goes on from NC_015185.1 coordinate 1,280,198, forward strand.
TTTTAAGAAAACCAAAAATTGGAATTGTCACTGTTACTTACTTTTCTTCTAACGATATATATATTATGGCAAAAAGTTTATTCAATTCGACTTATCAAAATTTTCATTGGTACATTATAGATCATTCCGAAGACAAAGAAGAATTTGAACGTTTAAAGAAATCAGTTTCAATTTTGTCTAAAGAGAAAATAACAGTAATAAATAGAAAAAATTCTGGTTACGCAGCAGGTATAAATTTTGGTACTAACTTAGCTCTCAAAGATAGCTGCGAATATATTTGGATTTTAAATCCAGATGTAGAAGTAGAATCAAACACACTTTTAGAACTTTTAAAAACCTCTTTATTTACTGGAGTTCCTGTTGTAACCTGTAAAATGAAAGATTCTTTGGAAAGAGATAAACTTCAATACGATGGATTTAAAGCTAATTATAGACCTTTTTCAGATTATCCTCAAAGAATACGTAAGGTTTTCTTCCTATCCGGAGCTAATATATTTTTAAAATCAGATGTAGTTAAAAAGATAAAATTTAATGAAAATTATTTTCTCTATTTTGAGGACAACGATTTTCATGAAAAATTACAGAAGATAGGTATTGAACCCATTTATACTCCGTATGCTACTATTTATCACAAAAATAAAAACGAGACCTTTCCGAATTCTCCTATAGAAGTTTACTATTTTTACAGAAATCTAATTTATTTCTTTAAAAGAAAAGCAGATTATCCCTTTATAATTAAAAATCTAAAATTTGCCTATGAGCACTTCTTTTCTAAAAAGAAAAATTTAAGAGCTCTAATTTCTGCAATTTACGATGGTACATTTAACATTTTAGGAAAAAAAGACCTTTCCTCTAAATTTCGTGCCTTAAAAGACGATAATAAAATTTTAAAGGAATATTTACAACTTAGAAGGATAAGTAAGGTGCTTGCTCTTGAAAAAGGAAGAAATTATCTACTCCTAAAACCAAGACATTCCGAAATATTTTTTAAATATTTAAAAGACGCTGTTTCTATCATGTTTTATTCGGAGGAAAGAAATGGAAGAAAAAGTTAGCGTTCTGGTAGTTACGAACAAAGAATTTAATGGCGATTTACTAGATTCCTTAGAAGAAAATAAAGAATACATAAAGGAAATAATCTTTTCTGGAAAAGAAACAGAAATTCCTCACGAATTCAAAGAACTTTCTGTTCCAGTAAAATTTCTTAACATTGAAAGTAATAATAAAGCCATACTAAGGAACAAACTTGCTGAAACTGCATCTTCCGAGTTCTTACTTTTCTTAAATTCAGGCTGCTCATTAGAAGATTCCACTATTGAAGAACTTTTAGAAGAAATGGAAGAAACTAATGCAGATATAGTCTATCCCAATCTCATAATCCAATTTTCTGGTGAAGAAAGCATAAAAAATTATCATGATTTATATGGAAAGGAAGTAGATCTTGTAAAAAGTCTATCAGCTGAAGAATTCCTTCCAGAATGGGGAATTTTAGTAAAGAAGTCTTCTCTCATTTTTTTAAATTATTTTAATGAGAATTTTGCAGATTATGAGTTTTATGAGTTCATATACAGGAACTTACGAAAACTAAAATTAAGACTTTCTGAATTTAGTTATGTCAACCAAACTATTTATGATTCATTTATAGACACTTCCTATAGAAGTTATGTTGTTAGAGAATTAATCTTAAAAAATTTTGATTGGAAAACGGAAATTTTTCCATTCCTTTCTTGGGATGAAAAACCGGAAATAGCTGAAGCTACAGCTCTTACAATAGTGGGAGAGCGTCTTGTACATTATTATGATTATTTTAATGCTACCGATTACTATAGAAGAGCTTTATTAACTTTTCATAACCAAGAAACTTTACGACAGTTAGTAAAAACATATATAGATATGGGACTATTCGATGAAGCTAGAAAACTAATTACAGATTTGCAAGGTGTTTCTAAAAAAGATCAAGAGGAAATGACATTTTACATAGACAAAATTTCTTCATTAATAGAGGAACTAGAAAAAGCTGTTGAAGAAGGAAAGCTCGTAGAGGTCATAACTGCTATACAGGAAGTTACAAACTTTTATAGCGGAGCTCCTATTTATAATATACTTGGTGTTATTAAATGGATACAAAAGGAATTTGACGAAGCTTACAAGTTTTTCTATAAAGCTGTTACAATGAATCCTTTAAGCAAAGACTATCTTTACAACCTTATAGGCATGGCAAAAGAAACTGGAAGAGAAAAAGAAGTAAAAGGACTTATTGAAAGATTAGTAAATAGTCTAAATAATTAAAAAACTTGTAGTCATGTGGATTGATGACATGGAAGTAACAATATATTCAAAATCAATAACTTCTTTTAAAAGAAAGAAATTTTTTAAAAGACTAAAAGAACAACTTAGCACTAAAAGATTAATTTTTACTGTAACAACAGGACGAAGTGGTACTGCCTATCTTTCTAAAATTTTTTCTCTTGTTCCTAATATTTCTGCATTTCATGAACCCGAACCAAACTTTGTAGATGTAATGCGATTAGCTCTTGAAAAACCAGAATTGGCAGTAAAGTTTTGGGTACTTGAAAAACTTCCTTTTATTGCTAAAACTCCTCACAATGTTTATTGCGAAACAAGTCACCTTTTTTGTAAAGGCTTCTTTTATCCTCTGATTGATTTAGGTTTTCTTCCTGAGTTAATTATCCTGAGAAGAGAAAAAAGAAAAGTAGCAAAAAGTTTGTTTGAACTCAATACAATTCCCGGCAAAACTTCCCTTGCTCTCTTGTACTATCTTAAACCAGATGATAAAGGAGTTTTCCTCCCTATCAAGGATTGGCAAAAACTTCACGACTATCAACTTTGCTATTGGTATTGTCTTGAAATAGAAAAAAGAATGGAAGTTTTCAAGAAAGAAGTTTTAAAAAGACATGGAAAAGTATACGATATAGAATTTTCACAGATATTGTGTTTTAATGGAGTTATGTCCTTAATTAAAAGTATGAATCTTCTTCCTTACTCTAATTTTGAAGGCTTTGTAGAAATTTTAAATCAAGAAATAGGTAAAAAGGTAAACGAAAAAAAGGAAGAAAAAGTAAGAAAACTTGAAAAAGAACTCTCTACTTCTCAGATAGAAGAACTTGAAAAGGAAGTAGAAAACTTAGTAAATTATTCGGGGTACAAATGAAAATTTCCGCGTGTATAATTGCAAAAAATGAAGAAAAAAATCTTCCTCGACTATTAAAAAGTCTCAAAGGTAAATTTGATGAAATAATTCTTGTTGATACCGGTTCCACCGACAAAACAAAGGAAATTGCTAAAGAGTATGGTTGCAAGGTTGTAGAACATGAATGGAAAGGCTTTGCTGATGCCAGGAATAGAGCTGTGGAAGAAGCAGCTGGAGATTGGATATGGCATTTTGATGCTGATTTTGAACTTGAAGAAGATGAATATAAAAAAGCTCTTCTTTTTCTAAGAAAGCTACCAATAGAAATTAAAGCTGTAATGATCGGCATTAAAAATCTTGATAATTCCGGCCATATCAAAGGAATTTCGTCTCACATATTCATTCACCGAAATGAAAATGGAATTAGATGGGTTGGAAAAGTTCATGAAACTCCTAATGTTGAGGAAGCAATAGGAATCCCTGTTTTTGTAAAGCACTATGGATATGCAGATCCAAAAGTTCAATTAGAAAAAGCAGAAAGGAATTTAAAACTCCTCTTACAGGAAATTTCTACCCTAGAAAAAGGTAGTCATGAATACATCCTAAAGCTTTTTTATCTTGTCCAAACATATACAATACTATCTTATAGAAATAAAGAATACTTACAAAAAGCAAAAGAAGCTGCTGAAGAGTTCCTATACTTAACAAAAGAAAAAGAGGAAAAATTCGGTTTCTTTTTTATATACGTGTACAACTATTTACTTAATATCTTAAAAATGATGAAAGATAAAAAAACATTTGAAAAATATCTTTTCGAAGTTTTAGAAAAAGATTTTCAAGTTCCTGACTTTTATATATTAGCTTATCACTTTTATAAAGAACAAAATAAATTAAAAAAAGCTTTAAAAAATCTTAGAAAAGCTGCTGAGCTTTTTGATAAATCGCAGAAAAATCCTTTTTTTATAAAAATGTCATTCGCTTCTGATAAGCTAAAGGAATTTGAAAAAATAATACTATCAGAAGACTTAATCAGTGAAGATTACGAATCTGAATTAAAAAAAGAATGGAAAAAAAAGAAGGGAAGAAATTTAGGTCTTCTTTTTTACGCAGTTTCTAATAAAGATAGATTGAAAACTATAAAAAAATTAGTAATGAGATATCCCGACGAATTAACGGTATTTCTTCTTTTTAAAGAATTAGAAAACAAAAAACTTTGGAAAGAAATAGAAAAGTATGTAAAAACATTCTCCGACTTTTCAATATCTTACCTATATAAAGGAAAATTATTTGAAAACAAAGGGATGATAGAAGAAGCACTTTCTTACTACTTAAAATATCTTGAGCTCAATAAAGACTTTAATGTAGCCTTACATGTTAATTCTTTACTTCGTGAGTCAGGAATTATAGAGATTAACTCTAAAATAAATAGATTAACCTCCGATAATAAATAATAGAAACAAATTAAAGAGGAGGTAAGTTATGGCTCTAAGAATTAACTACAACTACCAGTCAGATTTTACACATTTTAACTTGCTTCAAACAGAAGCAAACATGAATAAGTCTCTTGAAAGACTTGCTACAGGTTATAGAATTAATAGAGCAGCCGACGATGCTGCTGGTCTTTATATCGCAGACCAACTTAAAACGTATGCAGTATCTCTTGAACAAGCAACAAGAAATGCTCATGATGGTATTTCAATAGCTCAAATTGCTCAATCTGCTCTTACTAATGTATATAACATTCTCAATGATATTAAAGCAAAAGCAATTGAAGCTGCTAACGATTCACAAGATAGTGCAACAAGGCAAATTATTCAGCAAGACATTAACAAACTCGTAGACGTTATCGGAAAAATATTTACAGACACAGAATTTAACGGTATAAACGTTTTTAGCTCAGGAACTGCCGTGACATTTACTATACATTATGGTGGTAGATCCGGTCAGGAACTTTTAATGCAAGGTGCAACAGCATCAGCTGCAGCTGCCGCTGACACAAGTGCTCCATCAACAATTACTTTAGGAAACACTGGATATACTTTAGATGTTACAAGCCAAACAAAAGCTGAAGCTACTATTAGTACTGTTGATGCTCTTATTAAAGAAGTAGATAAACTTAATGCAAAATATGGTTCTTACCAAATTGAACTAGAAAAACTCATTACAAATAATGAAAGCCAAAGAATTAACTCTCAAGAAGCAGAATCAAGAATTAGAAACGTTGACTTTGCTAAAGAAATGTCTGAATTTACAAGAAATCAAATTCTCATGCAGTCTGGTACAGCTATGCTTGCTCAGGCTAACCAGCTTCCACAACTTGTTCTTCAGCTTCTTAGATAGTAAAATTCAAGGAAGGGAGCTAGCTCCCTTCCTTTAACAGTACTTTAGAGGTTGGAAATGGATGTTAAGCCTATAGCGGATGTGCAATCATCTATTCAAATGAATTCTCAAAATTTGGAAGTTCAAAATCAAAAGTTAGTGGATAAACATGGAAATATAGACACAGTTAACATTCAAAAAGAAAAGGAAAAAGATAAATTATCTCCTGAACTCATAGAAAAAGTGATAGAAGATCTAAAGAAAAAATTATCAATGCTTAATACCCAGCTTCAAATAAAAATAGACAAAGATACAGATATAGTTGTTGTAAAAGTAATAGATAAAGAAACAAATAAAATTATAAGACAAATTCCTCCTGAGTATGTATTAAAAATAGCTAAATACCTAGATGAAATAGCAGGATTACTTTACAATGAAAAAGCTTAAAAGGAATAGATTATGGCTGGGGAAATCTATATTAGTAATTTAGCTGGAACGTTTGATTATCAGCAAATACTGGATGCTTATTATCAAGCTCAGATGCAACCGATTTTACTACTTCAAAGCCAAGAAAGTACTTTAGATAAAAAGATCTCAGCTCTTCAAAGTTTTGCTAGTAAAATAGATGACATATATAATGCCTTTAATACTTTAACTTCTTCTACTCTTTTAGATGAAAAGCAGGTGGTAGTATCTAACGAAAACGTACTTACAGCAACTATAACTGATTCGGCAGCAGCAATTGAAGGAAATGTAACGGTTGATGTAAAACAACTAGCCAAGAATGATGTTTGGCTTTCTCAGGCTGGAGTTGCAGACCTATCCTCTGCTGTTGCTACTGCCGACGGTACTATTCAAATCTCGTATGCAGGAAGTGTTGTCGCTACTATAGATTATGATACTAATACTTCCGATTCTACAAAACCTTCGACTTTACAGGAAATCGCAACTGCAATAAATAATGCCCAAAGTGTAGTTAAAGCATCTGTTATCTTTGACGGTTCCAGTTACAGACTTCTTTTAAGCGGTGCTGATACAGGAAGCAGTAATGTAATTTCTATAGATGAAACAGGAACGGGTGATTTATTAGATCAACTTCAGCTGGGAACTAACTATACAACAAGTCATGTTCAAACAGCTCAAGACGCAGTAGTATCAATTTACGGTTCAGATATTAGTAGTTCTACAAATACTTTTAGTAATGCCATTCCTGGCGTTCAATTTACCGTAAAACAGGAAAATACTTCTGCAACTATTTCCGTTGAGAAAAATTATCAACCTTTTAAAGATGCTTTAGATCAATTCATTTCATCTTACAACGCACTTGTAGATTTTGTTCAAACAGAAGGCGGTAAAGATGGAAGTTTATCTGGAGAAACAACCTTACAGTTTATAAGATCTGGAATTCTTTCAAGAATGCAACCACTTTTAAACTTGGGAATTTTTTCCGTTGATAAAGACACAGGACACATCTCAGTAGACACTACTAAACTCGACGAGATGCTAAACAATTCTCCTACTACTGTATCTCAGGTCATTAGCGATCTTAAAACATCATTATATGATTACCTACTTTATCTCAAAGATCCTAGAGGTCCTGTTGAAAGCAAAGAAACCAGTTTAAATAATCAGAAAACGCTTTTGGAAGATCAAATAGGAAACATGCAAAAACTTATTAATTCTCAAATAGAACTATTTAAGCAGCAGTTAATTCAAGTTCAACTTCTTCAAGAAGAAATGAATCAGATAAAGGCAAAACTTACATCAACATTTGGAACTACTTCTATTTTACCATCAAACTAGATAAGGAAAGGAGCGGATAAATGTCTTTTAATCCCTATTTAAAAATGCAGGTTGAAACAGCCTCGCCTGTTGAACATGTCATTCTTCTTTACGAAAAAGTAATAGTACTTCTTAAAGAAGTTGACGATTGTATAAGTAAGAGTGATGTTCAGGGAAAGATTAATGCAATTGTTAAAGCAGAAAGAATTATTAGAGTTTTGAATGATTCATTGGATATGGAAAATGGAGGAGATATAGCAAAAAATCTTAGAGATTTATATGAATTTATTCTTCATTCTTTAGTTATTATAAATGCTAAAAATGATCAAAAGCTTCTAAGTGACGTTATCTACATTTTAGAAACCTTGAAGGAAGGATGGGAAGGAATAAAAAACAAAGTTTAATAGATAAATTAAGAATCTTGATAGAAAATGATGATTTCGAAAAAGCTCTTTTTGAACTTAAAAGGTTAAATAATGAAGAGTTTTTGAAGAGCTTAAGTCCTGAGGATGCCAAAGCTCTTATGTCTTATTTTGAAGATTTATCAAGAATTTTAAGTAAAAAGGAACTAGAACTTAAAAAGATAATTCAAAATACCAAAAATATTAAAAGTGCATACCTGCGATGATTTTAGTAACAGGAACTGATACAGGAGTAGGGAAAACTTTTGTTACGGTTTCAATTCTTAGGTACATGAAAAACATTGGTAGAAATATTTGTGCACTAAAGATAGTTGAAACAGGCTGCAGACCTATATGTGAAGATGCAAGGAAAATTTCTGCAGTTTGCAAAGAAAGTATAGATCCAATTTACAGCTTTAAAACTCCTGTTGCTCCATCTGTTGCTGCTGAAATTGAAAATAAAGAAATTTCTATAGAAAAAATAAAAGAAAGAATCCTTTCTTTTTCTAAAAACTATGAAGAAACTTTATTTGAAGGAGCAGGAGGTCTTTTAGTTCCAATAAGAGAAAAATATACTTTCCTTGACCTTGCAAAAGAATTAAATATGGAAGTTTTAGTCGTTGCACTAAATAAGTTGGGAGTTATCAACCATACACTTTTAACTGTAAGAATATGTCAATTAGAAGGAGTTAATGTAAAAGGAGTAATTCTCAATCACAGGGGAGATGTTGACGAAAGTTCAAGAACAAACTATAAAACTTTAAAAGAACTCCTTAATGTTCCTATTTACTTATTTTCAAAACCTGAGGATGTTGAAGCTTTTGTCCACTTAATCTTTCCAGAATGAGGGAAGTAAAAGAGTAAGTATAGAGAATATCTCCAGTCTTCCCAAGATCATCTCTAACGATAGGAGAAACTTATCAAAATCTGAAAAGAAAGAAAAATTCCCTGCAGGTCCTACTTTTCCTAGACCTGGACCAAGACTTGTTATACATGCTATTGAAGCAGAAAAAGAAGTTATTAGGTCGTAACCAGAAAGAGAGATAATGAAACCAAAAATTATTGTAGTTATAAAGTATAAAGATATAAAGGCCCAAATGGTATTAAGAACAGACACATCAAGAAGCCTATTACCAAGAGCAACGCGATAAACAAGCGTAGGATGTGCAGTTTTATAGAGCTCCCTATACATCGTCTTTATCATAACTATGAATCGGAACTGCTTTAAGCCTCCTGCTGTTGAACCTGCTGTTGCTCCAATGAGTGCCAAAATCATCAAAAGAGCAAGAACTGAAGAAGGCCACGTAGAGTAATCAGTAGAAGCAAAACCTGTAGTTGAAGCTGCAGTTACTACCTGAAAGAATCCATACCTAAAGGCAGTAACTACATCTGAATAAACTCCATCTTCAAAAAGCATAAAAGTTACAAAAAGAGTGGATAAGAAAATAATTATTAGATATGTTTTTACTTCATAGTACGAAAAAAACGATTTTAAGCTTTTCCTCTTAAAAGCCCTATAATAGAGAGAAAGATTAATTGAACCTAAAATCATGAAGATAGTTATTACCATTTCTACAGAAAAAGAGTTAAATTCTCCAACACTTCCATTTTTTGTAGAAAAACCTCCTGTAGCAACTGTTGCAAAGGTATGATTTACTGCTTCATAAAAGCTTAAGCCACAAAGTTTAAGAAGAACTATTTCCAAAATAGTCAAGGATAAATAGACAATTAAAATAGCTCTTGCAACTTTTTTAACTTTTGGAAGGACTTTCTCTTCTACTGCCTTTGAAGCTTCAAATCGCATAAGTTGAGCCCCACCTGTTCCAAAGGCAGGTAAAATAGAGAGAGAAAAGACAACAAAACCTATACCACCTATCCAGTGTGTTAAAGAACGCCATAGCAGAACGCTTTTAGGTAGAGACTCTATATCTGTTAAAATAGAAGCTCCTGTCGTGGTAAAACCAGAAACTGATTCAAAGTAAGCATCAAAAAAATTAGGAATGGCTCCCGTTTCCATGTAAAGAAGAGCTGAAAGAGCTGGAAACAAAAACCATATAAGAACAACAGATAAAATAGACTCCTTTATGTTTAATTCTTCCTTTTTAAATTGAATTCCTACAAGGAAAACAGAAAGACATAGTAAAATTGGATAGAGATAATCAAAAAACAAACCATCTCCAGTAAAAAGAGAATAAAAAGCTGGAATGAGAAAAAATAAAGAAAGTTTAAAAAGTAAAGAAGTTACATATCTAAAAACGACTGTTATTCTCATCCTTTTTTTCCTATGCAGATAAGTTTATCTCCATTTTCTAAAACCGTATCTCCTTTTGCAATAAAAAGTTTTTCTCCCTTTTTGACAGCTATTATAAGTCTACAACTTTTAAGCTTTGCTTCAGATATCTTTCTTCCAGAAAGTGAAGAGTCAACTTCTACTTCGACAATATCTATATCTTCTGAAATTTCTGCAATATCAAGCACTCCTTTTTTACTTAATTTTTTATAAACTTTTGACGCCAAAAGTTTTCTTGGAACAATAGGTGCATCTATACCTATAGATTCAACAAGGACTTCATACTCTGGATGAAAAACTAAAGCACATGCCTTTTTTGCCCCTAAATTTTTAGCCAAAATACACGACAAAATGTTTGCTTCTTCATCATCTGTAAGCGAAATAACTAAATCGCTATTTTGAATATTTTCAGACTTTAAAAGTTCAACATCTGTAAGTTCACCATGAAAAACAGTAATACTTGGGAATAAGCCAGAAACAAGGTCGCAAATTTCTTTTTGAGGAGATACAAATTTGAGATTCACCTCTTTAAATTGAGACAACTTACTTAGAAGTTCCTCTGTGAGCTTTGAATATCCCAAAACAAAAACAGACTTTATCGGAGAGTAGTTTATTCCAAGTTCTTCAACAAGACTTTTAATTTTTCCTTCATTAACAGCAACATAAATCTTATCATCAGGATATATAAAACTCTCTCCCCGCGGAATGATTATCTTTCCTTCTCTTTCTATAGCTACAATTGTAAACTCAACCTTGTTTCTTGTTTCTCCTAACTCCTGTATCTGCTTACCAGCAAGAGAATCTTCTACTTTAACTAAGTATTTAAATATGATGAGCTCTTCATTTTCCAGTTTAACAGTTGAAAGGGCAAAAGGATATTTAACAATAGATAAGACAGTTTGTGTTATTTCAGAAAACACGTTTACTGTATCTACTTTAAGAAAGTCCCTTACAGGAGGAGAAGAAAACGCTTTATTGCTAACCCTAAGGATTACATTCTCTTTATTGAAAACTGCCTTTAGGAGAACAGCTATTGCTACGTTTTTTTCTTCATTTTCAGTAACAACTATAAAAAGATCAAAATCTTCCACTCTCTTTAAACAGTTTACGTCAAGAGCATTACACGGAAGACCAAGAATGTCATAACTATATGAAAGTTGTTCTACCTTCGCAGAATCAACATCTATAACAGCTATTTCGTGGTTCTCTCTTGAGAGCTTCTTAGCAAGATAACTACCAACAACACCTGCACCTATAATACATACTTTCATTTTTTATAATTCCTTTTATGAAATCTATATTCAAATCAACATTAATTGTATCACTCTCTATTTTTACTAGCAGAGTCCTTGGACTTATAAGGGACATTGTAATAGCAACTTTATTTGGAGCAAGCGGTTTAACAGATGCTTTCTTCGTGGCTTTTAGAATTCCGAATCTTTTAAGAAGAATATTTGCTGAAGGTGCTTTTAGTTCTGCTTTTACTCCTGCCTTTGCTAAAAAGCTTAAAAGATCTACCTATGAAGCCAAGCTTTTTGCAGAAAGCTTTTTTGCAGTTCTACTTGTTTCCTTACTTTTGACCCTTTTCTTAGGTGAACTAATAGCTCCTTTCATTGTAAAAGTAGTCGCTCCAGGACTTCCAGAAATTTATCTTGACATCACAATAAAGTTATTAAGAGAAATGTTTCCCTACATTTTCTTTGTTAGCCTTGTAGCTTTTTATGGAGGTATTCTAAACGGTTTTGAACACTTTTTTGCTCCAGCAATCTCAACAGCTCTTTTTAATTTAGCAATAATACTTTCTGCACTTTTGCTTTCTGAAAAGCTTTCAGTTGGAGCTCTTGCAGTTGGAGTTTTAGCTGGAGGAATACTTCAAGTTCTTCTTCAACTTATCTTCTTGAAAAGATTTAACTTTTTAATCAAACCTAGATTTAAGATAACTAAAGACGTAAAAAGAACTCTTAAAAACATAATTCCTGGAATATTTGGATTTGCCGTAAGGCAATTTTCCATGCTCATAGATACTGTTCTTGCCTCTTTTTTAAAGGCTGGAGCAATTTCCTACCTTTATTACGCCAATAGATTCGTTCAGCTTCCTCTTGGAATGTTTGCAGTTGGACTTTCTCAAGTTTTACTTCCTCGTCTTGCCAAAAAATCTAATGAAAAAAAGAATCATTATAAAGAGTTAATAACAGGTCTTCTTCTTTGTTCAGCAATAATTATTCCTGCTTCTGTTGGTCTTATTTTTTTTGGAAAACCCATAGTTGACCTTGTATTTAACCACGGAAAGTTTACAGAAGAAGCTCTAAACGAAACTTATTTAGTTCTTATAGGTTATTCGTTTGGTCTTTTTTTCTTTTCTATAGAAAAGATTGTTACCAATGCCTACTACTCTTTGGACGAGTACAAATTTCCTGTAAAAGTTTCAGCTTATACTCTAATTTTTAATCTTTTTATAAATGTTATTTTCTGTTTTCTTTTAGGTTTTGGAGTTGTAGGTTTAGCACTTGGAACAAGTCTTACTTCTTTTTTAAACGTTCTGATTCTATGTTATAACTTGGAAAAGAAAGGAGATCTCGTTAAAAGAGTTTTTTTAATGTTTTTTAATTACTTCGTTCTTTCAATTCCTGTTGCTTTTATTTCTTTTATCGGTACAAAGCTCTACTTTTTATCTTCTTCCTTCTCATCAAAACTAATTGTTGTTTTAGCTACTCTTCTTATTGCTGTAATTTCTTATTTTATAGTTTTAATTTTAAAGAGGGATAAATTTATTCTAATTCTAAAATAAGCTTTGGAGGTTAAAGTGTATCCCATTCTTTTTAAGATCGGTCCAATAACTATATATACCTACGGCGTTATGGTTGCTCTTGGAATTTTCTTTGGTTCCCTTATACTGATGAAACTTGCAGAAAAAGAAGGAATTCCATCTAAAGACATTGCAGACACTGCATTCTGGACAGTTATTGCAGGAATAATAGGAGCAAGAGTTTTCTTCTTCCTTTACAATCCTCAATATTTAGACCCTTGGTATAGACTCTTTTTCTTCTGGGAAGGAGGTCTTGTTTGGTATGGTGGAGTTATCTTTGGAGCTCTAACGGCAGTTTACTTTATAAAGAAAAGAAAAATTCCTTTTTGGAAATTTGCAGATATAGTCGCAATCCCTTTATCTGTTGGTCTTGGATTTGGAAGGATTGGTTGCACTATGGCAGGGTGTTGCTACGGTAAAGAGTGTGATGCTCCTTTTGCAATTATCTTTCATGACCCTCACTCTGCTGCACCATTAGGAATACCTTTATACCCAACACAACCTATTTCTTCAGCTGCTAATTTCTTAATAGCTGGAATTCTTTATCTTCTCTACCGCAGAAAAAAAGCGACAGGCGAAATTTTTGGTTTCTATCTAATTTTTTATGGAATCTTTCGATTTCTAATAGAGTTTTGGAGAGCAACTCCAAAAGAAATACTCGGAATGATGAGTAACAATCAAGTAATAAGTATTATAATGGTGGCTACAGGTTTAGTAATTGTTTACTATAGAAGAAAAGTTGCAGGAGGAGTTAAATGAAAAGATATGCTTACTTTGAAGGAAAATTTGTTCCTATCGAGGAAGCTAATATAAATATTCAGACAAATTCCTTTCACTATGGAACAGCTATTTTTGAGGGAATTAGAGCTTACTGGAATGAAGAAAAACAGCAACTTTTTGGACTTTTCTTTAAAGAACATTACGAAAGAATGTTAAGAAACTGCAAAATCCTAAACCTTCAAGTTGAAAAAAGTGCCGATGAACTTGTGGATATTACTGTAGAGCTCCTAAGAAAATGCCAACACAGAGAAGATACTTACATTAGACCTATAGCTTACTTTTCTGACCTTAAGATTTCTCCAAAACTTATTGGCTACAAAACAGAAGTCGCTATCTACACCCTTCCTCTTGGAGATTATTTAGACCTTTCAAAAGGATTAAAGGCTAAAACTTCTTCTTTCCACAGAATAAACGACACAATGATTCCGGCAAGATGCAAAGTTGCAGGTGCCTATGTAAATAGTGCATTTGCAAAGACAGAAGCACTTCTTAACGGCTATGATGAAGCAATTATGCTTAATCCTGACGGAACAGTTGCAGAAGGAAGTGGTGAAAACCTTTTCATTGTTAGAAACGGTAAGCTTATAACACCACCTTCTCACAGCAACATTCTTGAAGGTATTACAAGAAATGCAGTAATCGAACTTGCAAAAAACGAACTTGGAATTGAAGTTGAAGAAAGACCTATTTTAAGAAGCGAAATTTATGTTGCAGATGAAGTCTTCTTTACAGGAACTGCAGCTCAAGTTGCTCCAGTTGTTCAGGTTGATCACGTAACCATAGGAAATGGTGAAATAGGTGCTATTACCAAAAAGCTTCAAGAAGTTTACTTTTCAATAGTTAAGGGAGAAAACAAAAAGTACTCTCACTGGTTAATTCCAATTTACTGATTTCCTCCCCTCTACCGCTGTGAGGGGTTTCCCGCTTCACAGGGTGCGACAGCACTCTAAAAGATGTAATAGGAAAATTGATGTTGTTGTGAAACCTATTCATCCAAAAAAGCTTATTTTTAGTGGAAGCATAACTCTTGCCAAAGCAATGATTTAGGAATAATGTATAGATACATCAACTATTAGTGAGGAATAGGATGAAGAGAACCCAAATATACCTAGATGAAAAGCTTCATTATCTTCTCAAAGAAGAAAGTAGAAAAAGTGGTAAAACTATTTCCGAAATAATCAGGAATAGATTATGGAATTCTTTTAAAGAAAACAGCAATAGAAAAGAAGCTCTCCTCAAAGCACTGGATAAGGCTTTTGGAGCATGGGAAGAAAGAGATATGGATCCAGAATCTTTTGTAAGAGAACTACGAAAGGGGAATAGAATTGATAGTTTTGGATACTGACGTTCTAATCTGGATATTAAGGAAAAATAGAGAAGTTAAAGAGCAGTTTGAAAAGGCAGTAGAAGATACTGCAGGACAACTTTACATAACCACTATTCAGATCACAGAAATTTTTGCTGGTATGCGTGAAAAAGAAGAGCAGAGGACAAGAGAGTTACTTGAAGCTCTTTCTCTTATCACAATAGACAGGGAAATTGCTGAACTTGCTGGGGACTTTATAAGAAAATACAGGAAATCTCACTCTGTAGAACTTGCTGACGCAACGATTGCAGCTGCTACAAGAAAGACTGGAATGAAGTTATGGACATACAATAGAAAGCATTACCCAATGTTAAATGAAGATGAGTTTTATCCTAAATTTGTGAAAGATTTAAAAATCATTTGAAAGCTTACGGTTTGGAATGAATTAAAAATGAAGCTATTTGTTGAGGTTCCAGAAGGAAAAAGTCTTTATCAGATCCTTAGAGAAAAAGGTTTTATGAAGTCAGCTTACTGCGGTGGGAGGGGGACGTGTAGAAAGTGTACCGTTAAAATTAACGGAGAAGAAAAGCTTGCTTGTCTTACATTTGGTCCTTACAAAGGTGAAGTTGAAGTTTTTGAAGAAAGACTTGTCTTGCAGGGAGAAGTTTTACCTTCAATTCAAGTAGACTGTCCACAAACTGGTTTTGGAGTTGCTCTTGATCTTGGAACAACAGGAGTAGAGGGAGCTCTCTTTGACCTTTTTACAGGAAAATTCCTTAAAAGTTATAAAACACTAAACTTCCAGTCTTCTTTTGGAGCCGATGTAGTAACAAGAGTTGAACTTGCAAGGAAGAACTACAAAAAACAAAGGGAGCTCCTTCTTGAAACGATTTCTTTTCTCCTTAAGCAATTTGGTAAAAGTATCCTAGAAGTCGTTGTTGTCTCTAATCCTGTAATGCACCACTTTTTATTAGGACTTCCTGTAAGCGGTTTTGAAAAATATCCCTTTAAATTAGAGGTAGAAGAAGAAGTCTACATAAGCGGAAAGGAACTTGATATTTCTGACTTTCCAAATACTTTCTTTTATTTTCCACCTCCCTTTAAAAACTTTATAGGTTCAGATTTTCTTTCAAATCTTCTTTATTTTGAAAGTCAAGGATTTGAAAACTTTGGGATAGCAGACCTTGGAACAAATGCAGAGTTAGGAATCTACAAGAAAAACCTAAAAGTAGCTGCTTCTGTTCCGGCTGGACCAGCCTTTGAAGGAGTAGGACTTTTTAGCGGAATGAGAGCTACTAAAGGAGCTATATATAAAGTTTTCTTTGATGGTAGAACTTTTAAATATTTTGTTATCGGAAATGAAAAACCACAAGGCATTTGCGCAAGCGGTTACTTTGACATCATCTATCTACTTAAAAGTTTTAGGATTGTAAATAAAGAGGGAACTTTTGAGAAAAACCTAAATCCATTGATTGCCAATTATGTAAGAGAAGTTAAAGGTCAAAAAGCTTTTGTTCTTTACGAAGATAAAGAAAGCTTAATTGCTATTACTCAAGAAGATATAAGAAAATTTCTCCTTGCAAAAGCTAGTGTTTATGGAGGACTTTCTGCTCTTATTGAAAAAGCAAATATTCCAGACAAATTTTTCTTTAGTGGAGCTTTTGGAAGTCACATAGATAAAAGGAGCATAAAAGGAGTAAAGCTAATTCCTGAAAACTTACCGGAAGTAAAGGCTTTTGGAAATGCTGCACTTAAGGGCGCAGCTCTTCTTCTTGGAAGCAGAAAGAAACGAGAAAGGATAAAAGAGCTAAAAAGAGAAGTAGAATTTTTAGAACTTGCGACAAACAAAACTTTTGAGACAAAATACATTGAGGGGATGGAGCTTTGAAGAAAGCTATAATGAAAGGAAGAAATCTTTTGTGTAAGGTTGACGTTAAGGACATAGCATTTTTAAATGCTATTTTCGAATGGTACCACGAAGTTGCAACAGTAAGAACAAAAGATAGAAAAGAAGGATTAATAGAGCTCTGGATAGCTCCTACTTTTTATGAAGATGCCTTAAAAGCTATAGATTACCTTAAAAGTGGTGGTTTTGTAAAAAAATTTGAAATAGTAAAAGAAGTAGGAGACGACTGGCATAAAGAATAGTTTTTCGCGAAATTTTCGTAAAATACCATCCACAATAAAACTTTAGGAGCTAACAATGTTAAGATTTTTTACAGCAGGAGAAAGTCACGGAAAGGGAATTTTTGCGTATCTTGAAGGAATTCCAGCAAACTTTGAGATAGATTTTGATTTTGTTAATAGAGAGCTCTCAAGAAGACAGAAAGGTTACGGTCGTGGTGGCCGAATGAAAATAGAAAAGGATAGAGTTGAGTTTTTATCCGGTGTTAGACTCGGTAAAACTCTTGGTTCTCCAATTTTAATGGCTATCTGGAATAAAGATTATAAAAACTGGGAAGAAATAATGAAACCTGACCCAGGTGATTTACCTGAAGATAAAAAAGTTACAAGACCAAGACCTGGACATGCTGACCTTTCTGGAGTTTTAAAGTATGGTTTTGACGACGTTAGAAATGTATTAGAAAGATCGAGCGCAAGAGAAACGGCAGGAAGAGTTGCAGCTGGAGCTCTTTGTAAAGATATATTGAGAAGACTCGGGATAACAATTGGAAGTTACGTAATTTCCATAGGTAGCGTGGAAGTTCCTAAAAAAGTCTTGGAAAGTCTTTCATACCTTGAAAGATTTGAAAATGCAGAAAATTCAGAAGTTAGAATTCCGATAGATGACTTAAATCTTGAAAAAAGATTTAAAGAAGAAATTGATAAGGCAAAAGAAAACGGAGAAAGTCTTGGTGGAGTGTTTGAAGTTTTTGCTATAGGAGTTCCAGTAGGACTTGGTAGTCACACTCAGTGGGATAAAAGGCTTGATGGAAAAATAGCTCAGTCAATCATGTCTATTCAAGCTATAAAAGGTGTTGAAGTTGGAATTGGATTTGAAAGTGCAAAAACTATAGGTTCAAAAGTTCACGACGAGATTTTCTACTCTGAAGAAAAAGGTTTTTATAGAAAAACAAATAGAGCTGGTGGTATTGAAGGAGGAATGACCAACGGAGAACCTATAGTTATAAGAGCTGCCATGAAGCCTATTCCTACTCTTTACAATCCTTTAAAAAGCGTAGACATAAAAACTAAAGAACCTTTTGAAGCATCAATTGAAAGATCTGATGTTTGTGCTGTTCCAGCAGCAGCAGTCGTTGGAGAATCAATGCTTGCAATAACTTTACTTTCAGCACTCTTAGAAACTTTTCCTGCAGATAACTTTGAAAAATTAAAAAAATGGTTTGAGTTTTACTTGAATGATGAATAGTTTATGAAAATCTTTGCAAGTTTTTTTGCTTCTTCTTTCCAAAAGAATAAGTTTTCCCTAAGTTTTTCTTTATTGCAGTCTATATTTTTGTTAATGAAAGAAAATAACGTATCCTTTAAAATGTTTTTTTGTGGATTTATGTATATAGAACCTTTGCCTCCTGCTTCTTTTAACTCAGGGATATTTGATGTTATAACGCAACAACCACAGGCACGTGCTTCAAGAACAGGAATTCCAAATCCTTCGTACATTGAGGGTAAAACAAAAACAGTTGCTCCACTATATAAAAGAGGAAGTTCTTCATCTGGTATATATCCCAAATATATTATCTCTTCTTTAAACCTCTTTATCTTTTGGTAAAGTTTATTTATTTTCCAACCTTTATTTCCTACAAGAACAAGCTTAAAATCTTGCAAATACCCTTCTTCTTTTAACTCTAAAAAAGATTCTACTAATAACTCAAGGTTCTTTCTTGGTTCAAGAGTTGAAACAGAAAGGATATATTTACTATTAATTCCTTTACTTTTTAAAAAAGATTCTACCTCTTCTCTTTTCCGGGGATAAAATAGAGTATCATCAACTCCCGGATAGACTACAACGTCGGTTTCTACTCCCAAAAATTTCTTCAATCTTTGAGCTGTTCCTTTCGAAATTGTCACAACAACATCTGATTCCAATATACTTTTCTTAAAAAAAAGCTTGTGGTTAATTTTTGTTAACGTCTTCATTGTTTCTGGAACAAGATATAAATTCAAATCGTAAACAGTTATTATCTTTTTTATGCTTTGATCTAAATAAAGAGGCATTATTGGCATTCCAGACCAGAAAAAATCCAGATTATATTGGTTTATCAAGCGAAAAGAAAACAACCTCAGCCATAAAGAAAAAGGGAGTTTTCTTAAAAAAGGGTTTTCTTCAACTATTACAGAAAAATTCTTTCCAAAAGGAATTTCATCTGGTTTTCTTTGAGAGAAAATGAAAAATTCTGCCTCAGGTAAAAAACTTTCAAGATGTTTGCAAAGATTATATATATAGTTACCTATCCCTGTTCTTTTACCCAAAAAAAGATTTCCATAAATACCTATTTTCATCTTTCTCCACTGTGTTTGATTTTTATTTTTTTAAGTATACCTAGAAAAACTTTTTTTTCAAAAAGCATAGTACAGTGATGAGGGTGTTTGAAAATTGCCAAAATTAAGAAAAAAGCCTATCCTCTCCGGTATGAAAGCGAAAAGACTAAATTTCCACAAAGTACTCAACCTATCAAAAACATACATGAACCGGAGAGGACAGGCTGTACTGGTATATTTATATCCTTTTAAAACCAAAAGAGGAAGACCCAAGAAATACCCTGACGAGATAATTCTTACCCTTCTTTTCCTCCAAGTAGCCTGGAACCTATCATTCAGAGACCTTGAATATTTGGCAGTTCAGATATTTGGAAGAGAGAATATTCCTGATTTTTCAACCTATTATTACCGACTCAAGCAACTACCTTCCATTCTCCTTGTAGATTTTCTGAACTTTGTCTCTCGAAGACTCTTAGGGAAGTATCATAAAGAACTAAGATTTCTGATAATAGATGGAACTGGCTTCAAATACAATGAGATTTATCCATTGAAAATTCTAAGAGGCAAAGAGATAAAGGAGGTAAAAAGCCACGTTAAAGTTGTTGTATTAAGCGTTCATCTAAAAGATGGAAAAAGGTTCATTCTTACTGCATTACCTGGAGAGAGTTACGCTTCGGAAGTGAAACTTGGAGAGAAAATAGTTAGGTGGTTAAACGAAAGGGGATTTATATGGAGAGCTTTGAAAGGAAAGCCATTTTTAGGAGACAAAGCTTATGACAGCATTAAGTTTATTGAGCTTGTTCTGTTAGTAGGCTTAAAGCCTTACATAAAGGTGAGAGAAACATTAAGGAAGGGAATTAAATCTGAGATTAGGCTTAAATGCAAAGAGCTTTTAGAATCTGATGAAATTTACAGGTTTAGAGGACTGATAGAGAGTATTTTTGGAGAAGTTAAGCAGGATGTTGGAAGTTACGAGAAAACAAAGAGCTTTCATATAGCTCAACTGTTTGTTTTAGCTAAGTTTATCCTCTTTAACATGGGAGTTTTGTTCTTTGTCTGGATGATTTTTCAAACACTCTCGTACAGTGATTGGAAAAGCTACAAAATTTTTCTATAATCCAGTTAGTAAACAGGAAACTTTCCAAAGGAGGGCTACCTAATAATGCCAAAAGCACTTATTACAGGAATTCGTGGACAGGATGGAGCGTACCTTGCCAAACTTCTTTTAGAAAAAGGATATGAAGTTTACGGAGCTGATAGAAGAAGTGGCGATTCTTCTAACTGGAGACTAAAGGAACTCGGTATAGAAAAGGACGTAAAAGTTGTTTACATGGATTTGCTGGAACTAACGAACATAATGAGAGTTATTGAGAAGATACAGCCTGATGAAGTTTACAACTTAGCTGCTCAGAGTTTTGTAGGAGTGTCTTTCGAACAGCCAATTTTAACTGCAGAAATTGACGCTATGGGTGTTTTAAAACTTTTAGAAGCCATTAGAACGTTAAAACCTGATACTAAGTTCTATCAAGCTTCTACAAGTGAAATGTTCGGAAAAGTGCAGGAGATACCTCAAACAGAAAAAACTCCTTTTTATCCAAGAAGCCCTTACGGGGTAGCAAAGCTTTTTGGTCACTGGATAACAGTTAACTACAGGGAGTCGTTTAACATTTTTGCCTGTTCCGGTATTCTTTTTAACCACGAGTCTCCGTTAAGAGGCATTGAGTTTGTAACAAGGAAGATTACCTACAGCTTAGCAAGAATAAAATATGGCTTACAAGATAAACTAATCTTAGGAAATCTTGATGCAAAGAGAGACTGGGGATACGCTCCAGAATACGTAGAAGGAATGTGGCTGATGCTTCAGCAAGAAAAGCCAGACGACTACGTTCTTGCGACGGGGGAAACCCATACAGTGAGGGAATTTGTAGAAAAAGCTGCTGAGGTTGCGGGATTTAGCTTAGAGTGGGAAGGGGAAGGAGTTGATACCAAGGGAATAGACAGAAAGTCCGGAAAAGTTATCGTTGAAGTTTCTCCTGAATTCTATAGACCTGCAGAGGTAGATATTCTTATAGGAAATCCTGAGAAAGCAAAGAAAAAACTTGGATGGGAACCAAGAACAAAGTTTTCTCAACTTGTTGAAATTATGATGGAAGCAGATTTAGCAAGAGTAACAAAAACAGCAAAATAATATTTAATCTCGATGGGTTAGTTAATGATTAAAATAAAGTCTCTTAAAGTTTCTTCAAAAGTTCTCCTCAGTAAGGTAGAAGAGGAAGTATCAAAGATATATGAGATAGAAAGCAAAAGGGAAGTACCTTTAGAAGATAGCAGTAAGAAGACCGATGAATATGTCTACACAATTGAAGATTTTGTTAAGTACCACGATGTAGAGTTTGTAAGATTTGCCTATAGAACTATACTTGGTAGAGAACCTGATAAGGATGGACTAAATCATTATTTAAGAAAGCTAAGAAACGGAGAATATACGAAAACCGATATCATTGTAAGACTTAGATATTCTAAAGAAGGAAGGAAAAGAAATGTAAAGATATTGGGACTAAAGAAGAGGGCTTTATATGCATTTTTATCAGGCATACCAGTAGTAGGTTACTTGCTCAAGATATTAAAGTTTTTCATTACTGTACCGAGGTTCATGAGACATATAAACGCATTGGAATCGTACATTCACTATCATATGAATCATGCAAACCAAAGGTTTGAAAGTTTGCAAAATCACATAAACCAAAGTATTATCAACCTTGAACAGAAAGTTGGACAAAGATTTGCAGAAGTAAACAGTAGATTGGCTGAGATAGACAAAATAAATAACAGATTATCTGAGTTAGATATTGAAATATCAAATTTACATCGTAGCTTAATAGAAACAAAAAATGTATTACAAAACAGCTTATCTATTCAGGACGTAAGGATAAGTAATCTTGAAAATAGATTCTTCCAAATAGATTTACCGAAAGAGTTAGAGATAAACGTAGAATTAAATATTGATAAAGATAAGAATTATTACTCTGCGTTTGAAAATGTGTTTAGAGGTGAAAGGAAAGAGATAAAGAAGCGGCAAGAAAAGTATTTAAAATATGTTCCTGAGGAGTGTCTAAAAAATTATCCAGTTCTTGATGCAGGTTGTGGTAGAGGTGAGTTTTTGGAATTATTGAAAGAAAAGGGTATAGAAGCTATAGGAGTAGACATAAATGAGGAAGAAGTGCAGATTTTAAAAGAAAAAGGATTTAAAGTGGTAAATACAGACATCAATAGTTTTCTTAAGGAAACAGAACAAGAGTTTTCTGCTATAGTCTCTTTTCAAGTTATAGAACACTTGCAGAGAGATTATCTAAAAGAGTTTTTACAGCTTTCGCACAAAAAATTAGTAAATGGTGGAGCGATAATATTAGAGACTGTTAACCCTTGGAACTATGAAGCTTTTGCCAGGTTTTACATTGACGAAACACATGTCAGACCTATTCCTCCGGATACACTTTCTTTTATGTTACGTTGGATAGGATTTAAAGATATAAAAATTGTATTTTCTGCTCCTCTTAAAGAAAAAAGGTATAAGGATGAGGATCCTAAAAAATTATACTTTGACTACGCAATAATAGGATATAAGAGAGATGAAAGTTAAAGCAATTCATCAATTTCATTCAGGTAGTGCTTATGGTGATGCTATAACGAATGGAATGTTCTTTATTCAAAGGATCTTAAGGGATCTGGGATTTGAATCAAATATATACGTTGAGCATATAGATAGAAAACTTAAGGGTAAACTGTTCCACTTTTCTAAGTATAAAACGGACGAAAATAATATCCTGCTGGTTCACCACTCACTTGGGCATGATTTAGATGAATGGCTTTTATCATTAAAAGACAAGATTGTGCTTGTTTACCATAACATAACGCCGGCAAGATTTTTCCCAAAAGACTCTGCACTTTACAGATATTCAATAAAAGGTAGAAAACAGCTAAAACTATTAAGGGACATATCGGTAGGAGCTATTGCAGATTCTGAGCTAAACAAAAAAGAGCTGGTAAAAGTAGGTTTTGATGAAAAATCGGTATTTGTTATTCCTCTTTTGTTTGACATAAACAAAATAAGGGAGCACTCTTTCAATAAAAAAATAGTAGATGAGTTCTCTAAATTTTTTAACATACTGTTTGTAGGTAGGATAGTAGAGAACAAGAAACAGGATGAACTTGTAGAAGTATACAGGTTATATAGACAAATAGCAGATAAACCTTCAAGGTTGATTCTTGTAGGGGGAACGACCAGTCCGGAGTATGAGAAGAAAATAAGACGAAAAATATCGGAGTATAACCTGCAGGATGAAGTAATTTTGGCAGGGAAAGTTCCATACGAAGATCTCTACGCTTACTATAGAGTAGCTGATGTATTCCTATGTTTAAGTGAACATGAGGGCTTTGGAGTTCCACTGGTAGAGTCGTTTGTGTTTGATGTGCCGGTTGTGGCCTATGATGCACCCGACAGCAATGTTAAATATACGCTAAACGGTGGGGGAGTTCTATTTGAGGAAAAGAGCTTTAAACACATAGCAGGACTTTTATCTTTAATTTCTAAGAATAGAGCTTTACGGAGAGAAATAATAAAGACTCAGAGGGAGGCTTTAAAGGTATATGAAAACTTTAACGTTATTCAGAAATTCATAAACTTCTTGGAGTGGTTGAGGGTTGAAGTAGACGAAGGGAGAAAGGAGCAGGTTTTAAGTAGTCAAAAGAGGAGTAAAGATATAAAAATTCAAATTGAAGGTCCTTTTGACAGTTCATACAGTCTTGCTATTGTAAACAGAGAGATGGCAAGGGCTTTGGATAAACTTTTTTCAAACAAAGTTTCTTTGTACTCTACAGAAGGGTATGGAGATTTTCCTCCAAACAAAGAGTTTCTTGAAAAAAATCCAGACGTAAAAAGAATGTGGCAGCTTGGGGAAAAGGGATACCGTGCAGATATAGTAACGAGAAACCTGTATCCTCCCCGTGTATACGATATGAAAGGATTAATAAATCTTATGAACTCTTATGGTTGGGAGGAATCAGAGTTTCCAAAAGATTATCTGGAAAACTTTAACAGATACTTAGATGCTCTTCCTGTTATGTCTCCCTATGTAAAGAAAGTTATGATAGATAACGGTATATCAATACCTGTTTTTGAAGTTGGTATTGGTGTAGATCACGTGCTTAAAATTAAACCTAAGGAATTTCCGTTAAGAACAAAGAAGCGGTTTAAGTTTCTGCATATATCTTCATGTTTTCCAAGAAAGGGAGTAGATGTACTCCTTGATGCTTTTACTTCAGCCTTTACAAAGGACGACGATGTAGCCTTGATAATTAAAACGTTTCCTAATCCCCATAATAATGTTGAGGAGCTTATAGATTACTATCAGAAGAAGAACAAAAACTGTCCGGAGATAGAGCTTATAAACGAGGACATACCGGATGAATACATAGTAAGTTTATACAAACAGTGTGATTGTTTAGTTCAACCAACGAGGGGAGAAGGTTTCGGTCTTCCGATGGCAGAAGCTATGCTATTTGATATGCCCGTTATCACAACCGCCTATGGTGGGCAAAGATTTTTCTGTAATGAAAAAAACTGCTGGCTTATAGATTATAAGTTTAATAGAGCAAAAACCCACATGAAACAGTTTAACTCCTACTGGGTAGAGCCTTCAAAAGAGGATCTCGTAAGACTAATGAGATATATATACTCTGCACCTAAGGAAGAGATAGAGAAGAAAACTAAAAAAGCTAAAGAAACAATTTTGTCCAGCTTCAGGTGGGAAGACTGTGCAAAAAGACTTATAAAAGTGGCTGAGAAGGTAGAACAACTACCTGTATTTCCGGAAAAGAAAGTAAAGCTTGGATGGATTAGCACTTGGAATATAAGATGTGGAATAGCGGCTTACTCAAAGTTTCTTATAGACAACTTTTCCGAAGATATTGATGTTCACATTATTGCAAACGTGGTAAGTAGCAAGGATATCCTTGATGAAAGCTTAGAAAGAAATGTAAGCAGGATATGGAGATACGGAGCGAAGAAGGAAGTAGAATCCATTATAAAAGAAGTGGAGGATAAAGAGCTGGACTCTGTTTTTATTCAGTACAACTTCGGTTTTATAGAAGTTTATTCACTTGGCAGGTTGGTAAAAGAACTTAAAGACAAAGGTAAAAGTGTCTTCATCACGTTCCATTCTGTTAAAGATGTAAATAAACCTGACTTTAAGGCATCTTTAAGGTGGATAAAGGAGGAACTATCTCTGGCAGATAGGATTTTTGTCCATAGTATCGCAGATATGAATATCCTAAAGGATTTTGGTTTGGTTGAGAATGTTGCTCTGTTTCCGCATGGGGTTGATATCAAGCAGGCTGATAAAGAAAGGGTAGAGCAGCTGAGAAAGGAACTGAATTTAAAGAACAGTAAAGTAATAGCTGCTTTTGGGTTTTTGCTGCCTCATAAAGGTATTTTAGAGCTTATAGAGGTTTTTGCAATCTTAAGGGAAAAGTTTAAAAACATTCATCTTCTTCTTTTAAATTCTCTTTATCCAATTCCAGACTCTAAAAGCTATATGAAAGAGTGTAAGAAGAAGATAAAAGAGCTGCAGATAGAAAAAAATGTAACGTTCATTACCGATTTCTTACCGGAAGAGGAAGTTGCTAATTACCTTGAGTTGGCAGATGTTGTTGTGTATCCCTACCAGTATACACAGGAATCGTCAAGCGCTGCTGTAAGGTATGCACTTTCTTTAAAGAAACCTGTCCTATGTACGCCCCTTGAAATCTTTAGCGATGTTTCGGATGTAGCTTTCTTTACAGAAAATACATCTGTCCGGAGCATTACTAAGGAGTTAGAGCTTTTATTGAAAAATCCTAAGAGTTTAAAGGAAAAACAAAAGGTAATAGAAAGCTGGTTAAAGTCGGTAGACTGGAAAGTGTTAGCAAAGAGGTTAGAGAACATTGTGAAGTATCATAAGTTGTACCGAAATCTTACAACTTAAACCTTATCTTCTCTATCCTCTTATCAACCAGCACTACACCTATCCAGGCTATTATGACTGACAACACGGAAACTTCAATTACAAAAAGAAGTCCACCTTTAGGAAGTCCCAAGTACTCTAAAATCCATATGGCCAAAAAGTGGGATAGAAATACACCGTAGGATAGATTCCCTAAGGTTCTGTTGAAGGGTAACCTTACTTTTGATTTCACAGCTACGTATACGATGGGCAGTCCTACGATTATTCCAAGTAATGTTTCACGGGTGTATGCTCCGTAGAGATGCTTTATAAGTACAAAGTATGAAAACCAGATAACGCAAAAAAGATATGTAGCTATTACCGCAGCTATTTCATACTTTCTTGCTCTGTTAGTTGCTATCTTTTGGATCAGACTGCCAAGCATAAAGATAAAAAGAACACCAACTATAAGTCTATAAGCAAAATAATCAGAATGAATTATATTAAGATTCGCAATTGAATATATACATAAAGAGAAAAAGAAAAAGAAAGTACCTATTTTAGGAAATCTAAGCAAAAAGGGAAGAAGCATATAGACTTGAAGTTCTGTTCCTAACGACCATGCAGGGGGTATAAGCCACCATGGTGGATGTGTAGAAGTAAGGATTATCAAGTCTTTCTCTATATACATATAGTAGTTTAGGGGGACAATAAGAAGATTGTTTATCAGATTTAAAGCTTTAAACTCAGGATTACCGAAAGAGGTTAAAAGTAAAAATAGAATTGTTAATGATGAGACAAAAAGGTATAGAGGAAATATTCTTAAGACCCTGTCTATGTAAAAGGTTAAGACTGTCTTTCCTTTATTCCAGAATATATCGTACAGGAGATGAGTGACAACGTGTCCTGCCAGTATGTAGAATATTACAACGGCAAATACTCCCGGATTGAGACCGCCTATTCTGAAGCCTATATGGGATAGTAATACCAGGTAAGCTAATAAAAATCGTAAATAACCCATCAAACCTCTTGACTCCTTTGAAATTAAGTCTAAAATTATTATGTGATTAAACAAAGATAAATAATAAATGCTGTGAGGTATGATAACACAGTGTATAGAGTTACTTTTTCCAGAGAAGGGGGCATTTATAGTACAATTAAAGATAAAGAAGCAAAATTTTTATTGACTTTTGGAAGAAAAGGGATTTATAATTTTTAAGTAAAATGAAAAAACTTTTCAAGGAAGGAGGCATGTGATGGCAATGACCACAACTCAAGTATCCCAGCTTTATGTAACGCTTTTAGGAAGAGCATCTGAGGGGGAAGGAAACCAGTACTGGGCAACAAACTACGATGACCAGTTTGAAGCAGCCAAGGTAATGCTCACACTTGACGTAGTCAAGGAGTACTTTGGAGACGCTTGGAACGACAACAAAGCATTCATTGAAGCTATCTACCAGAACACTCTCGGAAAAGACCCAGCTCAAGACCAAGATGGTGTTAACTACTGGCTCAATGAGCTAAACACATATCTTGAGCAGGGAATGTCCCTTGAAGAAGCAAGAGCTAAGGTAGTAGTAAACCTCATCAACGCAATTTCTCAGTACGAAAACAGCGACGACCCTGTTGCTAAAGCTGCTGCACTCCAGTTTAAGAACAAAGTAGCAGTATCAGACTACGTAGCAGAGAAGGTAACAGGAGTAACATCTGATGAAGTACTTGCTAACATCCAGTATTTCAAGGATGTAATTGCGAACGTAACAGACGATCCAACAACAGTAGAAGCAGCTAAACAAAAAGTAGATACAGACCTTGCAGTTAAGAATGTATCCCTTACAATGGGAGCTGATGATGTAAAAGGAAGCGTATTTAGCGACACATTCAAGGCAGACCTTTTAACTATTAACGACGGAGACAAGATAGTAGATCCAAGCACAACAGACAGCGATACATTAAGCGCAACAATAAATGCGAACGTTACAAACAACGTAACAATAACAAACGTTGAGAACATAGTAGTTACATCTTATGGTAACAACTCTATAGATATGGAAAACATCACAGGAGTTAAGTCCTTTGTATCTAAGGATTCAACAGGAACAATTACCCTTAACAACATAGCATCTGCAGATATGGCTATAGGATTTGAAGGAGAATCAGTAAACAATATTGATGCAAACTACAAAGCTGGAGCTTTAAGCGATACAAATGACACATTAACAGTTAACCTTAACTCTGCAAAGGATGTAAACCTCACAGTAGATGCAGGTTTTGAAGCTGCGAAGATAAACGCTACAGGAACAGGCAACACTCTATCTGTATTCACAGTTCCTGGAATAGCGTCTTTAGAAATAGCAGGAGATGGAGACATAACCGTAGCTGACAATCAACTTGATGGAATTAAGACAATTTCTATAAGCAACACAGCAGGTGTAGAGCTTGGAGCAATTAGTGGAGTAGAAACAATCTCCATAGACAGCCCAGCATCTGTAAAACTTGGAGCGATTACAGGAATAAAGACACTAACAGCTACATCCAATACAGGTGGAGTAGTAGCAAAAACACTTGACAGTGCAGGTTATGCATCAGATGTAATAACAGGAAATAGCGCGGGAACAACCATTTTACTTGGAAGCGGTAATGACAACCTTCAGTTTGTAGATGGAGCAAATGCAGGAGAGTCCAACATTATCAAGCTTGGAGCTGGAGACGATAAGTTAGTTGTAACAACAAATAACGGTTACACTTATGTATTTGGAGAAGATGGTAACGACGATGTAGTTATTAATGCCATTGACACAAATGACTTAGTAGACCTTGGAGCCGGTACTGATACTTTAACACTTGACAATACAAATGCTTCAACAGCAGTATTAAGAGGAGTAGAGAACTTAGTGATTAAGGCACGAGACAATGGTCAGGCTGTAACTATTAACGCAGCTGATTCTGCTTTAAATGTAACTGCTATTGCTGAGGCAGATGGTGCAGATGTAGATGTTGAGAACCTCACAGCAGGCTCAACAGTAACAGTTAATGCAGCTGAAGGTACAACAAATAGTGTAGATGCTTTAAAAGTCACATACAAAGACGTAGAAGACAGCACTACAATCAAAGTGAATACTGCTGTAACAGCTACAGCAAACACAAGTGATATGACAATAGAAAATGTGAAAAACCTTACTCTTGAATTCGCTAAGGCTGTTGACTTGAAGACTTTGGGTGCTGATTTAGTTCTAAATGACAAGGTTGAAAGCCTGACAATTAAGGCTTCTGACGATGTTAAGTTCAATGCGATTACAGATAAAGGAACAGCAGGGTTAAAGACAATCACAGTGACAGGAAGCAAAGTCGTTGATCTTGGAGATATTACAAATGAAGATGTACTTACATCTCTTTCTGCGACAGCGACAGATGCTTTAACTGTGGGAGATATTAAGACAGCGGATAAATTGACAAGCCTTAGCTTAACAGGTAAATCCGTTACACTTGGAGAGGTAGGTAATAACAATTTAGGAACTAATGATGGATCTATCTCAAATGGAGCGGATAACCTTGAAAAGGTAGTAATTACTGCGAATGATGGAGATGTGACTCTTAAGCCGAATGCGGATAATGATGCGGCAATAGCAGTGGATAAAGGTGGTACTATTGAAATAAAGGCTGATGCCGGTAGCATCCTTGTGAACGATACTAATGAAGAAAATGGAGCAGTTCTTTTAAGTGCTGGAGATACAGACGGAATTACTGTTAAACTCTCTGCTAAGAATTACATAGGTGCCGACAGTGATAGCGGTCCTGCAACTTTAGGATCTATAACTGTTGAGAACACAGCGGGAGACATTACAGCTGAAATTTCAGGAAGTGCGGAAGCAAAAGTTAACTTTGCAGCAGGTGATTTAGCAGATGCCACTGTAAAAGGGGTGGTAAACCTAACAGCAACAAATACTGGAGGACTTACTTCAACAATTACTCTTGACGCAGCTACAGACGATGGTTCAACATCTACGATTAGCCTTGGTAATGCAGACAGTGGAAAGGTAAATGATGTAACAATAGAAGGTGCAGTACAGACATTGACAATTAATGGTGGAAGCGGTGTTGATGTTGTAACTCTTGGTGGTACTAACGATCTCAGCGTGAAGACAGCGACCATAGCTCTTGGAGGAGGAACTGACAAGCTTGACTTAACAAATCTTGCTAATCTTGATGCTAATGGTGTAGGTGCTGTAATTAACCTCTCAAGCTTTACACAGACGGTAGATGGAGTATCTGTAGATGCTGGAAAGATTGTAGAGTTTGACGGAACAGATGATGGAACAAACAACATCACTGATGGATACACTATAACAGTGAATGATGTTGAGGAAATTGTAGGTACTAAGGGAGCTGACATTATCTTCGCCGCTAATACCGGAACTACTATTACTAGTGAAGCTGGTGCAGACAAGATAGTGCTTGGAGCTGGGGCAGATAAAGTTATAATTGCTGCTGCTGGTGAGACTGGTACTATAACTGTAGCTGATAAAGATAGTTCAGGCGATTTAAGTGATGGTGATACTATAAGTGGTTCATTTGATGTTATATCTAACTTTGAACATGGAACTGATAAATTAGATATCTCTGCTGTAAACGATGGTACTTCTACAGACACATGGGATTCTACTAATGGATTAGATGCTAATGCATACCAAATAGTTTTAGGAACTTGGGATGAAACTACAAATACATTCACTGTAGATTCTGGAAGTGGTACTGATACCATGGTTCTATTCGACGACGGCTTAAGTGATGTTGCTGTTGTTCTTTTAGGTGTAACAAATGTAGATGCTACTGACTTAGTATTCTCTTAAAAGGCATTGTGAGTAAATTTCTTTCCTCCCTCCCGATTCTTCGGGAGGGAGTTTTTTTTATTTTTTTTTCTCTCAATGACACTAATAGAAAGTAAACTCCTATTCTTCACTACAAAGTTTTTTCCCTTTGGAAGCATTAAGTTTCCTCAATTTGATATACTAGTTTTTAACTAACCCAGTTAAAGGAGACCTAATCATGGCATTAACAACAACCCAAGTTTCACAGCTTTACGTAACCCTCTTTGGAAGAGCATCAGAGGGAGAAGGAAACCAATATTGGGCTACAAACTATAGCGACCAATTTGAAGCAGCTAAGGTAATGCTCCCACTTGACGTAGTCAAGGAGTACTTTGGAGACGCTTGGAACGACAACAAAGCATTCATTGAAGCTATCTACCAGAACACTCTCGGAAAAGACCCAGCTCAAGACCAAGATGGTGTTAACTACTGGCTCAATGAGCTAAACACATACCTTGAGCAGGGAATGTCTCTTGAAGAAGCAAGAGCTAAGGTAGTAGTAAACATCATCAACGCAATTTCTCAGTACGAAAACAGCGACGACCCTGTTGCTAAAGCTGCTGCACTCCAGTTTAAGAACAAAGTAGCAGTATCAGACTACGTAGCAGAGAAGGTAACAGGAGTAACATCTGATGAAGTACTTGCTAACATCCAGTATTTCAAGGATGTAATTGCGAACGTAACAGACGATCCAACAACAGTAGAAGCAGCTAAACAAAAAGTAGATACAGACCTTGCAGTTAAGAATGTATCCCTTACAATGGGAGCTGATGATGTAAAAGGAAGCGTATTTAGCGACACATTCAAGGCAGACCTTTTAACTATTAACGACGGAGACAAGATAGTAGATCCAAGCACAACAGACAACGATACATTAAGCGCAATAATAAATGCGAACGTTACAAACAACGTAACAATAACAAACGTTGAGAACATAGTAGGAGGGTGTTTGAAAATTGCCAAAATTAAGAAAAAAGCCTATCCTCTCCGGTATGAAAGCGAAAAGACTAAATTTCCACAAAGTACTCAACCTATCAAAAACATACATGAACCGGAGAGGACAGGCTGTACTGGTATATTTATATCCTTTTAAAACCAAAAGAGGAAGACCCAAGAAATACCCTGACGAGATAATTCTTACCCTTCTTTTCCTCCAAGTAGCCTGGAACCTATCATTCAGAGACCTTGAATATTTGGCAGTTCAGATATTTGGAAGAGAGAATATTCCTGATTTTCAACCTATTATTACCGACTCAAGCAACTACCTTCCATTCTCCTTGTAGATTTTCTGAACTTTGTCTCTCGAAGACTCTTAGGGAAGTATCATAAAGAATTAAGATTTCTGATAATAGATGGAACTGGCTTCAAATACAATGAGATTTATCCATTGAAAATTCTAAGAGGCAAAGAGATAAAGGAGGTAAAAAGCCACGTTAAAGTTGTTGTATTAAGCGTTCATCTAAAAGATGGAAAAAGGTTCATTCTTACTGCATTACCTGGAGAGAGTTACGCTTCGGAAGTGAAACTTGGAAAGAAAATAGTTAGGTGGTTAAACGAAAGGGGATTTATATGGAGAGCTTTGAAAGGAAAGCCATTTTTAGGAGACAAAGCTTATGACAGTATTAAGTTTATTGAGCTTGTTCTGTTAGCAGGCTTAAAGCCTTACATAAAGGTGAGAGAAACATTAAGGAAGGGAATTAAATCTGAGATTAGGCTTAAATGCAAAGAGCTTTTAGAATCTGATGAAATTTACAGGTTTAGAGGACTGATAGAGAGTATTTTTGGAGAAGTTAAGCAGGATGTTGGAAGTTACGAGAAAACAAAGAGCTTTCATATAGCTCAACTGTTTGTTTTAGCTAAGTTTATCCTCTTTAACATGGGAGTTTTGTTCTTTGTCTGGATGATTTTTCAAACACTCTCCACAGAAGCTTGACAAAGTCAGAGAGTAGTTTTAAGATTGAACGGCTAGAATTTGAAGACAAGGAGGAATTTATGGCTAAAATAACTATCAATGGTAAGGAGTACGACATCGAAAAACTTCCAAAAGAAGCTATTGATCTAATCAGCTCCATTAGATTTGTAGATGCAGAAGTTCAAAAACTTCAAAACCAAATAAAAATACATCTTGCTGCAAGGGCTCTTTACATGCAGCAGCTTCAAAATCTGCTTGATAAACTTCCAGTAGGTTCAGACGAAAAAATAAAGTTCTCCTAATAAATTATTTTGATGAATTTAAGACTTTTATTAGAACTAACAAAAAGAGATTTTACTGAAAAATACGCTGGTTCTATCTTAGGTCTTTGGTGGTCATTTATTTGGCCGCTGATAAATATTTTTATCTATACTGTTATCTTTTCAAAAGTAATGGGAGCTAAAATTCAAGGAATTCCTTCAACTTACAGCTATGGACTTTACTTAGCAGCTGGACTTATTCCCTGGACTGCTTTTTCAAATACTATCCTTAGAGCATCAAACATCTTCATAGAGAAAAAAAACATTATTACTAAAATTCCGATATCGCTATTGATTTTGCCCCTTTCTGTTGCTTTATCAGAATGCATAACTTTCTTAATCAGCATTTTGATTTTTATAGTTGTTTTATTTCTTCTTGGAATAAGCTTTTCTAAAATTGTTTTTCTTGTTCCACTTGCCTATGTGCTCCAGCAGGTATTTGCTTATGCTCTTGGTTTACTGTTAGCAACTTTGAATGTCTTTATACGGGACATTAAAGAAGTAGTGAACATCACAGTTCAAATATGGTTTTGGTTTACTCCAATAGTTTACGTCGTTGACATACTTCCTGAAAAAGTAAAGGAACTTTTATACCTAAATCCAGTTTATGCATTCATTCAGGTATATCAAAAAGCATTTGTAACAAAAGAGCAGATAGACTATACTCTTCTTTTTATTTACGGACTAATTTCTTTCTTACTACTTTCTCTTTCTTACGTTGTTTATAAAAAACTTGAAAAGGATATAAGAGACTTCCTGTGATGGACTACAAATATGATAAAGGTAGAAAACGTAAAAAAAACCTTTAAACTTTACAAAAATCCTGCTGATAGGCTGAAAGAAATAATCTTTAGAAAAAGTTTTCATACTGTGTATGAAGCTTTAAAAGGAGTTTCGTTTACCGTTGAAGATGGAGAAGTTCTTGGAATAATTGGACCTAATGGAGCTGGAAAATCTACACTTCTTAAAATTCTAACAGGCGTTATTATTCCTGATGAAGGGAAAATTCATATAGACGGCAGGATAACAGGACTTCTTGAACTTGGAACTGGCTTTAACTTTGAAATGACGGGAATAGAAAACATATATCTAAATGGAATGCTTCTTGGAATGACAAAAGAAGAACTTGATAGAAAAAAAGACAGTATTATTGAGTTTTCAGAACTTGGAGATTTTATCTATGAGCCTCTTAAAACGTATTCTTCTGGAATGGTAATGAGACTAGCTTTTTCCATAGCAATACACGCTGAACCAAGCTGTTTTGTAGTAGATGAAGCTCTTTCTGTAGGAGATGCACATTTTCAGCAAAAGTGTATGAAAAGAATTAAAGAGTTTAAAGAAAAAGGGGGGTCTATAATCTTTGTTTCGCACGATATGAATGCAGTAAAGGTGCTGTGTGATAAAGCTCTACTTTTACACAAAGGCAAAATAATAGATGAGGGATCTCCTGAAAAAGTGGTAAACAGCTACAATTTCCTTTTGGCTAAAATAAACGATTCTGAAGAAACTGTTAGGTTTGAACAGAAAAAAAAGAGCTCTTACGGTACATTTGAAGCAAAGATAGAAGAAGTTTCTATTGAAGGGAAAGACTCTAAAAGTGATGTCATAAGTAGTGGTGAAGAAGCTGTTATTTCTGTAAAAGTCAAAGCTTTTAGCGACATAGACAGTGCAACTGTAGGAATTTTAATAAGAGATAGATTTGGACAGGACATATTCGGAACAAATACGTGTCTTTTAAAGAAAAAAATTTCTTTTAAAGCCA
This sequence comes from Desulfurobacterium thermolithotrophum DSM 11699, assembly GCF_000191045.1. Lineage (NCBI taxonomy): Bacteria > Pseudomonadati > Aquificota > Aquificia > Desulfurobacteriales > Desulfurobacteriaceae > Desulfurobacterium > Desulfurobacterium thermolithotrophum. Next base: position 1,315,315 of record NC_015185.1, read on the forward strand.
ATAAGGTTTATACAGTTAAATTCGAACTTCCGATAAATATTGGAGCTGGAAAATATACGATTACAGCTGCTGTTCACTCAGGAGAGATTCATTCAGAAAAATGTTACCATTGGGTTGATGGTATATGCTCTTTTGAAGTGGCTGGGTTTAAAAAAGAACCATTTGTAGGAATTGTTTATCTACCAGCAAAAGTTATCTTGGAGATAGAAAACAATTAAGTTTCTTTATGTTCTTAAAATCAAGATTTGATGTAAGATATAGAAGTTCCACGTAAGCAGTAGAGAAAGTATGAACTTCCTCATTTAAAAGAATTTTATCTCTTACAATTTCAACTTCTTGATTTTTAAGATCTATTTCCGTCTTTAATCCCTTTTCTAAAGCTTTCTTTATCACCTTATAAATCTTGTAATCATTAAGCAGCTTCCTCTTTAAATTTTTTATTTTTTCTTCAGCCTGTTTAAGCTTGTGCCAACTATCATCAAGCTGCATGGATTTTTCTTTCTTTATCTGCTTTAAATCTTCAAAAGCAGCTTTCTTTAGTTCCAGTGCTTCTAATTTAAGGGCAGATACATATCCACCTTGATATATTGGAAAATCAAGAGTTAATGCTATTCTTTTATCATTTGAAGCTACTGATATTGCAGAGCTTGAAGCATAGCTGTAGCTAAGTTGAAGATCAACCTTAGGATATCTTTCATATCCTCTTCTTTTGATTTCTATTTCTGCTATTTTCACGTTCTTTTCTGCTATTTTTATTTCTATATTTTTTCCTAAATCTTTTTTCCAAGCATTATAATCAAGCGTTAGACCTAAATTTTTTATTTCTAATTCCTCATTAAGAGGAGAAACTAAATTTTGATAATCTGTACTTCCAAGTAAGTTTCTTAAAGAAGAAACAAAAGAATCAAGTTCAATTTGAGCATCTTTAAAAGATATATACGCATCTTCATATTCTTTTTCTACTCTTAGAAAGTCTTCTTTAGATATAAACTCTTTATCCTTAAGCTTTAATGCTTCCCTGTATTTTTCTTTTTCAAAAGATAAAAGTTTTGTGTAAAGTTCTACTTTTCGCTTAGCATAAGCAAGATGTAACATAGTAGTCAAGAGGAAATATCTTATGTACTGTTTTTCTTGCTGAACTTTTAAAGTATCTATTTTTTTATAAATTTTTGTTTGTTTTAGCTTCGAAATTATTTCTGGTCTATATACAGGTTGTTTTAGAGTTAAGTAGTAATACTTCAACTTCTGCTTAATCAATCCTCCATAATAAGGTTTATATTCCTGCCATCCAAAATATGTACTAAAAGACAGCTGCGGTTTATACTGAGAAATAACCTGTTGAATTTGGTATTCCCTTGCTTTTACCTTATGCTTTAAAGAACGGAGTTTAAAATCGTTTGATTCTGCTTTATGAACAAGTTCTTCCAGAGAAGCTGAAAAAGCAGTTGTGCTTGTATAAAAATTTTCAATGAATAAAACTGTAAATATTAAAAAAAGTACTCTGAACAACATTAAACCTCTCAGTTGGCTTTGAATGCAGTTTTAACTAACATTAAAACTGGTTGAAGTACATATTCAAGTGGAGTAACCTTTTCAACCTTTATATATGCAACAGCAGGCATTCCAGGGACTAAATTAAAACCATACTTTTTTAATTGTTCTTTTCCTTTATCTGTAAGAACTATATGAGTTTCATAGTAGTCGTGACGGGTAGCTTGATCAAACAAAGTATCTGTCGCAACGTAAGTAACTTTCCCTTCAACTATGTTTGCAGCTATACTTAAGAAAGCAGGAAAGTGTAAATCAACAAGCTGACCTTTTGAAACTCTATCTCTATCCTGAGGCAGGACTTTTGCAAGTATAAATATTTCATCTTTCTTAGGAACTATGTACATTAAGGTATCACCTGGCTTCACAACTTCACCTTTGGCATGAATCTTTAAACCTAAAACCTGTCCGCTCGTATTTGCTGTGATGATAGTTTTCTTCACCTTTTCTTTAGCATAGATAACCTTAGGTTTAAGTTCTGAAAGCTTAGACAAAACTTCATCTAACTTAGAAGCTACTTCATTTTGATAGTTTTCTATTTGGAGAGTTTTTTGATGATTTAATTCTTCAATTTGAGATAAGACTTGAGGTATCTTTGATTTTATATCCTTAATTTCTGCTTCTAATCTTTCCTTTTCCTTCATTAAATCAAGCAGTCTTATTTTACTGACAAGCTTTTCTTTAACAAGTTCTTCTTGCTCTTTTATTTCTTTAATATAAGAATTTAGAAGATTTTCTTTAATTTTTAGAACTGACTTTAAACCTTTAAGTTGTTCTTTTGCTTGGTTTTCTCGTTCAGACAATACAGCAAGTTCACTTTGAAGTTTTCGCTTTCTTTTAAAAAAGAGCTCTCTTTGTGTGCGAATTATTTGTTCCTTTAACTTTTTATTTTTAAATTGAAGAAACTCAGAACTGAAAGCTATGTGGTTTAGTCCCTTTTTTTCTGACAAAAGTCTATCTCTTTCAGCAAGTAGATTGTAGTAATTGGATTCAAGAACTTTATAGTTAGTATCCTGTTCTAGTTTTTCTAACTCTAAAAGAGGGTCTCCTTTTTTAACAAAATCACCTTCTTTTACAAAAATTCTTGTAACTGTTCCCCAATCTTTATGCTGAACGGGTTTTTTATAACTTTTTACTACAACTTTCCCAGGAGCAACTACAACGGTATCAATTTTTGCTAAAGCTGCCCATCCAATAAGAAGACCAAAAATAAGAAAAACAACCAAACTACCAAAAGTTATGTATTTTTTGTCATCTAAATCTACTTTTACCTTGTTTTTTTCTTCAATTTTTTCTTTATTTTCTACTTTATTTTTTTCTTCATTTTTTACTTCTTCAGAGCTCATTTAATTACCTCTCTGTTTAGTAAGTTGCTGAAGAACGGTCTTTGCATCACCATACATTTTCAGCATACCGTCCTGCAAGAAAGCTATTTTATCCACCAACTCTAAAATATTTATCTTGTGTGAAATCACTATAACCGTAACTTTCCTTTTTTTCAGTTCCCAAAGAGCGTTTAAGAGAGCTCTTTCACCAGCATCATCAAGATTGGAATTAGGTTCATCCAAAATCACAATTCTTGGATTGCCGTATAGAGCTCTTGCAAGAGCTATTCTCTGTCTTTGTCCTCCCGATAAAGTAATTCCTCCCGGACCTATATAAGTATTGTATCCATCCGGTAAGTTCACTATTACTTCATGTGCTCCTGAAATTCTAGCTGCTTCTAAAACTTTTTCCGGATCTACTTCAGAAAATCTTGCTATGTTTTCTGCAACCGTTCCTTCAAACAGCTCTATATCCTGTGGAAGATACCCTATAAACTGTCCTAAATATTCTCTATCCCACTGTTTTAAATCAGCACTGTCAATTGCTACTTTACCTGCAACAGGAGTCCATATTCCAAGTAAGGTTCTTGCAAGAGAAGATTTTCCTGCACCACTAGGACCTATAACAGCAACTATCTCTCCAGCAGGAATTTGCATAGTTATGTTCTTTAAAGAAGGATTTTTAGCGTCTGGAGGAACTACAACTACTTGTTCTAATGAAATAGCTCCCTTTGGAGGAGGAAGCTTCATAGGTTTTGGTTTTTCTGCAAATGTATTAAGCAGCTGGTTTAATCTTTTGTAAGATAGTCTTGCTGATGAAAAACTCCTCCAACTATTTATCATAAGATCTATTGGAGCAAGGACTCTACCAAGAACAATAGAACCGGCAACAATCATACCAGTTGATATTTCAAGATTGAGAGCTAAATATCCTCCTAATCCAAGCATTAAAGACTGAGACATAATACGGAAAGTTTTTGTTGCATTAGACCAAAAAGCTCCTTTATCACTAGCTTTCTGCAGTGTTGAAACATACTTTTGATGTAGCTGTAACCATTTTTTATAAACTTTGCTTCTCATTCCCATAGCTTCTATAACTTCTACATTTTGAATAACATGATTCATAAACCGATTACTTTTTATTAACGATTCATTAGCTTTTTTTAGATACTTTTTAGTAGTTATCTCATTCAAAAAAGTAATCAGAGCAACTACAACAATAACCCCTGTAGCCATAAAGCCGTAGTAAGGATGAAAAATAAATAAAACTCCTAAATAAATGGGAGTCCAAGGAATATCAAAAAAAGCAAAAATAGTTGGTCCTGTTAAGAACTGCTTAATTTGTTGAAAGTCGTTTAGAGGCTGAATAGATGCCCTAGTTGGATGTTTTAAAGCAAGGTCAAAAGTAGAATTTATAACTTTCTTATTCAAAATAGAATCAATTTTATTGTTTATTCTAACTAAAATCCTTGAACGAATGGTCTGTAATAAACCAGAAATAATGTAAAGTGCAACAACTAAAAGAGTTATAAATATTAAAGTGCTAACACTTCGACTTGGAACAACTATGTCATAGACTGCCAGCATATAAATGGCAGGAAGAAGCATTAAAAGATTTATAAATAAACTAAAAAAACCTGCAAATAAAAATGACTTTCTTGTATAGGATAAAAATTCTCGAATTATGTCCTTTTCTTCTTGTGTTTTGTTTCCTTCCAAAACTACTTTTTTTATCATATTTACTTACACTCCAGTTATTCTTTCTAAGGGATGATTTTAATACTGATATTGTAAAAGTCAAGTGAATAAGGAAAAGTTCGTTTATTCAGAAAAAATTGCTAAAACGTAAACAGCAAAAGCGATAGCCAATAAAATTAAAAAAATCCACTTTGCAATTGAAAAAATTTTTGAACTTTTATTGTTTTCCTTTTTTTCCTTGTAGTAGTCTCTATCGTAAATTCCCATTTTTAATTACTCCTTTTATATATAGTTCCAGATGGCAAGTCTTCTAAAATTATTCCAAGGTCTTTTAGGCCATCTCTAATTTTATCTGCTAAATCAAAAGCTTTTCTTTTACGAAGCTCACTTCTAACATCAATGAGAAGTTTTATAAGCTCGTCTTCTATACCTTCCTGTTTCTTCTTCTCTAGCTTAAAGCCAAGAAGTTTTAAATAGCTTTCAACAATACCTATAGCTTTAAGAATAGTTTCCTTTTCTTTATTAGAAATTTTATTTTCTTTTATTGCTTTATCCTTTATAAGATTTGCTTCCTTTACAAGTTCAAAAATAACTCCGAGAGCTCTTGCAGTGTTAAAATCATCATCCATTGCTGATTCAAACTGAAGCTTGTAATTTTCTACGTCAAAAATTTCAGAGTTCTTCTCAAATGTTGGAAGTTTTTCAATAATTTCTTTTGACTCAATAAAATTCAAAAGTCTTCCAAAACTCCTTTCAGCGTCTTTTAGCCTTTCAAAAGAAAAGTCTATTGGACTTCTATAGTGAGTAGAAAGCAAAAACAGTCTTAGAACATCTGACGAAAATTCTTTAAGGATATCTTTTATTGTGAAAAAGTTTCCAAGAGATTTACTCATTTTTTCCTTATTCACCATTACAAAGCCATTGTGCAACCAGTATCTGACAAAAGATTTTCCAGTGTAAGCTTCTGACTGAGCGATTTCGTTTTCGTGGTGGGGGAATATTAGGTCTAAACCTCCTCCATGGATATCCATCGTTCTACCTAAGTACTTCATTGCCATTGCTGAACATTCTATGTGCCATCCTGGTCTTCCAATTCCCCACGGAGATTCCCAGCCAGGTTCTCCCTCTTTTGACTTTTTCCAAAGGGCAAAGTCGAGAGGATTTTTCTTCTTTTCTCCAGGCTCTATTCTTGCGCCAGCTATTAGCTCTTCCGTTTTCCTCTTAGAAAGCTTTCCATATTCTGAAAATTTTTCAACCGAAAAGTAGACATCTCCTTCCGATTCGTAAGCGTAGCCTTTGGCTATTAATCCTTTTATCATTTCAATTATTTCTTCAATGTGTTCTGTAACTTTTGGTTTATATGTAGGTTCTTTAATGTTTAAAGCTTTCATGTCTTCTTCATAAGATTCTATGTACTTTTTTGCAACCTCGTACCAAGGAATACCTTCTTCCTTTGACCTTTTTATTATCTTATCGTCAACATCGGTATAGTTCCTTACATAGATTACTCTATATCCTCTATACTCAAACCATCTTCTTATAACGTCAAAAACAATAGCGCTTCTTGCATGTCCAATGTGGGCATGATCATACACTGTGGGACCACAAACGTACATTTTTACAGTTTTATCGTTTAATGGTTTGAACTCTTCTTTTTTCTCTGTTAGAGTATTAAATACTCTTATCATTTTTCCTCCTATGAAAGATGTCAACCCCCAACACAGAGGTTGCATTTATTTTCAACAAAATCCATAAATTGCCTTCTCTCTCTCAAAACTGCGAACATTACTTTAACCAATTTCCTCGCCGCAGCTATCAGCGCTTTCTTCTTCTCTAAACCTTTCTTAACTAACCCTTCGTAAAATCTTTTAACTGAATTGTCTAACTTGCTGTTCAATAACGCTCTCGTAGCCTGGATAATCTTGTTCCTCGTTCTGCTGTCCCCTTTCTTTGTTATCCTTCCATTTCTAACTTCGTCTCCACTGCTATTAACACGAGGAACAAGTCCAAAATAAGCCGCTACCTTGTCTCCGTTTTCAAACCTCTCTTCGTTACATACGGCAGATATAAAGGCTATAGCTACTATATCTCCTACTCCAGGTATGCTTTTTAGAAGTTCTACTTTTCCCTTAAGCTCCTCATCTTCTCCTATAAAACTCTTGATATCTTCTTCTGTCTCTCTTATCTTATCTGTTAAGTATTCTATTGTTTCTATTTGCCTCCATATCGTTTCTCGTAATGACGGAGGCACTTTCTTCTTCGTTTCTTCCTTTATCCTTTCCATCCCTTTCTTCGTGGTGAGTTCTCTCTTGTTTGTCTTTATCCCATATTCAAGCAATAGGCTATGAAGTCTGTTAATTACCCCTTTTCTCATATCTACAAAGCTATCTCTCTCTTTCATCTTTATCCTTAGCTCTTTTTCTTTTCTCGTCGGGACGTAAACTGTCGGAAGTAAGCCCATTTCATAGTAAATGGCTATCGTTTCTGCATCTATCCTGTCGTTTTTAGCACTGTTAACACCTTTTAGAATGTTCTTAAATTTGTTAGTGTTAACGTAAGTTATTTCATCAACGCAGTTCCTTATCTCCTCCGTAAAAAATGTTACTCCTGTTAAGGTTTCTACCGCAACTTTTACTGAATATCCTTTTTCCTAAAAGTTGTTAGGTGATTTTTAAATTTCTCTAACTCTTCTGCTTCGTACTTCTTGGTATTAAGTATCCCTGTCAGACAATCTAAATAAGCTGCTGTAAAGCTGTTTTTGTGGTAGTCCACTCCGACATACAGTGTTTTCTCTACCTTCTCCTTCATCTCTACCCCCTGATATGTTTTGTGTTTTGCAACCTCTGCTTCGGGACTATTCCCATACTCCAATACGGCGCTTCCCGCCACTGTAATTAGCCGGCAGGAGGCATCGGCTAATCTCCACGCACGGGGCTTATTCCCCAGGGAAAAATCCAGCCTCCTGCCTTTAAAGGTTGCCTCTTTACTATAGTCCCGAATTTCAGGGGGTGACATCTTTTATATCATCTCCAGAAAATTAAAATTACGGAAGTTTAAATTATAGTACTTATGCTACATTAAATTTTTTATCAGGGAGAAACAATGGAGAAAAAATATACGTTTAATGACTTAGTAGAAATAATGAAAAAGCTTCGTTCTCCAAAAGGGTGTCCGTGGGATCAAAAACAAACTCATGAAAGTCTTGTTCCTTATTTAATAGAGGAAACTTACGAACTTGTAGATGCAATAAAAGAAAAGGACTATGAAAATATGAAAGAAGAACTTGGAGATCTTCTTCTTCAAGTTGTTTTTCATTCTCAAATAGCAAAAGAGAGAGGAAAATTTAATATCAGTGATGTTGTAGATTCTATAGCTAAAAAGCTTGTTTTCAGACATCCTCACGTCTTTGGGGATAGAGATGATATAAAGAACTCTGAAGATGTTCTAAGAGAATGGGATAAGCTTAAAGAAAAAGAAGGAAAAAAAAGAGAATCCCTTCTTGATGGTATTCCAAAGTCGCTTCCTCCTATTCCAAGAGCCTATAAGCTTCAAAAACGAGTAGAAAAAGTCGGTTTTGACTGGAGTAACTATTCTGAGATTAGAGAGAAATTAGTTGAAGAACTAAAGGAAATAGATGATGCTGTTAAGAAAGGAAAAAAGGAAAAAATAGAAGAAGAAATTGGGGATCTTTTCTTTATGGTAGTTAACCTTGCAAGATTTTTGGATATTAATCCCGAAATTGCTCTCCAGAAAGCAAATGATAAATTTGAAAAGCGTTTTCGCTATATTGAAGAAGAAGCAAGAAAAAAGGGAAAGAAATTGGAAGAAATGTCTTTAGAAGAGATGGAAGAGCTCTGGCAAGAAGCAAAGAAAAAGATGTTATGATATTTGTGTTAAACAATTGGGAGGTTTACAATGCCACTTTTTAAAAAGGTTCTCTATCCTACCGATTTTTCTGAGTTATCTAACATTGCAAAAAATTATGTTATGAAACTAAAAGAAGCAAATACTCAAGAGGTAATTATTCTTCACGTTATTCATCCGCTTGAGTTTAGTCTTCCTCAGTTTGATGACCCTTTTGCACTTGATGTAGCAACTATCTATGCCAATATACCTGAGATAGAAAAAGAAGTTTTAAAAAGGCATGAAGAAATACTTAATATAGTAGCTGAAGAGTTCAAAAATCAGGGATTTTCTGTTAAGAAAGTCATGACTATTGGTGATCCCAAAGAGGAAATTGTAAGAATAGCAGATGAGGAAAAAGTTAACGTGATAGTGATAGGATATCACGGTAAAGGACTTCTTGAAAGAATTTTAGAGATGGGAAGTACAGCAAAGACCGTTATAAAAAAGGCTAAATGTCCAGTTCTTGTAATCAAAAAGGAGGTTTAGTTATGGGAAGGATAAAAGATATTCGTCCTTTAAAATGGACTGGAGAATCTTTGTTACTTATTGATCAGAGAAAACTTCCTTTAAAGGAAGAGTGGATTGAGTGTAAAGATTATGAAAGTGTTGCTAAAGCTATAGAGGATATGGTTGTAAGAGGAGCTCCAGCAATTGGTGTTGTTGCTGCCTATGGTGTCGCTATTGGTGCTAAGCAGGTTATGAAGGAATCAAAAAACTTTATTGACTTTAAAGCAAAGATTGAGAATGTTATAAATAGGCTTGCTTCTACAAGACCTACAGCGGTAAATCTTTTTTGGGCATTAAAGAAAATGAAGAAAATTTTAGAAGCTGGTACAAATGAGAAAGATATTGTGGCAGCTCTTGAAACAGAGGCTATAAACATAGAAAAACAGGATGTCGAAACTAATAAGAAAATAGGTTATTTTGGGGCAGAGCTCTTAGGTTCAAAAGAAGTTATTCTTACTCACTGTAACACTGGGGCTTTAGCTACTGCGGGTTATGGAACAGCTCTTGGAGTTATTAGAGCAGCAGTAGAAACCGGAAGAGACATTTTAGTTTATGTTGATGAAACAAGACCTTATCTTCAGGGAGCAAGGTTAACTGCTTGGGAGCTCCAGCAAGAAGATATTCCTTACTATCTTATAACTGATAATATGGCGGGTTATTTTATGTCACGAGGAGAAATAACCTGTATTATTGTTGGAGCAGATAGAATCGCTTCAAACGGAGATACTGCAAATAAAATAGGCACATATTCTCTTTCTGTTCTTGCAAAAGAACACGGTATTCCTTTTTATGTAGCTGCTCCAACTTCAACTTTTGATTTAACCTTAAAAAGTGGAAAAGAAATACCAATTGAAGAAAGAAGTCCAGATGAAGTTCTCTTCTGTCATTGTAAAGACTGTAGAATAGCACCTTATAATGCAAAGGTAAGAAATCCTGCTTTTGATGTTACTCCACATGAAAACATAACAGGAATAATAACTGAGAAAGGAGTAATCAACTCTCCTGATGAAGAAAAGATCCTTGAATTCTTTAGTAAGTAGGAAGGGGTTTGTCCTCTTCCTTGTTCTTATTATGATTGCTGTTATTTCTTCTTTCCTCTTTTCCATTTACTTTCTATCTACAAGAAGTATTTCAAGGTCAGAATCTTTTCGTGATTACATGGTTGCTTACCATGCTGCAGTTTCAGCAGTTAAAATAGGTCTTGAAACATTAAAAAAGGATAATAACGGATATGATGGTGAAGGAGATGATTGGAGTAATCCTTTAGTTTACAACTACAGAGGAATTTTTCTTTCTGTAAAAATTTCTGATGAATGTGGAAAACTTAATGTAAATAAATTAATAGTTCCTATTTACTACAAAATGGCAAAGAGACTATTTAAAAATCTAGAGCTTAATACTGATATTGTAGCTGCAATTAAAGATTGGATTGATTCTGACGATATAGTAACAGAAAGTGGCGCTGAAAGTTATTATTATGAAGGGAAAGGATATAAACCTTCAAATAAAGTTATGAAAAGTCTATACGAGCTTTTATATGTAAGAGGAATTAATAACAGTAATTTTAAAAAGCTTTCACGTTATCTTACAGTTTATGGAGATGGAAAAATTAATGTTAATTCCGCTCCCAAAGAACTCCTTCTTTCTCTTTCTGAAGATATGGATGAACCAGCTGTAGATAGTATAATAGAAAATCGACCAATAAAGAAATTGGAAGATTTAAAAAAGTTACCGGAATTTACTGATGAGCTCTATTTTTCAATAAAACCAATGATAACTAATAGATGTGACTATTTTAAAATAGAAGTTACTGCTTCTTATGGAGATTCAACTGTAAACATAGAAGCTTTTACAGACAGAAGAAACATACTAGAGTGGAAGGTAGTTGAATGACTGCAGTTGATGTTGGTTCTTCTCTTATAAAATGGTTTGATGGAAAAAATTTTGGATTAGGTTTGAAAAAAGATAAAAATCTTGTAACTGGAATTTCTTCGAAAACAGTTTTTGTTAAAAAATCTTTTTATCCTGTTTGTCGTGGATCTCAGCTAAAAAGAATAATACTCAACGATATTTCTACAGACATTGGCGTTGAACCTGAAAAACTTGCTGTTTCTTTTTGTCCTTTAAGTAAAAGTAAGAAAGGATGTGAATTCTTAATTTTTATTGAGAAAAAAGAAGTTATAGACTCTCTTAATGAAAAATTTGAAGATTCTTCTATTATAACTATTGATTTTATCGGGGCTTTTACTGCAGCTTCTCTTCTTTATGGTGAAGAAGACTTAACTATCGTTGATTTTGGTGCTTCAAAAACAGCAATTCTTACCATAAAGTCTGGGAAATTAAAAGATGTTGAAATTGTAAGGACGGGTTTTTCTTTTTTAAAAGAAAATGAGAAATTTTTAAGAGAAAGAATTCTTTCTAAGATTAGCGGAAAAATAGTTGTTATTGGTGGAGGAGCTTTAGACAGTGAATTTATTGAACTAGTGAAAAAAAATACTAAATATTTGGATATACCTAATATAGAGCCATTTGGAAAAGAAACACCTTTATACTTTAGTGTTTTTGGTTTATATCATTTTAGAAAAGCTACTTGTAAAGCTTCCTTTAAGGAATTTTCTCTCTTTAGTTCTGAGTTTTTCAGTAAACATAAAAGTAGTCTTAGAATTTTTGGAATTATTTTAATCGTAAGTAGCCTTCTTATTACTGTTTCACAATTTCTTTCGTATCTATATGAAAAGAGAAACTATGAGTTAGTTTCAAAAGAATATAGGAAAGAACTGGAAAAAATTTTGGGAGAAAAAGTTCTTGCTCCGGAAATACAGGTATCTCAAAAGCTTTCTACCTTTAAAGAATTGGGATCTTTTTTACTGGTTGATAAACCTTCTATTCTTTTCCCTTTGTCAAAAATATCTAGATCGGTTGTAAAAGGTATTAATGTTTTAAAGTTAGAAGGTTCTATTGTTTCTGAAAGTTTTCAAATATATGGTTATGCAGATAAGGAAGAGTCTATTAAGAAGTTTACAGATAATTTACTAAAGTACTTTAAAAAAGTTAATACTCATAAGATTAAAAAGGTTGGAAGTAGAATTCAATTTTTAATATCTGCTTCGGGAGTAAAAAAAAGTGATTGAAAAAGCAAAAGAAGCCATCCTTGACTATATTGCCAGTCTTGATGAAAGAGAAAGATTAGTAGTTCTTCTTGGAGTTCCTCTTTTTCTTTGCCTATTATACATGACTTTTATTTTCTTTCCTCTTAAAAGCATGACAGACCAGTATGAGAAAAAAGAAGAGAGGATCAAAGAAAAAATTGAAAGAATAGAACCTACTTTGAAAGAACTTGTTATTTTAAGAAGTAAAATAGAACCTATTCTTAAGAAGGTTGAAAAAGGAAGTTCTTTAGATTTAACTTCTTATACTAAGTCCTTAGCTGAAAAAGAAAATATAAATCTTAAGGATTTAAAGATATCTTCAGGAAAAAGTATGAAGAGAATAGAGATTAGGACAATTTCTATTACGTTTGGAGAAACTTCTTTAAACAAGATAACTTCTTTTATTTATAAACTTGAAAGTAGTCCCTATTACCTTAGGTGTATTGATGTTAAGATTTCTGATTTGGACGAGAATGGCTTAACTTCTGGAAAATTGATTTTTTATTTCTATCGGAGAGAACAGTGAGAAAGGCAGTAGTTATCTTTTTGCTTTTGATGTCTTTTCCTATTTTCCTATATCTTAACTTTCCACTAAAAAGGTTTGTAGAAAATAGTCTCTGTCATCGTAAAATCTTTTATAAAAGTGTTGGAGTTAGGAAGTTTCCTTTAAAGATAGAAATAGAGAAGTTAAAAATTTCTCCTCTTCCTTTTGTTTTTGATAAAGTTGTAATAGTTCCTGAAGTTCGTTCTTTTTTAGCTGAGAAAAAGGAGTTGGAAGTTTTAGCTACCTTGGGTAATAAAGGAGCTCTTAAAATAGATACTGACTATCCAATTTCTAAAGTTAAATTTCAGCTAAAAGATTTAAAGTTAGAAAGTTTTGTAGGACTTTTTTCTCTTCCTTTTTCAGTTGTTGGAACTCTTTTAGGAAACGGTTCTCTTTATTTAGAAAAGGGGAATTTAATGGCTGGTTCTGGAAGTTTTAAAGTGAATGATTTAAAGGCAGAAAAAATTTCGTTTGGGCTTTTATCTCTTCCTTCTGTTGATTTAGGTAAAATTGAAGGGGTTTATAAGGTTAGAGGAAAAAACTTTCTTAACGTTGAAGCAAAAGGCTTTGGTAAGGATACTGATCTTTTCGTTAAGGGATATGTTAACTTAAACTTAAAAGAGATGAAGAAAACGTACATAAATCTTAAAATAAGACTTACTCCAAAAGTAAAACCTTTTAAAGGCAAAAACTTCTCTTTTGAAATAAAGGGATATTTAGAAAACATTTCAATTAGATAAGAGATGATAGATTATTTAAAAGGGAAAGTTATATTCAAGTATTCGGATAGTATTTCTCTCCTTTGTGGAAGTATTGCTTTTAGAGTTTTTGTTCCTCTTAATCTCCTTACAGAAATAAGGGAAGGAGATAAGGTAGCTCTATTTGTGAAATTTACGCTTCCTTCTGAAGGAACTCCTTCTCTTTACGGTTTTAAAACACGAGAAGAAAGGGTTTTTTTCGAAGAGCTCTTAAAAATTCCAAAAGTTGGTTCGAAAGTTGCAATGAGTGTTATTTCTCATTTTTCCCTCGATGAATTACGAAACATAGTTTCTACTAAAGATGTAAAAACACTTTCAACAGTTCCTGGACTTGGGAAAAAATTATCAGAGAGGGTAATCTTAGAGCTCAAAGATAAACCAATTTTTGGAGAAGAAAGGAATATTCCGTCAGAGCTCCTAGAAATTCTTACAGCTCTTAGTTACAGTAGAAAGGAAGTTGTAAAGGCAGTGGAAGGTATAGACTTAAAGGATAGGTCTATTGAAGAACTTGTTAAAGAAGTTGTAAAAAAACTTTCGGGGAGAAAGTTTTGATAGAGCGTCCTAAAAGTTTAAATGAATTCTTAGGACAAGAGCGAGTTAAAAAGATACTGAAGATAGCAATAGAATCAGCAAAACAAAGAAAAGAACCTCTTGATCACATTCTCTTTTATGGACCTCCAGGAACTGGAAAAACAACTCTCTCAATGATAATTGCAAGAGAGCTTGAAAAAGAAATAAAAATTGTTTCTGCTCCTACAATAGAAAAGAAGGGAGATTTACTTGCTTTAGTCACCTCTTTAAACGAGGGAGATGTTCTGTTTATCGATGAAATTCATAGGTTAAATAGAGCTGTAGAAGAAACAATCTATTCTGCAATGGAAGACTTTAGAATAGATATTGTTACCGGAGAAACAAGAGCTAAAAGTTTTTCAATAGATTTACCTAAGTTTACCCTGATAGGAGCAACTACAAGACTTAATCTTTTAACACCTCCTTTTAGATCAAGATTTGGAATAGTTTGCAGATTGGAACTTTACTCTGCTATTGAGTTAAAAGAGATAGCCAAAACAACTTCTGCAAAATTGGGAATAAGACTTTCTGAAAGAGCTCTTGAAATTTTAGCCCGTTGTAGTAGAGGTGCTCCAAGGATTCTCAACCAGCTACTAAAAAGATTTAGGGACTATGCTACTGTTAACAATTGGAAAGAAATAGACTCTGAAAAGGCTAATAAAATTCTTATGGAACTTGGAATAGATTCTTATGGTTTGGATCCAATGGATAGAAAGATTCTTAAGACAATAGCAGAAACTTTTAAAGGAGGACCCGTAGGACTTACTACACTTGCAACTGTTCTTAAAGAAGATGTTGATACAATAGAAAATGTTCATGAACCATATCTTATAGAATTAGGTCTTATCGTTAAAACTCCTCGTGGAAGAAAAATAACAAGTAAAGCACTTAAACTTTTAGGATTAACTCACAATAAAAAGAGTCCCCTTTTTGGGGACTCCTAAATTTAACCTTTATAGTTTTCAACAGCTTTTTTAATCATTTCTTTCGCAACATCGCTACCTTTAAAATCTTTAACTTTTACCCACTTTCCAGGCTCTAAGTCTTTGTAATGTTCAAAGAAGTGTTTGATTTCATTCAACGTAGCTTCTGGAAGATCCGTAATTTCTTTAATGTTTTTAAATGTTAAGTCAAGTTTATCAACTGGTACGGCTAAGATTTTCTCATCTTGTCCGCTTTCATCTTCCATTACAAGCACACCTATAGGTCTACATCTTATAACGCTTCCTGGAGTAACTGGTTGTCTTGAAATTACGAGAACATCAATCGGATCTCCATCTTCAGCAAGTGTATTTGGAACAAAACCATAATTTGCTGGATAGAACATCGGTGTAAAAAGGAATCTGTCAACAAAAACTGCACCACTTTCTTTGTCTACTTCGTACTTTACATTTGAACCTTGAGGAATTTCTATTACTGCGTAAATGTCTTCAGGGACATTCTTTCCAGCAGGTATTTTTCTTACATCCATTTCTTTCCTCCCTTTTTTGTTTGTAGCAATTATAACTTAGTTTAAAAAGTTGGTCATTTCTGCTAGATAGATTTGACCCCTTTATTACTTCTACAAGATAGTTTCTATTCATATAGATAATTGATAAATTTTTTAAATTTTTTTATTAAAGTTTTAAATATTACCCACTGTCTAAATTCGTTAGTTTTCACTCTCACAATAGATCAAAACTATATCTGAAATAATCTGTAATACATTTTCAGAGTAACAAAAAGCAATTAAGCTCTTTACCATATGAATTTTTATGAGATTGTTTCTAAAAACTTTTTAATTCGTATTATTTAGAAAATAATCATTTATCCTTTTAGTTTCTATGTAATTAAGGAGATATTGAAAGAGTATTTTTTTATAACAATTATGATGATTAATTTTAATATTTATTGATTTAGAAATATTGAAAGCTCTAAAATTGTACGTATATTTTACTGAGATAATTAAAATAGGGAGGTAACGAAGATGGGAATTTTGTCACCGGCAGAGGTTGTAAGAAGTCTTTCTGATATGTCCAAGCATAAAGCAGAAACTTCATGGTTTAGCATTATTATTCTTTCTATGATGGCAGGAGGAGCTATTGCTCTTGGTGATATATTTTGGGCTCACTCGGTTGTTCAAGTAGGGGAAAAGTTAGCACCAGGAATAGCGAACTTTATAGGGGGATTTGCATTCTCTGTAGGACTTATGCTTGTTGTTTTCTTTGGAGGTCATTTGTTTACAAGTTCTACTCTTACTACTGTTACAGTTTTGGAAAAGAAACTTGATACTTTTAGAGGAATCATTTCTTATTGGACAGTTGTTTGGATTTTTAATTTTGTAGGAGCTGTACTTATGGCTTTTATGTATTTTTATTCTGGTCTTCCATTAAAGTTTAATGGATGGATAGCTCAGCACTTTGTTGAAGTTGGAGCTGCGAAGTGTTCTCTTTCTTTTTAGAAGCATTTTTACGAGCAATTCTCTGTAACGTTTTAGTTTGTTGTGCTGTATGGTTAGGAATCTCTAGCAAAGATGCTGCCGGAAGAATTTGGGGAATAGCTTTTGCAATTGCAGCGTTTGTTGCTTCCGGTTATGAACACTGTGTTGCAAATATGTTTATTATTACTCATGCTCTCATTTGTAAAGCTTACTACTTAGCACAAGTAGGAGGAGATTTGAAGGTACTTTCAGAGCTCCTCCATCACTTTCCAGTAGAAAAGCTTACGAGCTTAGATATTAAGCACTTTCTTATTAATAATGAAATTCCAGCTACTCTTGGAAATATTGTAGGTGGAGCTCTCTTTGTTGGAATTGCGGGATTTTTAGGTCATAAAGAAGATATTGAAAAAATTTCAAGCAATTAATGAAGCTAGGAGATGATATAAAAGATGTCACCCCCTGAAATTCGGGACTATAGTAAAGAGGCAACCTTTAAAGGCAGGAGGCTGGATTTTTCCCTGGGGAATAAGCCCCGTGCGTGGAGATTAGCCGATGCCTCCTGCCGGCTAATTATAGTGGCGGGAAGCGCCGTATTGGAGTATGGGAATAGTCCCGAAGCAGAGGTTGCAAAACACAAAACATATCAGGGGGTAGAGATGAAGGAGAAGGTAGAGAAAACACTGTATGTCGGAGTGGACTACCACAAAAACAGCTTTACAGCAGCTTATTTAGATTGTCTGACAGGGATACTTAATACCAAGAAGTACGAAGCAGAAGAGTTAGAGAAATTTAAAAATCACCTAACAACTTTTAGGAAAAAAGGATATTCAGTAAAAGTTGCGGTAGAAACCTTAACAGGAGTAACATTTTTTACGGAGGAGATAAGGAACTGCGTTGATGAAATAACTTACGTTAACACTAACAAATTTAAGAACATTCTAAAAGGTGTTAACAGTGCTAAAAACGACAGGATAGATGCAGAAACGATAGCCATTTACTATGAAATGGGCTTACTTCCGACAGTTTACGTCCCGACGAGAAAAGAAAAAGAGCTAAGGATAAAGATGAAAGAGAGAGATAGCTTTGTAGATATGAGAAAAGGGGTAATTAACAGACTTCATAGCCTATTGCTTGAATATGGGATAAAGACAAACAAGAGAGAACTCACCACGAAGAAAGGGATGGAAAGGATAAAGGAAGAAACGAAGAAGAAAGTGCCTCCGTCATTACGAGAAACGATATGGAGGCAAATAGAAACAATAGAATACTTAACAGATAAGATAAGAGAGACAGAAGAAGATATCAAGAGTTTTATAGGAGAAGATGAGGAGCTTAAGGGAAAAGTAGAACTTCTAAAAAGCATACCTGGAGTAGGAGATATAGTAGCTATAGCCTTTATATCTGCCGTATGTAACGAAGAGAGGTTTGAAAACGGAGACAAGGTAGCGGCTTATTTTGGACTTGTTCCTCGTGTTAATAGCAGTGGAGACGAAGTTAGAAATGGAAGGATAACAAAGAAAGGGGACAGCAGAACGAGGAACAAGATTATCCAGGCTACGAGAGCGTTATTGAACAGCAAGTTAGACAATTCAGTTAAAAGATTTTACGAAGGGTTAGTTAAGAAAGGTTTAGAGAAGAAGAAAGCGCTGATAGCTGCGGCGAGGAAATTGGTTAAAGTAATGTTCGCAGTTTTGAGAGAGAGAAGGCAATTTATGGATTTTGTTGAAAATAAATGCAACCTCTGTGTTGGGGGTTGACATCTTTCATAGGAGGTAGAAATGAAAAAAATTCAAACTACGTGTCCTTACTGTGGAACAGGTTGTAACATTGATCTGTTTGTAAAGGATGGAAAAATTGTAAAAGCCGAACCAACAAAAAATCATCCAGTAAATGATAGAGAGCTTTGTCTTAAAGGATTGTACGGCTGGGAATATGTTCATTCTTCCGATAGACTAAAAAAACCTTTGATAAGGAAGAAAAATGGAAAGTTCTCCAAAGATGGAGAGTTGGTGGAGTCTTCTTGGGAAGAAGCCTTGGAACTTATAACTTCAAAAATAAAAGAGATAAAAGAAAAATATGGAGCTGATGCTTTTATGGGCTTTTCTTCTGCAAGATGTACGAATGAAGATAACTACGTTTTTCAGAAGTTTTTCAGAGTTGCGATAGGAACAAATAACATAGACCATTGTGCTCGTCTCTGACATGCTCCAACAGTGGCCGGTCTGGCCAAGAGTCTAGGTAGTGGAGTAATGTCAAATGATCTTGCAGAGTTTAGTAAGTATTCTAACTGTATTCTAATTATTGGTTCAAACACTGGTGAATGTCATCCTATTATTGCTATGCATGTTGAAAGAGCTTTAGAAAGAGGAGCAAAGCTTATAGTTATCGATCCAAAGAGAACGGAAATGGCTCAGAAAGCTCATATCCATATCCAGCTTCCTATTGGATATAACATTCCAATTATCAATGCAATTATTAATTACATAATTACAAACGATTTGTACGATAAAGAGTTTGTAAAAAGACATACAGTTGGTTTTGAATATCTAAAAAAATCAGTAGAAGAATATACTCTGGAAAGAGTTTCTGAGATGACTGATGTTCCTGCTGAACTCATTGAAAAGGCAGCAAGGATTTATGCAACAGAAAAACCATCAGCGATTCTTTACACAATGGGTGTAACCCAATTTACTCATGGAACAGGAGCTGTTTGGACTCTTTCTAACCTTGCCGCAATAACTGGCAATTTAGGTATAGAAGGCGGGGGAATAAATCCTCTTAGAGGACAGAACAACGTTCAAGGTGCAAGTGATTTAGGAGCACTTCCAGATAGGTTTCCCGGTTCCAAACCTTTAACTGATAAAAAAGTAAGAGAATATTTTGAAAAACTTTGGAATTGTGAGCTTTCTGATAAACCTGGAATTTGGATACCCGATGTTCCTCATGCTATTGAAGAGAAAAAAATAAGGTTTCTTTACGTCTTTGGAGAAAATCCAGTGATGTCTGATCCATGGACGGATCATTTTCTTCAAGCAATAGCTCACCTTGATTTCTTTGTTGTTCAAGACATCTTCCTGACAGAAACTGCTAAAAAAGCCGATGTTGTTTTGCCTGCGGCTTGTTGGGCAGAGAAAGATGGAACCTTTACAAATACATCAAGAAGGGTACAGCTTGTCAAAGAGGCCGTAGAACCTCCAAGAGAAGCTAAACCGGATTGGCAGATATTCTGTGAAATTGCAAAAAAGCTCGGAGCTAAAGGATTTGACTACAAGGATGCTGAAGATGTTTGGAATGAGATAAGAAAAGCAGATCCAGAAAAGTTTGGTGGAATAAGCTACGAAAGACTCGAAAAAGAAAATGGTCTTTCATGGCCATGTCCGACAGAAGACCACCCCGGTACTCCGGTACTTTATAGAAATGGAAAATTTTTAACTCCTGATGGAAAAGCAAAGCTTATTCCTGTGATCTTTACAGAGAATAAGGAAGAGAAGCCAGATCTTGAAAAGAAACTGAAAAAAGAATTAAGCCTTCCGGAAAATTATCCAATGATGGTTGGTGCAATTGATGAAAAACCGGATAAAGTCTATCCGTGTCTTTTTACAACTGGAAGGAGAGTTTACCACTATCACACTGGAACGATGACTAGAAGGTGTATGCCCCTTGAAGAGGGAGCTGATATTTATGGTTCTGTTGTGGAAATAGGGACAAAAACAGCAAAGAAGTATGATCTTTCTACTGGAGATTACGTATTGATAGAAGGAAAAAGAGGAAAGATTGCATGTAAAGTTTGGGTGACTGAAAGAATTCCAGAAGATGTTCTATTTGTAACATTTCATTACTGGGAGGCTTGTGGGAACGAGTTAACAAATCCAGCTCATGATCCAATAGCTGGTACACCAGAATTTAAAATTGCTGCAGCAAGAATTCGCAAGATTTCTGAAGAGGAGTACCTTAGAATTTTAAGAGAGAAAAAAGAGAAGTTTCAATCACAAAAACTTTCTCCTTCTTGTCATTAAGGGAGGTATATTATGGCTTTTACTGTTTCAGAAGGAATGAACAGTTTTGTTATGTGTAATCCTGAAAAGTGTATAGGCTGTTATACATGTATGGCAGCCTGTTATCAATCTGCAAAGGAAAGAGGAAAAGTTGAAAAACCGAGATTAATTTTAGTTCATACTTATGATGGGTCTATGCCCAATCAGTGCAGACAATGTGATGATGCGCCTTGTGCTAATGTTTGTCCGGTTGGAGCTCTCAGATTTGGCAAAAATTATATTGAGGTTTATGAAGAAAAATGTATTGACTGTAAAATGTGTGTAATGGTTTGTCCTTTTGGAGCAATAAGACCTGAAGAAAAGTTAATGTCTTCTGATAATGATTCTTATAAGTCTGGAATTTTTTCTTTTTTTGAATCCTTAGTAAGTAAAAGGTCTGTTGCTATTAAATGTGATTTATGTGAGGAAAATCCTGCCTGTGTAAAAGTTTGTCCAACCAAAGCTCTTATGTTTGTTACACCTAGTGTTATGGAAGAAGAATTAATTTTCCCAAGGGCTAAAAAATCAGTTTCTGTATTGGTTAAGACTGAAGAAAAGCAACAACAGGAAAGAGGTATTAAAGAAAAAAAAGAAGAAAAAGAAAGTTTCCTAGGTATATTGCGTCGATTTTATCGTTTCTAATCGTTTTTTAGTGCGGTGGATTTTCCACTGCACTTCAAAAATTTTTGAATTTTTTTGATATCTTTTTTATTCCTATTTTTTCACACAATTCTTTTGTTCCTTTGTGAAAAATTTTTAATAAAATAAAGGAACATTTTTATAATTGCCTAAAAACTATATTCCTAAAAATACATTTTATAAAACTTTTAGTTTTGCCTTTCCTAGTTGACATTACTTAAAATTACTTAAAAAGTTAATATTATCTAACTATAGTTAGGAGGTTAATATGCGACTTGTAGATATTCCTTCTGGAAAAAGTGTAAAAATCATAGATATTACTGGTGGAATGGGAATGAGGAATAGGCTTGCAGCAATAGGAATTTATCCAGGAGCAACCATAAAGGTTGTTAAAGCTCCGCCTGGTCCAATGATTATTGAAGCTGCTGGAACTCGTCTTGCTTTAGGAAAAGGAATGGCATCAAGAATAGAAGTGGAGGAGGAATGAAAAGAAATATTAAGGTGGCTCTTGCAGGTAACCCGAACGTTGGAAAAACAGCGATAATGAATGCATTAGCTGGTACTAACGAGAAGGTAGGGAACTGGCCAGGGGTCACCGTTAAGAAAAAAATAGGTAGGTATAATTTTCGTGGAGTTGATATAGAGCTCATAGATCTTCCAGGAATTTATAGTTTGACATCTTATACATTGGAGGAAAGAGTTACCAGAAATTTCCTTCTTAAAGAAAAGTATGATGCGGTTCTTGATATTGTTGATGTTACTCTTCTTGGAAGGAATCTCTATCTTACAATAGAGCTCCTTGAAATGGGGATTAAGCCTATTTTAGTTCTTAATAAAACTGATGAACTACGTAATGCAGGATACACAATAGACAAAAAAATTTTAGAGGATATTCTTGAATTACCTGTTGTTTCTATATCTGCTATTAGAAGAAAAGGTCTTGAAGAACTTTCAGAAACTATTTTAAGAGTTGCTACTGGTGATTTAAAACCAAAGGGAATAATTCCTACATATTCTGAAGACCTTGAGAATGCTATTTCTCTTTTACTTTTGAAAATGAAGGAAGAGAATATTCCCTATAATAAGCGATGGTTTGTCATAAAGCTTCTTGAAAATGATCCTGAAATTATTGAGGAGGCAAAAAAGAGCTTGATTTTTGCTGAAGAAATCTTTAAAGAAATTGAAGTTATAAAGGAAGCTCTTGAAAAGAAGTATAAGTGTGATCTACCATCTTACATTGCTCGGGAAAGGTTTAATTTTGCTTCTCAGATTGCAAGAAGAGTAATAAAAAGAACAGAAGAAATACCTCGTGAGAATTTTAGTGATAAAGTTGATAAGTTTATAACGAATCCTTTTTCAGGAATACCAATTTTTTTCTTGATTATGTGGTTAGTTTTTAAGCTTACATTTGATCTTAGTGCTCCTATAAGTGATTTTATTGATTCTATTTTTGGTCAGTTTCTTCCAAATTTTCTTACCAAACAACTTTCATTTCTTCCTCATTTTCTACTTTCTCTTATAAATGATGGAGTTCTTGCGGGTGTTGGTGCTGTAATGGTTTTCTTACCTGTTCTTGGAATTCTCTACTTTTTGATGTCAATTCTTGAAGATACTGGTTATATGGCAAGGGCAGCAGCTCTTTGGGATAATTCTATGAAGCTCTTTGGTTTAAGTGGTTCTTCGGTTATTCCTATGATTCTAGGGTTTGGATGTAATGTTCCTGCTGTTTACGCCACAAGGGCTATGCGTTCTTCAACAGAAAGGCTTATAACAATGCTCATTATTCCTTGGGTTTCATGTGGAGCTAGACTTCCTGTTTATACGCTTTTTGCAGCAGCATTTTTCAAAGAATATCAAGCTTTAGTAATTTTTTCTCTATACTTTTTAGGTATTTTTCTTTCTCTTTTACTTGCATTTGTTCTTTCAAAGTTTTTTAAACAAGATGGAGAAGAATTTTTTATAGAGTTACCATCTTATAAGTTTCCGTCGTGGAATGTAGTCATTAATCAAACGTGGATAGAAGTAAGGGAGTTTGTTTATAAAGCTGGAACTGTAATACTTGCTGTTTCCGTTTTCGTGTGGGCTCTTGCAACTCTTCCTGCGGGAGTTGAGTATGCAAGTGAGAATAGCTTAATTGGTCATGTTGGAAAACTTCTCGTTCCAATTTTTGAGCCACTTGGTATAGATGACTGGAAACCTATAGTTGCGCTTATTTTTGGAGCTCTTGCTAAGGAAGTAGTTGTTGGAACTCTTGGAGCTCTTTACGGTAGTGAAGAAAACATTATACATTCACTCTCTAATATCTTTACTCCAGAAAGTGCTCTTGCCTATATGGTTTTTACTCTTTTATACATTCCTTGTGTAGCAACAATTGCAGCTATAAAACAGGAAAGTGGTTCGTGGAAGTGGCCAATTTTTTCCATAGTGATAGAGCTATTTACGGCTTGGATAGTAGCACTTGGAGTTTACAACGTTGCAAAAATTGTATTTTAAAATAAAAAAAGTTAACTGTTTCCTATTTTGAAGGTGAATATGACAAAGAGGAAAAGTATTTATATTTGTCAAAAGTGTGGTTATAAGACTCCTAAATGGGCAGGAAAGTGTCCAGAATGTGGTAGTTGGGGAAGTTTAGTTGAAGAAATAGAAGCAAAAAATGTAAGAATTGGTTGGATAAAACCTTCAACAACTAGTCCTCTTTCCCTTGAGGAAATTGGAGAAGAAAGAGCAGAAAGGATACTATCAGGAATTTCTGAGTTTGATAGAGTTTTAGGAGGAGGGATTGTTAAGGGTTCTGTTTCTCTCCTTTCAGGTGAACCAGGAATTGGAAAATCTACCTTTCTTCTCCAACTTGCAAATAAGTTTTCAGACTACGGAAAAGTTCTATACGTTACTGCAGAGGAATCTCCGGAACAGGTAGCTCTTAGAGCAAAGAGATTAGAAGTTAAAAGTTCCAATATCTATGTACTTGCTGAGAATAACCTTGAGGAAATTTCAAAACAAATTGAAAAGATAAAACCTGTTTTTGTAGTTTTTGATTCTATTCAGACTTTGTTTCTTCCTCACATAGAGTCTGCTGCCGGTTCTGTTTCGCAAGTAAGAGAGTCAGCAGCTTTCATAACAAATCTTTCAAAGTCAGAAAAGATTACCTCCTTTATTGTTGGACATGTGACAAAAGAGGGGACGATTGCAGGACCAAAAGTTTTAGAGCATATAGTTGATGCTGTTTTTCAGTTTGAGGGAGACAAAGGATATAACTTTAGAGTTTTTAAAAGTCTCAAGAACAGGTTTGGTTCAACTGGAGAACTGGCTGTTTTTGAAATGACCGAAAAAGGATTAAGAGAAATTTTGAATCCTTCTGAGTTTTTTCTCTCTGAAAGACCTATTGGAAAACCGGGATCAGTAATATTTGCAGGAATAGAAGGAAGCAGACCTTTGCTTCTTGAAGTTCAAGCTCTTGTAACGAGAGCTGTTTTTTCCACTCCTCAAAGGAGAGCCAAGGGAATAGATGCAAACAGACTTTCGATTATTGTTGCAGTAATTGAGAAAGAGCTTGGATATCCTCTTAGAAATTTTGATATTTTTGTAAATGTTGTTGGTGGGGTTAAGATTAGTGAGCCTGCAGTTGATCTTCCAATAGCTGCTGCCATTATTTCCAGTTATCTTGAAAGGCCCGTAAAGGAAAATTTTGTTCTCTTTGGAGAAATTGGTCTTACTGGAGAAGTTAGAAAAGTAAAACTAGAGGAATTAAGAGAGAAAGAAGCTAAGAAGAATGGCTTTGAAGTAGCTTCTAATATTTCAACTATAAGTCAAATTCCCGATTTTCTTTGTTAAATATTTTTCAGGTTTTTCAGTAATTCTTCACAGGTTTTACTTCTCATTATCATATCGTTAAGTTTTGCTTTTCCTCTGATTCCTTTAAAAATTTGACTTATTTGAGATTTTATTACTTTGCACGCTCTTTCTTTTTCAAAAAACTCCCACATTAGCTGGAGCTCTCTAAGAATAAACTCGATTCTTTCCTTCAATCTGACTTCAATATCCTTTTTTTCTTTGAATTCTTTAAAAATCCAAGGATTTGCTAAAGCTGCTCTTCCAATCATAACTCCATCACATCCTGTTTCTTCAAACTTTTGGTCAATCTCTTTCCAGCTTCTTATATCTCCACTTCCTATAATCGGAGTATCGCCAGCAATCTTTTTTAAATCTTTCACCCTTTCCCAATTAGCGTTACCTGAAAATCCCTGTTTTGCCGTTCTTGGATGGAGAGCAATAGCGGAAACGTTAGCTTTTAAGAGTTCTTCGGCAATTTCTTCCAACGTATCTTCGTAAAAACCAAGACGTATTTTTGCAGTTACTGGAACATTTAAAGGCTTTAAGGCTTTAGCTGTAGCTGCAACTATCTTGCCCATTTCTTTTGGAAACTGAAGTAAATATCCTGCAGCCTTTGCCTTGAGAACCTTTTTAACAGAGCATCCAAAATTTATATCTATTGCTTCAGGTTTATACTTTTCTGCTATTTTCCTTGCAGCTTCTGCTATTTCTTCTGGATTTCTTCCGTAAACTTGAAGATGTATTGGCCTTTCTTCATCAGTAAAGTAAGCAAGTTCTTTTTCTTCTCCTTTGTATATTATTCCAGTTGCATTCATAAGTTCTGAATAAGTTCTATGTGCTCCAAGTCTTTTACAAAGCCTTCTGAATGCAGAATGGGTATATCCAGCCAAAGGAGCAAGGATAACTTCTTTCTGTATCTTAAGCTTCATACAGCAAGCCTCAGTCCAAGTTTCTTAGCATAGCTATAGACTTTGTTAAACTCTTCTTCTGTTGTCTTTCTACATATTTCAGGATAATCACAGGCTTTGTAAAATGGGAAGTATTGTTCCATGACGTTAACATAAGTTTCTTTACCAAGGTTTTCAGCAATCCATCTTAAGATTTCCTTACTGTCTTCTATCCAGCCTGGCATTACAAGATGTCTAATCATGAGTCCTTTTTCTGCTAAACCGTACTCATTAACTTTAAGATGTCCTACCTGTCTTTTCATCTCAAGAAGCGTTTCTTTTACAATTTCTGGGTAGTCAGGAGCTTTTAAGTACTTTTTGCTAAATTCATGGTTAAATGTTTTTACATCTGGCATGTATATATCAACAAGTCCTTGGAGCTCTCTTAAAACTTTTATGTTTTCATACCCCCCACAGTTATAAACAATAGGTATTTTTAATCCTTTTCTTTTAGCTTCTTCAACAGCTGAAAAGACTTGAGGTATCTGATGAGTTGGAGAAACAAGGTTTATGTTGTGACAACCTTTTTCCTCTAGATAAATCATAATGTCTGAAAGTTCAGAAACTGTGATGTACTCACCTTCCATTAGATGAGAAATCTGATAGTTTTGGCAGAAAACACATTCTAAGTTACATCCTGTAAAAAAGATTGTCCCCGAACCGCCAAATCCAACAAGAACGGGTTCTTCTCCAAAGTGAGGTCCAAACGAAGATACCATTGGTTTATCTGTTACCTTGCAAAAACCAACTTCTCCTTTATCTCTTAAACTTTTGCAGTTTCTTGGGCAGAGAGTACAAGGAGAAAGGTATTTATAGAGTTTGTCTACTTTTTCCATAAGAGCTTACTCCTAAGAAGTTTCCATTTGCAAATGTTTTAAATACATAGTAGCATAAGAACCCTTGGGTAGATAGAAAAAAACGTAATTCCCAACTTTTTTAAAATCCCTTACTAAAACGTAAGTCATTCTGTAATCGCCTTTTATTCTTAGTTTTCGTAAAAGTTCCAAAAATTCTTTTAGTTCAAAACCTTCCTCTTTTAAAATCTTTTCATAGTAAATTTCACTTTCTAAGAGCTTTTTCTTATAACCTAAAATAGTCCAAAATTTTGGAAGAGCTTGGAAATCCTCAAGTTCTGGGATAAAGAAGGTTTCATTTTTTTCTTTTATGAAATGTCCGCTTACTCTTTCTTTTAAGTAGAGCTCCAAGCTTTTATTCCATAAATAAGAAAGATAAGAATCTATAAAGAAATTCTCTCTCCATTTGAGTTTTCTTTTTGGACTTTTAAAAAGTTTTTTTATTAAATTCCTTCCTTTTTTCCAGTTATTATTTATTCTCTGAATATCGTAGTAGTTAATAAACCAATTTCTTTCTTCTGTTTTAAGATCGCGTAGGTTAATAAAAAAGCGATTCCCTTTTAGCTGTCCTATCTTTATTTTTTTCTTTATCCTTCCAACAAACTTTAGAATGTACCAGCTTTTACTGTCTATCTTTTCTTTTTTATAGTTTCCAATGAATTTATCAAAGGATACGTACTGAAATGTTAACGCCAGTTTGTCCTTCATTCCGGCATAGCTAAATTGCAATTTTTCTGCTAAATCTCTTGTACTAAGGTTTCTTTTGATAAGTAGATAAAGATAGTAATTTCCGCTATCAGAAAATGGATATTCAGCAGTTTCTTTTACAATGAAATCTTCTGGAACTTCCCTTTTCCACTTAAATTCTATTAATTCCATCTAATTTCTCCACAATGTAAAAAGAGCCTGTGATGATAGTTTCGTTTTTTATGTAGTTAATGTCAATTCTATCAACTCTTTCTGTTTTTTCTATTCCTACTTTTCTTGTAAGTTCAAGTAGTTTTTCAAATTTCATTCCTCTTGGATTATTAATTTCGGTTACAAAAAGTGTTCCTTTTGAATAGTTTAAGTAATCCTTAATAACTTTTAGATTGTTCTTAATATCTTTGTCTTTTAATCCTGAAAAGATAACATCAGCTTTTATTCCAATTTCTTTAGCTGTTTTAAACAAATTTTTAAAAGCATCTACGTTGTGAGCAACATCAAAAATAACAGTAGGATTTTTCCTTATTAATTGAAATCTTCCAGGAAGAGAAATTTTTAAACCTTTATTTAAAAGTTCTGGTTTAAATTTTTCTCCAAGTATAGTTTCGCAAACTTTTAGTGCGGTTACAGCATTTATAGCTTGGTGTTTCCCTATTAAGCTTGTTAAATAAGTATTTCCACCATACTTAAAAGTTGTACCTTCAATGGAAACTGTTATATCTGCTACATCAAAATCTTTTCCAAAGATAAAAGCTTTATTTGTTTTTGAAAGAACCAATTCCTTAACAATACGTTTATTTTCAGAAACTACTGCTGGAATGTTATTTTTTATAACAGCAATCTTTTCTTTTGCAATTTCTTCAATCGTATTTCCAAGATAATCTCTATGGTCGTAGTCTATGTGTGTTATAACAGCTATGTCATGATTAACAGCATTTGTAGCGTCTAATCTTCCTCCTAAACCTACTTCAAATACGGCAAAGTCAACTTTAAAGTGGTAGAAAATAGATAAGGACAGTAAAAAAGCAGCTTCAAAGTAAGTTAGTGAGTACTTTTTTACTACTTGGAAGATTTCCTTAAAACAATCATTTATAACTTCGTCGTCAATTTCTTTTAAATCTACTTTAAATCTTTCATTAAATCTAAAAAGGTGAGGAGATGTAAAAAGTCCTGTTTTATAACCATGTTCTTTAAGAATTTTAGCTATCATGTGAGAGGTAGAACCTTTGCCGTTTGTCCCAGCAACAATGATTGATGGAAACTTTTTTAAGTTTATCTCCTCAACTGCTTTCTTAATTCTTTCAAGTCCAGGTTTCCAGTCAAACTCTTTTTTCTCAAAATAGGATTCAAACAAAGTCATCTTTTTACTCCTAAAAATTTTTTATAACAAAAGGCTGATATAATAACTTTTCAAAATCTTTTGAGGTATACAAATTGAACCGATTAATGGAATTCATAGCTACAGGTTTTTATAGCGGTAAACTTCCTAAAATGCCAGGAACTTGGGGTTCTATTTTAGCAGCTATTTTGCTCTATTTCCTATGGCCTACGAATTTAAAGTTTCAATTACTAATTATTTTTATAACCTTTATTTTAAGTGTAATATCTGCTGATTATGTAGCAAAAGAGCTTGGGAACAAAGATCCTGACTGTGTTGTAATAGATGAGATTCTTGGAATGGAAATAGCTCTTTTGGGACTTTCTGCTGACATTAAGACAGTTTTCTTAGGTTTAATACTCTTTAGAGTTATTGATATAATGAAACCTCCACCAATTGGATTCTTTGAAAAACTTCCTGGCGGTTTAGGAATTACTGTTGACGATGCTGTAGCAGGAGTTATTACAAATGTGATTCTAAGGCTTATTGGAGGACTGCTTTGATGTTTAAGAAAGTTTTGATAGCAAACAGAAGTGAGGTTGCTACAAGGGTTATAAGAGCATGTAAAGAGTTAGGCATAAAAACGGTTGCTATTTACTCAGAAGCAGACGTAAACTCCCTTCACGTTAAAAAAGCAGATGAAGCTTATCTAATTCATGGTGATCCAATAAAAGCGTATCTTAATTACTACAAGATTGTTGATATTGCTAAAAGAGCTGGAGCAGAGGCTATCCACCCTGGTTATGGTTTCCTTTCTGAAAGAGCAGACTTTGCAGAGTACGCAAGGCGTCATGGCATTGAGTTTATTGGACCGGATGTAAAGCACCTTAAAATGTTTGGTAACAAGATTGAAGCCAAAAAACTTATGAAAGAGCTCGGTGTTCCCGTTGCAGAAGGAAGCGAAGAACCGGTAGCAGACCTTGGAGAGGCTAAAGAGATAGCAAGAAAAATAGGCTATCCTGTAATGATTAAAGCTGCCCATGGTGGTGGCGGAAGAGGTCTTAGAGTAGTAAGAAATGAAAAGGAGCTTGAAGTTCAATTTAAGATTGCTTTAAGCGAGGCAGAAGCTGCATTTGGAAAAGGTGAAATCTTCATAGAAAAGTACATAGAAAATCCTCGTCACATAGAAATTCAGATTGTTGCAGATAAACATGGAAATGTTGTTCATCTTGGAGAAAGGGATTGTTCACTTCAAAGAAGGCATCAGAAAGTTCTTGAGATTGCTCCTTCTCCAGTCCTAACAAGAAGACAGAGGGAAAGATTAGGGAAAATTTGTGTAGAAGCAGCAAAGGCAATTGGCTATTATGGGGTTGGTACTTGGGAATTTTTAATGGATAAGTATGGAAACTTTTACTTTATGGAAGTAAACCCAAGACTTCAAGTTGAGCATACTATTACAGAGGAAATTACCGGTATAGACATAGTTCAGGAACAGATAAGAATTGCTGCTGGAATGGGACTTTCCTTTTCTCAGAAAAGTGTTCAAATACATGGTTTTGCAATGCAGTTTAGGATAAACGCTGAAGATCCTACAAAAGACTTCATTCCAGTTCCTGGAACTATTACTGCTTATTATTCTCCCGGTGGAATTGGGGTAAGAATGGATGGAGTTGTTTATAAAGGATACAAGATACCACCTTATTACGACTCCATGGTCGGAAAGCTAATTGTATGGGGTAGGAACTGGGATGAAGCGATAAGACGTTCAAGGAGAGCTCTAAACGAGTTTGTCATTAGAGGGGTTCCAACTACGATTCCTTTCTTTAAAAAGATTCTAAACGATCCAGAATTTGTTAATGGACAGTTTGATACTTCATTTATAGATAGAAAGATAAAAGAATTTACGTTTATAGAAGAGCCAGATCCAGAGGTGCTTGCTCTTGCATTATCTGCTGCAATTGCTGCTCATCATGGGTTGTAGTTATGAGTTAAAGAATAAACGTGGAGGAGACTCAAATGGCTAAAAAGATTCAGTTTACAGATGTGACTTTAAGAGATGCCCATCAGTCTCTATTTGCTACTCGTATGAAAACAAGGGATATGATTGATATAGCTCCTGTAATTGATAAGGCAGGTTTTTGGTCTGTTGAAATGTGGGGGGGAGCTACTTTTGATACCTGCCTTAGATTTTTGAGAGAAGACCCGTGGGAAAGGTTAAAAACGCTTAGAAAGCTTATGCCAAATTCAAGACTCCAAATGTTATTAAGAGGTCAGAATCTTGTTGGTTACAGGCATTATCCAGATGACGTTGTAAGAGCTTTTGTTAGAAAAGCTGCAGAAAATGGTATAGATGTTTTCAGAATATTTGATGCACTAAACGACCTTAGAAACGTTGAAGTTGCTGTTGAAACTGCCAAGGAAATGGGAAAGATTGTAGAAGGAGCTATTTCTTACACAATTAGTCCTGTCCATACTGAAGACCTCTACATCGAGCTTGCTCTTCAGTTTAAGGAAATGGGAGCAGACATAATTGCCATAAAAGATATGGCAGGTCTTCTTTCTCCAGAAAAAGCTTATTCCCTTGTCAAAGCTCTTAAAAAAGAAGTGGGTCTTCCTGTTCACGTTCATACTCACTGTACAAGTGGTCTTGCTGAGATGGCACAACTAAAAGCAGCAGAAGCTGGAGCTGATATATTTGACGTAGCTATTTCACCAATGGCTTCAGATACATCTCATCCAGCTACAGAGACAATGGCTTACACTTTTGCTGAATTTGGATTTGATGTAGGTCTTGATAGCAGTGCTCTTAGAAAAATGGCTAATCACTTTAAGGAAGTAAGAAAGAAGTACAAAAAGTACGATATTGACTTTAAAGGTATAGATGCTGCTGTTCTTGAGCATCAGATACCGGGTGGAATGATATCTAACTTAATCAGTCAGTTAAAGGAACAGGGAGCTCTTGATAAACTGGAAGCAGTTCTTGAAGAAGTTCCAAGAGTAAGAGAAGATTTAGGATATCCTCCACTTGTTACTCCGACAAGCCAAATAGTTGGAACTCAAGCTGTTCTTAATGTTCTTGCAGGTGAAAGATACAAAATGATTACGCAGGAAACTAAAAATTATGTAAAAGGTCTTTACGGAAAGCCTCCAGCACCAATTAAAGAGGAAATTATCAAAAAGGTCCTTGGAAATGAAGAGCCAATTACATGCCGACCAGCCGATTTACTCCAGCCAGAACTTGATAGGTGCAGAGAGGAAATAAAAGATCTTGCAAGGAGTGAAGAAGACGTTCTTTCATACTGCCTTTTCCCACAAGTTGCAAAAGAGTTCTTTGAGTGGAGAGAAAAGGTTGAAAAAGGAGAAATTCCACCTGTTTCAGAAGAAGATCTTGCTGACGAATTAGAAGAAGAGAGGAAATGTCCACAACCTCTTGCACCTACAGAATTCATTATCAACGTTCATGGAGAAAGTTATCACGTCAAAGTTGCTGGAGTAGGACATAAAAAAGAAGGTAAAAAGCCTTACTTTATTAAGATAGATGGAAGACTTGAAGAGGTTGTTGTCGAACCTCTTGTTGAAGTTGTTCCAACTGGTGAAGAGGTAGAAATTAAAGGTGAACTTGCAAGTTCCTCTAAACGTCCAAGAGCAACAAAAGAGGGAGACGTAACATCTCCTATGCCTGCAAAAGTTGTTGAAATAAAAGTTAAAGAAGGTGATTCTGTAAATGAAGGTGATGTTGTTGCTATAGTTGAAGCCATGAAGATGCAAAACGAACTTCATGCTCCAATAAGTGGAGTAGTTAAAGCTATTTACGTTAAGCCTGGAGACAACGTTAATCCAGACGAAGCAATAATGACAATTGAATAGAGCTTGAATTTAAGTTCCTATTTCTTATATTTCTTTTTCAGTCGGGGCGTGGCGTAGCCTGGTAGCGCGCTGGCATGGGGGGCCAGAGGTCGCCCGTTCAAGTCGGGTCGCCCCGACCATATATTTGATAAATAAAATAAAAATAAAATCTAATTTGTTTAAAAAAAAACAAAAAAATAAAAAGAAGATGAAGTGCTAATGCTAAAATGGTTTAAACTAACACTTCTTGAAAAGATTATTGTCTTTGAACCTTGAAGGAAATTCCTCATATTAAAAGTAGTTCTGTCATAAAATGGAGGTATTTTTATGCAGAAGTTTATAGTTCCACATGAAGGAAGAGTTACAAGGAAAGATAGAGAAGGAATGAAAGGACATAAGTCTTTTATTCTTTGGTTTACAGGACTTTCTGGTTCTGGTAAATCTACTCTTTCTCACAAAGTAGAAGAAAAGCTTTTTGAGATGGGAGTTCATACCTACGTTCTTGATGGAGACAATATCAGAATGGGACTTAATAAAGATTTAGGCTTTACTGAGGAAGATAGAAGAGAAAACATTAGAAGAATTGGAGAAGTAGCAAAATTGTTTGTTGATGCCGGTATAGTTGTTTTAACAGCTTTTATTTCCCCTTACAGAAGGGATAGAGATTTTGTAAGAAATCTTGTTGCTGAAGGTGATTTTATAGAAGTTTATGTTAAGTGTCCTCTTGAAGTTTGTGAAAAAAGAGATCCAAAAGGACTTTATAAGAAGGCAAGAGCTGGAATTATTAAAAACTTTACAGGCATTGATGATCCTTATGAAGAACCTCTTAATCCAGAAGTAGTTGTTGAAACAGATAAAATGGGTGTAAATGAGTGTGTGGAGAAAATTATAGACTACTTACAGAGTAGGAAATTGTTGAATAGTTGAGTGGTTGAATAGAGAAATGGTTGAGCTGAATTTAACTATTACACTATTTGACTATTAAACTAAACTGGAGGTTACATAAATGATTACTCCTCACGGTGGAAAACTTGTAAACAGACTTGCTACAGAAGAAGAAAAGAAAGAGCTCCTTGAAAAAGCCAAACACCTTCCCAAGATTGTTGCAGGTGATAGATACGTTGGGCATTGTGAAATGATAGCTATAGGAGGTTATTCTCCTTTAAATGGTTTTATGACAAAAGATGAAGCAGAATCTGTAATTAAAGACGTACATCTTCCGAATGGGCTTCTCTGGTCTATTCCTATACTTTTACCTATTGAAGAAAATATTTGGAACTCTTTAAAAATTGGTGATGAAGTTGCCATTTACGATAAATACAATAGACCAATTGCTATTGTTGTTGTAGAAGATAAGTACACTCTCAGCCTTGATTTTTACTGCCACAATGTTTTTAAAACAACTGACGAAAACCATCCAGGCGTTGCTTTCGTAAAAAGTGCAGGGAATTACTTTATTGGTGGAGAGTTAATCAGACTTCTAAACAGGCCTGTTAGAGAGGGTATTGATGAAAAGTATTATCAGGATCCTGCTGATGTCAGGAAGATAATAGAAGAAAAGGGCTGGAAAAATGTAGTTGCTTTTCAGACAAGAAACCCTATTCACAGAGCTCACGAATACATAATCAAATGTGCTCTTGAAACTATGGATGGGGCTCTTATTCATCCTCTTGTTGGAGAAACAAAAAATGACGATATTCCTGCACCTGTGAGAATGCAGTGTTACGAAGTATTAATTGAAAATTACTTTAACAAAAACAGAATTCATTTAAGTGTTCTACCTGCGCCAATGCATTATGCAGGACCGAGAGAAGCTGTTCACCATATGCTTATGAGGAAAAACTACGGTTGTACCCATATGATAATTGGTAGAGACCACGCTGGAGTTGGTAACTACTATGGAACTTATGAAGCTCAAGAGTTTGTAGAACAGTTTATAGATGAACTTGGCATTAAACCATTGAAGTTTGAACACGCTTTCTACTGTACTAAGTGTGAAAACATGGCAACTTCAAAAACATGTCCTCATCCTAAAGAAGACCATATCCATCTAAGTGGAACAAAAGTAAGGGCAATGCTTAGAGAAGGGAAAAGACCACCGAAAGAGTTTTCTCGTACTGAAGTTGCAGATATACTCATAAAGTGGGCAACGAGTGTGTAAGTTGAATGGTTAATTGGGAAAATAGTTAAATGGTCGAATGGGAAAATGGTTAAAAGGTTAAATAGTTGATTAGTTGAATGGTTGAATGGTTGAATGGTTGATTAGGAGAATCCATTTACCAATTTGATTCTTTAACTAATTACCCATTCAACTATTAAACTATTAAACTAAAGAATGGGGATTGTTGAAATGGAAATTTTAAAGGAGTAAATTGAGAGAGTGGAAAGGTTATATTAAGGAGAGAGGATGAGAATAATAGTTCTACTAATAGCCGTGTTGATTCCGTCGTTGGCTTTTTCTGCTCCATCTCAAGGATTTAGAGTAACAAATGAAATGATATATCAAAAGCTTGTTGAGATAGAAAAGAGACAGGCAGTGTTTGAAGAAAGATTTAAACAAATAGATATGCGTTTTGAACAAATTGATAAACGATTTGAAGAACTTAGAGAAGATATGAACAAACGGTTTGAAGACATAAATAAACAGTTTGATCAGCTTTATACATTTTTATGGATAATAACAGGAATCTTTACAGCAATAATGGTGGGAGCATTCGGATTTGCCTATTGGGATAGGAGAACGATAATAGCCGAAGCCAAAAGGCAAACCTTAGAAGAGCTTGAAAGAGATGTAAAACCGGAGAAACTGAGGAAACTTTTAAATGTAGCAAGAGAGTTTGCAAAGGAAAATGAGAAGTTTAGAGAAATTCTAAAGAAGGAAGGATTGCTTTAATCTGGAGGAAAAACAATGAAAAGTGCTTTAGTAGAGGATAAAAAGAAAAGAGGAAGGAAAGGAATTCCGAGAGAGCTCATTTACGAAATGAGGTATGGAAAGCCAATTTACTATAGAGATTACGACAAGGTTTTATCTGGTGAGAAAACTCTGGAGGAGGTTGTGGGAAGTGGAGGACTACAGGGAATACTGGTAGCTTTACTTATAGGCTTTCTTTATTCAAAAATAGACATGAAAAAATATCTACTTGCTACAAATGAACTCGGCTACAAATTTGCTCCAAGAAGCTGGTATAACCTTGATGTAGCCATTTTTGACAGGGAAAAAATTGATAAATTGCCTGAAGGTTATATAACCTTTCCTCCTGAAGTGGTAATTGAGGTGGACACAAAGGCCAACTTGAGGAAATTTTCCACTCCACAAGAATATTTCCACAGAAAGACGCAGGATTTACTTGACTCTGGAGTAAAAAAGGTTATATGGATTTTTACGAAAGAAAAAAAAGTTTGGGTAGCAGAAAAAGAAAAAAGATGGTTTATAACCGATTGGAATGATACCATTGAAGTTATAGATGGTGTAAAGCTAAACTTAAGTGAATTATTGAAAGAAATAAGTGGTGGAAATGAAAAAAACTGATGTTTTAGGAAGAATTTTGCGCTAATCCTCTCCTTTTCAAAGGGGAGATACAGCGCACGGCGTAAGCCGTTGTTTGATATAATTTACGCAAGGCGATAACCAAGCCTACTGGTCTTTGAACAAGTGAATAGGCCGGGTGTGCTACTAGTAGACGGCCCATCCACCTACCTAATGAACGGTGGATGCGGGGAGGGGACTGGTAGCGGGGTCGCTCACCTTACGAGCGGTAGGGTTGGAACGACCCGAACTTACGCCCGCAGAGAGTGCGAGCGCACTCGTTGAAGCGGGAAGCTCCTCATTTCAATGAGGAGTAGTTCACTAAAAGTCCGATTAACGAAAGAAGAGATTGAGAAAATAAAAACAGCTATTCTTTCTGTAGATCCAGAGGCAGAGATTGTTCTTTTTGGCAGCAGAACCGATTTAAATAAAAAAGGTGGAGATATAGATCTTCTTGTTGTTTCTTCTAAAATCGATTATAAAGATAGGCGGAAGATAAGAGTCAATCTTTTTAAGGAGCTTGGTGATAGAAAGATAGATTTAATTGTTACATCCAACCCTTCTATTAATGTCTTTACAAAGTACTCGACCTTAAAAAAGACATAGACTGTTCCAAACTTTTAGAAAGCGAAAACCCGAATAACTGACTCATATCTATCCAACAACTCCTAATTCTTGTAGGCTTGAGGAAGAAAATAAAGAAATAAGTTATAATCCAGCCTACTAAGTAAGATGGTAAGAAGAATGTATTTGAAAAACTTGATTTTAATTGTTTTTGATATCTTCTCTTATTATGTTTGTTTGGTTTTTGCCTATTTAACTAGAGATTTTTTTGGTCATTCTATTTTTCCTCCTTATCAGATGGAACTTAAACATCTTTTATCTTTTTGGTGGTTTCCTATAGTTTTTATTTTGTTTATAGCGCTGGAGAAGCTTTATACTTTCAGATTTCCATTCTGGGAAGAAGCAAGGAGGTTGACGAGAGCTCTAACAATAGCCACTGTTGTAATATTCGCTATTGTTTCCTTAGGAAAAATGTCGGAGGAAGTTTCTCGTCTTACTTTGATTTTTCTCTGGTTGTATGCTCTCTTTTTGTTTCCTTCTGTTCGTTACATTGTAAAAAGTTTGCTCTACAAAATTCCTAAGTGGAGAGAACCAGTTACCTTAATAGGAGATACTAAACTTATTGAAGAATTGGAAGATGTTCTAGAAAACAATAAGTTTATAGGCTATGAAGTAGTTAAAAAAATTCTGTTAAGAGATAGGAATTCCTTACTGGAAGATGTTTCGAGCAAGATTGACACCCAGACTGTTATTATTTCTATTCCACTTAGCTGGATAGATGATGCTGAAAGATTTCTTGCGAAGATTCAAAAGACAGTCAGGCGCATTCTTTTTGTACCGAACATCAGGGGACTTGCTTTTTTAAATTCAGAGCTCTACCCGATACCTTTTAGTGAGATTTTCTTTTTATCTATAAAGAATAATCTAAAATCAAAACTCAACAAAACTTTAAAAAGAGCTTTTGATTTATTAATTTCTCTTATGTTGCTGCCGGTTTTAATTCCGTTGATTCTGATTATAGCAATTCTTATAAAATTGGATTCAAAAGGTCCTGTCTTTTTTGTCCATGAAAGAATTGGTGAAAATGGAAAAACTATAAGGGTTATAAAATTTAGAACTATGTATCATGATGCAAAAGAAAGACTTGAAAAGCTACTAAAAGAAGATGAACAAGCCAGAAAAGAATGGGAAACAAATTTTAAACTAAAAAATGATCCAAGAGTTACGAAAATAGGTAAACTCTTAAGAAAGACTTCTCTTGATGAACTTCCACAAATTTTTAACGTTTTAAAGGGAGACATGAGCCTTGTTGGTCCCCGTCCTGTTGTAAAAGAAGAAATAGAAAAATACTATGGAGATTTTGCTCAATATTACTATATGGTAAAGCCTGGAATAACAGGATTATGGCAAGTTAGTGGAAGAAGTGATACGGACTATGATAAAAGAGTAAGACTTGATACATGGTACGTACTGAATTGGTCATTGTGGCT
Organism: Desulfurobacterium thermolithotrophum DSM 11699; assembly: GCF_000191045.1. NCBI lineage: Bacteria > Pseudomonadati > Aquificota > Aquificia > Desulfurobacteriales > Desulfurobacteriaceae > Desulfurobacterium > Desulfurobacterium thermolithotrophum. The sequence continues at coordinate 1,353,493 of NC_015185.1, forward strand.
TGATCTGGTTATACTGATAAAGACCGTGGAAGCAGTCTTAAAAGGAAAAGGAGCTTATTAATCCAGGAGAAAGGGTTGCTTTTAAACTGGAGGCTGGATTCGGATAAGAAAAGACTTTTAGAAAACTTTTTTTTTCTGTCAGTTCTTCAAGGAGCGAATTATATTCTTCCTTTAATTACTTTACCTTATCTTGTGAGGGTTTTAGGACCTGAAAAGTTTGGACTTATAGCGTTTGCACAGGCATTTATTCAATATTTTAATATTCTCACAGATTATGGCTTCAATCTATCAGCTACAAGGGAAATTTCTATACATCGGGAGAATAAAGAGAAGATTGCAGAAATTTTTAGTTCTGTAATGATTATAAAATTTGCTTTGCTTATTTTGTCTTTCATAATTATGACAATTATTGTTTTTTCTTTTGAAAAGTTTAGGAAGGATTGGTTGATTTATTACTTAACTTTTGGAATAGTTATTGGACAAGCTTTATTTCCTGTGTGGTTTTTTCAGGGAATGGAAAGGATGAAGTATATTACTATTTTAAATATTACTGCTAAATTGATTTTTACCGTTTCTATTTTTGTTTTTGTTCATGAAGTCTCAGATTATATTTATGTACCGTTATTGAATTCCTTAGGATTTTTGGTTACTGGAATACTAGCTTTGCGGATTGTCATTAAAGATTTTGGTTTTAACTTTAAAGTTCCATCTTTGATAGCCATAAAACGCCAATTAAAAGAGGGTTGGTATATATTTATTTCTACTGTCGCAATTAGCTTATATACAATTTCCAATACTTTTATCTTAGGTCTATTTACAAATAACACAATTGTTGGATATTATTCAGCTGCCGAGAAAATAGTAAAAGCAGTTCAAGGTTTGATAACTCCAGTTTCTCAAACAATTTATCCGTATATAAGTAAACTGATTAATAAATCAAAAGAAAGGGGACTTAAATTTATACAGAAAGTAACTTTCTTAATTGGAGGAATAAGTTTTCTTCTATCTGTAGGCATATTCATCTTTGCGGATTTAATTGTAAAATTTTTATTAGGGAATCAATATACAGAGTCTGTTGTTGTCTTAAAAATTTTGTCATTTCTACCGTTTATAATAGCCCTAAGCAATATATTTGGGATTCAAACTATGCTAAATTTTAATTATAAAAAAGCTTTCTCAAAGATTTTAGTGAGTGCAAGTATTATTAATATTTTGTTAGCTTTTGTTTTAGTTCCACTTTATCAACATGTTGGGATATCATTTGCTGTGTTAATATCTGAAATATTTGTTACAGTTTCTATGTTTGTGTATTTGCAAAAAAAAGGTATAAAAGTTTTGGAGGGAAAAATTGTTTGATTATATTGTAGTTGGTTCAGGTTTTGCTGGAAGTGTTATTGCAGAAAGAATAGCAAATGTTTTAAACAAAAAAGTTTTAGTAATAGAAAAAAGAACCCATATTGGGGGTAATTGTTATGACTATAGGACTAAAGAAGGAATAATTGTTCACAAATATGGCCCTCATTTGTTCCATACAAACTATAAGGAAGTTTTTGATTACCTTTCTGACTTTACAGATTGGCAAATTTATCGTCATAGAGTTTTAGCTTTTATAGATGGGAAGAAAGTTCCTATTCCATTCAACTTTAACTCAATTGAAATGCTATTCCCTAAAAGTTTAGCGGAAAAACTAATAAATAAATTGCTTTCTAAGTATTCTTACGGCTCTAAAGTTCCAATATTAGAGCTTAGAAAAGAAAATGACAAAGATTTAAAATTTTTAGCCGATTTTATATATAAAAAAGTGTTTAAAAACTACACAGCTAAACAATGGGGTAAGAAACCCGAAGAAATTGACCCTGAAGTTACCGCAAGGGTTCCAATCTTTATAGGTAGAGATGATAGATACTTTAACGATATATATCAAACTGTTCCAGTGGAAGGCTATACTAAAATCTTTGAGCGAATGCTTGCCTATCCAAACATAAAGTTAATGTTAAATACAGATTTTAGAGAAGTTATGAACATAGATTTAGAAACTAAGAAAATCTACTTTTTGGGGCAGGAATTTAAAGGAAAAGTAATATTTACAGGAATGATAGACCAACTTTTTGAATATAAGTTCGGTAAGCTTCCGTATCGTTCTCTTGATTTAAAGTTTGAAACTTTAGAAACAGAATACTTCCAGGAAGTAGCAACAGTTAATTATCCTAACGATTATGACTTTACAAGAATAACGGAATTTAAACATATTCATCCTATAAAAGTTAATAAGACGGTTATACTAAAGGAGTATCCTAAGGATTATAATCCTGAGAAAGATATACCTTATTATCCTGTATTTACAGAGGAAAATCAGGAGTTGTATTATAAATACAAAGAATTAGCTGAAAAGTTTGAGAATCTTATTTTGGTCGGAAGATTAGCAGAATATCGTTACTATGATATGGATGATGTGGTTAAAAGGGCACTGGAAGTCTTTGAGGAGAAAGTAAAATGAGTGTAAAAATTTACCCTAATACTAAAGTATATGTAGTTGCTCCTGCTAATACTGCAACTGGAGGACCAGAATTATTACAACAATTAGTATATCATCTAAGGAATAATTTAAATATTGATGCATACATATACTATGTACCATCTGATCTACCTGATCCAGTACATCCAGAATATAAACAATATAACAACCCTTATGTAAGAAAGATTGAGGACGAAAAAGAAAACTTATTAATTGTTCCTGAAGTGATAGGTGGTATAAGAGTTCTATCCAGATATTCAGAAATAAGAAAAGTGATTTGGTGGTTAAGTGTAGACAACTTTTATATATCGGCAATTTTGAAATCCAAAAGAGCTTTTTTCTTTAGGAGAGTAGTAAATAAGATATCAAAGTTAATTTTAAATAAGACTCTTTTTGATATAAATGAATTAACTTTGAAAAAAATAACTCATATGAACCTATTCAAATTTGATCAAGTAAGACAGGTAGATTTTCATTTAGCACAAAGCTATTATGCTATACATCACTTAGAAAGTAATGGTATTCCTAAAAACAAAATATTTTATTTGTCAGATTATCTAAATGAAAATTTTCTCAAAATTCAGACAGACTTACTTAAAAAAGAAAATATTGTTGTATACAATCCCAAAAAAGGTTTTTCTTTCACTAAGAAAATAATTAAGAATGCTCCAGGAATAAGATTTGTTCCTTTGGTTAATATGACCAGACAACAAGTGATAGAAACTCTTCAAAAAGCTAAGGTATATATAGACTTTGGAAATCACCCTGGTAAAGACAGAATTCCTCGAGAGGCTGCTATTTTAGGATGTTGTGTAATTACAGGAAAAAGAGGGTCTGCTAAATACTTTGAAGATGTTCCTATTTCCGAAGAATATAAATTTTATGATAAGGAAGAGAATATACCCAAGATTATTAATAAAATAAAAGACTGTTTTGAAAACTTTGAAGAAAGGTATAAGGATTTTAATTATTACCGAGAAGTTATAAAAAACGAACTCCAAAAATTTTTAGAAGATTTGAAAAGTATATTTAGACGGGAGGATTAAAAATGTGTAATAAAAATCAAATTATAGACTGGTTAAAAATTAATCACCCAGAATTAAGCTGGACAAGAGCTCCTGGAGATGAACCTCCGACGGGAGTAGATAGTTTATATATTAATAGGCAAGAAGGATACGAAATAGCCGATTTAATGTACAAGTTTTTTAAAAGTTGTTATATAAAATGTAATGATTCCAATCTTAAGAAAAAGTTATAGAAAAGGTGAAAAGGTCAAAAGAGAGGAACTACTTAAATTTTTACGGAGAGAATTTAATTGTTGAAAAGAAAGAAATTCGCACATAAATATAAACTCATTATTTATTGGAGTGACGAAGATGAAAGGTTTATTGTTGAAGTTCCAGAACTTCCGGGCTGTATGGCTGACGGTATAACCTACGAAGAAGCTGTAAAGAATGCTCAACAAGTAATAGATGAGTGGATTGAAACTGCCAGAGAACTTGGAAGAAAAATTCCTAAACCAAAGGGAAGACTGATATATGCTTAACGAGGAGCAAGGATAAGTGGATAAAACATATAAGAAGTATGACTTCCCAAAAGTTTATATCATCATTCTCAACTACAACGGTTGGGCTGATACGATTGAGTGTTTGGAGAGTGTATTACGAAACGATTATCCAAATTACCAAGTTATTGTTGTGGATAACAACTCTCCAAACGATTCTATGGAATATATAAAGAAGTGGGCAGAAGGAAAGTTAGATGTATGGGTAAAACCTGACCATCCTTTAAGACATCTTTCATTTCCTCCCGTTAAAAAACCTATTCCTTATGTTTACTATACCCGTGAAGAAGCTGAGAAAGGCGGCAATAGTGATTTGGAGAATAGTTTAATGGTTAATTTGTTAAATGGTAAGAAAAAAGGTAATCAACCATCAGACCAATTAACTAATCAACTATTTGACAATTTGTCCAATTTTCCATTCAACCAATCACCTATTCAGCCAGTTAACTATTCAACAAATTATCCACTAATTCTAATTCAGACTGGAGAAAATTTAGGATTTGCCGGTGGAAATAATGTAGGAATTCGATATGCTTTATCAAAAAATGATTTTAAATATGTTTGGTTATTGAATAATGATACTGTGATCGAGAAAGATTCTTTAGTATCTGTAGTAAGGTTTTCGCGCACAAATAACTTAGGTATAGCCGGTTCTGTGCTTTATTACTACGATAATCCTGAGAAAATTCAAGCTTATGGTGGACATATTAATAGATTTTTAGGTACAAGCTATCATATAGTGAAGAGAGAAGAGCTAAAGAAGAAACTTGATTATGTTGTAGGAGCTTCATTCTTAATAGATGAAAAACTGGTAAAAAGAATAGGATTATTGTCAGAAGATTACTTTTTATATTATGAAGAAACGGATTATTGTTTTCAAGCAAGACAAAAAGGATTTAAATTAGGTATAAGTTTAAATTCTAAAGTCTATCATAAAGAAGGAGGAACTTATAAGAAAAAACCGTTGTTTTTAAGGCAAATGATACATTTAAATAGGATTAAATTTTATAAAAAACATATAAATGCTTATTGGAACATAGGATTAATACCTACTAAAATCTGTTATTTTATAAATAATTTAAGACTAAAGGTCTTGGAAATAGTAGTTTTACTTAGTAGGAACCTAATATCTTCCCAAATAGATATTAGAAAATAGAAAAATGGAAAACAAAAATATATGTGCAAAGATAGACTATCTTTGCATAGTTTTATTTCTCAGGATTTGTGAGAAGATTTCTAAAGTACGAGTTTAACAGATGAAAATAGCGCTTGTTCATGATTGGCTTACAACTTTAGCAGGAGCGGAAAAGGTTTTGGAAGCTATCTATGAATTATACCCTTACTTTATTTATACCCTCGTAAAAGATGAAAAGAAACTCAAAGATTCTATTTTTGAAAAAGCTGATATTAGAACCTCTTTTATTCAGAAACTTCCTAAAGCTAAGACTAAATATAGAAACTACCTTCTGTTTTTTCCTTTAGCAATAGAACAGTTTAATTTATCTGAATATGATGTCATTATTTCTTCATCTCATGCTGTAGCAAAAGGAGTTTTAACTAATTCTAATCAGCTTCATATATGCTATTGTCATACACCTGTAAGGTATGCATGGGATTTATATCATGAATATTTGAAAAAATCGGGATTATCAAAGGGCATAAAAGCTGTTATAGCTAAGCTTATTCTGCATTACATAAGAATTTGGGATGCAACCACAAGTAATAGAGTAGATTATTTTATTGCAAATTCAAGATACATTGCAAAGAGAATCAAGAAAACTTATGGACGAGAATCAACGGTTATTTATCCACCCGTAAATGTTGATAAGTTTGAGGTTTATACGCAAAAGGAAGATTTCTATCTTACTGCTTCGAGAATGGTTCCTTACAAGAAAATAGATCTAATAGTAGAAGCTTTTTCCAAAATGCCAGATAAAAAACTTGTTGTTATTGGTGATGGTCCGGATTTTGAAAAAATAAAGAAAAAGGCTGGAAAGAATGTAGAACTTTTAGGTTATCAGCCGTTTGAAGTGTTAAAGGATTATATGCAGAGAGCAAAAGCGTTTATATTTGCAGCTGAAGAAGATTTTGGAATAGTACCTGTTGAGGCTCAAGCTTGTGGTACACCCGTTATTGCCTATGGTAAAGGAGGAGTAACTGAAACAGTCATTAACGGAAAAACAGGAATATTTTTTAGAACACAAACTGTAGAAAGTTTGATTGAGGCCATTAAAAATTTTGAGCGAAGAGAAGATATATTTGATCCTTTGGAAATAAGAAAGAATTCTGAAAAATTTAGTAAAGAAAGGTTTAAGAAAGAATTCAAGGAATTTGTAGATAAGAAAATAGAAGAATTCTTTGGTTAGTTAATATATATTGGAGGAAAGTTAATGAAAGCAGTTATTTTAGCAGGTGGGAGTGGTACAAGGCTTTTTCCGCTGTCAAGAAAGAAATATCCTAAGCAATTTTTAAAAATCGGTGATAAAAAATCTTTGATTCAAAAAACTGTTGAAAGAAGTTTGCTTACTGTTAATCCAGAAGATTTAATCATAATAACCAATAAAGACTACCAATTCCACATCAGAAACCAACTTTCAGAACTATTTGCCAATTTAACCATTAAACCATTCAACCATTCAGCTAATCAACCATTCAACCTAATCCTCGAACCTATAGGAAGAAACACTGCTCCAGCAATAGCGTTGGCAGCAAAGTTTGCGCTTGAAAAGCTAAAAGTCCATGAAGATGAGGTTTTGTTTGTATCTCCCTCTGATCATATTATTTCACCTATAGAAAAGTTTGCTGAATATATGAAAAAAGCTGAAAAAATAGCAAAAGAAGGATATATCGTAACTTTTGGTATTAGACCTACAAAACCAGAAACCGGTTATGGATATATAGAAAGTGATAGTGTTAGTGTTGGTGATAGTATAAGGGCTTATATAGTGAGGCAATTCCACGAAAAACCCGATTTAGAAACGGCTAAGGAGTATTTAGCAAAAGGAAATTACTACTGGAACAGTGGAATGTTTGCTTTTACTATAAGAACAATTTTTGAAGAATTTAAGAAACATGCACCTGAAATTTATGAAAAAGTAGAAAATAGGACATTTGATGAAGTTTTGGAGAACTTTGAATCCATGCCAGATATTTCTATAGATTACGCTGTAATGGAAAAAACGGATAAAGCTGTTGTTTTGCCACTTGACATAATCTGGTCAGATGTAGGCTCATGGGATGCTTTTTATGAAGTGATGGAGAAAGATGAAAATGGAAATGTAAAAGTTGGCAATGTTATTGATATTGATACAAAAGATTCTTTGATTTTAGGTAACAAAAGAGTTGTTTCTACTATTGGAATTGAAAACTTAATGATTGTTGAAACAGATGATGTTTTATTAATCGCAAAAAAAGGAGAGGGTCAAAAGGTTAGAGAAGTTGTAAGGAAGTTAAAAGAGAATAAGGATTTTAAGCATTTAACAGAATTTCATACAACAGTTTATCGTCCATGGGGTAGTTATACAGAGCTTGAAAAAGGAGATAGATACAGAATAAAAAGGATTACTGTAAAGCCAGGGGAAGCTTTAAGTTTGCAGCTTCATTATCATAGAAGTGAGCATTGGATAGTAGTAAAGGGGACTGCAAAAGTTGTATTGGAAGATGAAAAGGGTGAACTTAAAGAGTTCTTTATTCATGAAAATGAAAGTATTTATGTTCCAAAAACAAAAAAGCATAGGCTTATTAATCCTGGAAAAGTGCCGTTAGAGATAATAGAAGTTCAGGTAGGGGAATATGTTGAAGAAGATGATATAGTTAGGTTTGATGATAGGTATTGTAGAGAGATAGAAAGTGGTTGAATAGTTAAATGGTTAAATAGGTGAATGGATGAATCGAGATGATGGATAAAATAGTTGTTTATCTAATAGTCATTTTGGCAATTGTTATAACTCTGTATGCTTTAGCTACACCGATTTTTGAATATGGCAAGAAGAGATCTTGAATGTGGAAGGCTAAAGGTAAAGGGCAAAAGGGAAGCGGTGAAGGGTGAACAGTGAAGGGTGAAGGATGAAGTGGTTGAATGAGGGAATGGTTGGATAGGTAAATAGGGGAATAGTTGAATGGGGGGATAGTGGAAAGGTGAGTTGCGGAGGTAGGAGAGGGAGAGTATATTGGAAAAGTGAAGGATAACAGGTTTTTTGCTGGAGGTGTTAATGTATCTGGCTGTAAGAGGAAAATATAAAAAAGGAAAAATTGAACTATTAGAAAAATTAGAAGGGATAGAAGAAGCTGATGTGCTTGTTGTGGTTTTTAAGAAAATAGAGGAAGAAGATTTGACTGAAGAGATATTGGAAGCACTGGAGGAAGTTAAACTTATGAGAAAGGGAATACTACCGGAACGTACATGGAGAGAAGTAAGAGATGGGATTTAAGATAGTCCCAACAACTATTTTTATAAAAAAAATTAAGAAACTAAAGAAAAAATACCCTCGTATTCTTGCCGATTTAGATACACTGGTATCGACTCTTGAGAAAGATCCAAGAAAAGGGATTCACATAGGAAAATCTTTGTACAAAATCCGTCTTAAATCTTCTGATTTAAACAAGGGAAAATCAGGTTCTTTTAGGGTTATTTATTATGTGGTTTTTGAAGATGGAACGGTATATCTTTTGACTATTTATTTTAAAGGGAAAAGGGGAAACATTGCCTGGAAAGAAATCGAAGAATTACTTAAAGAATTAGAAAGGGAAGCGGTGAATGGTGAACGGTGAAGGGTGAAATGGAGAATGGTTAATTGGTTGAATTGGTGAATAGTTGAATAGGTAAATAGGGGAATAGTTGAATGGGAGAATGGGGGAATAGGGAAAAGGTGAGTTGCAGGAGTGGAAGATTGACCAACAGGCTTTTGTAGGAGGAGTAATGGCAACGGCGGTTAAAGCTGAAAAAAAGAAGAGAAGAAAAAGTATTCCAAAAGTTCTCATATATGAGATGAGAAAGGGGAGTCCTATTTACTATAGGGACTACGATAAGGTGCTATCGGGGGAAAAGCAGCTGGAGGAAATAATGGGTAGTAGCGGTTTGCAAAGCTGGTTAATAGAGCTTATTATATGGTTCCTTCATCAAAAACTAAGTAGAAAAAAATATCAAATCCTATCCAATGAGGTCAGCTATAAATTTGTACCAAGGAGTTGGTATAACATTGATGTAGGAATATGGGAAAAAGAAAAAGTAAGACCTTATCTTGAAAAAGATAAATTGATTACTGTGGCACCAAAAGTTGTAATAGAAATAGATACAAAGGCTGACCTTAGAAAGTTTACCACTCCTCAGGACTACTTTCACCGAAAAACACAAGATCTTTTGGACCATGGCGTGGAGAGGGTAATCTGGATATTCACAAAAGATAAAAAGATATGGATAGCGGAAAAAGGGAAACCCTGGCTTATTGTTGATTGGGATTATGAGATTCCCGTTTTAGAAGGAATATCTTTTAACCTTAAAGAACTCATGAAAGAAGATGAAGAACAAATTGAAGATAGTTGAATAGTTGAATGGGGGAATGGGTGAATAGTTAAATTGATAGAGTAAATTGAAAAAGTAAAAAAATTAAATTTTGCGAGAGAAAGGAAATGAAAGCGGTTATCTTAGCTGGCGGGAGTGGTACAAGACTTTATCCGGTTACACAAGCTGTAAATAAGCATTTTCTTCCTATATACAATAAGCCTATGATCTACTATCCTTTATCCTTAGTAATGCTTCTTGGGATTAGAGATGTTCTTTTTATTGTTAATCCTACCGATTTAGAAGATTTTCAAAAACTATTTGGGAATGGTTCAAAGCTTGGAATGAATATAGAGTACCAAATCCAGGAAAAGCCTAATGGATTGGCAGAAGGGCTCTTGTTAGCAAAAGAGTTTATAGGGGATGATAATATCTGCTACATGTTAGGGGATAATGTTTTCTTTGGACATGATCTTGTAAAGATTATGGTTGAAGCAAAAAGGGAGATTGAAGAAAGCGGTGGGGCTTACGTTTTTGGTTATTATGTAAAGGATCCTGAAAGGTTTGGAATTGTTGAATTTGACGAAAACGGAAATGTAAAGTCGATAGAGGAAAAACCTAAAAAACCTAAATCCAATTTTGCCGTTGTAGGTATGTATTTTTATGACAATGAAGCTGTGGAGATAGCGAAAAACGTAAAACCGTCTGATAGGGGAGAGTTAGAGATAACTTCTGTTAACGAGGAGTATTTAAAACGTGGAAAATTAAAGGTGAAACTTTTAGGGAGAGGATTTGCATGGTTTGATGCAGGAACTCATGATAGTTTTTTAGAGGCTGGTGAGTTTGTAGCAACGATTGAAAAGAAAACAGGACTTATGATTGGATGTATAGAGGAAATTGCCTATAGAAATGGGTGGATAGATAGAGAGCAACTTTTAAAACTTGCGTATCCTCTTAGGAAAACCGATTATGGGAAGTATTTGATGGAGTTGGGAGGTTAGTTGAATAGGGGAATAGATAAATGGTTAAATAGGAAAATGGATAAATGGGAGAGTTTAAAAATCCCATTTAACTACTTAACCAATTGACCATTTAACCAATTAACCATTCAACTATTTATCTACTTAATGATTAAACTAAACAAGGAGAAAGGATGCCGTTTGAGTTTATAAGAACTGAAATACCAGAAGTAGTTATTGTAAAGCCAAAAGTGTTTGGTGACGAAAGAGGTTTTTTTATGGAAACTTACAAAAAGTCTGATTTTGAGAAGGCTGGGATTGATACCGATTTTGTTCAGGATAATCATTCAAAATCTGTAAAAGGGGTATTGCGAGGGCTTCACTATCAGCTTGAACCAAAAGCTCAAGGAAAACTTGTAAGGTGTATAAAGGGAAAAGTTTTTGACGTTGCGGTTGATATAAGAAAGGGGAGTCCAACATTTGGAAAGTGGGTAGGAGTTGAACTTTCATCAGAAAACAAACTAATGCTTTGGATACCGAAAGGTTTTGCCCATGGTTTTTTGACTCTTTCAGAGGAAGCTGAAATTATTTATAAGGTTTCAGGTAGTGAATATTCACCAGAGCACGATAGAAGTATAAGGTGGAACGATCCGGATATAGGCATAGAGTGGCCACTGGATGGAGAGCCTATCCTTTCTGAGAAGGATAAGTTAGCTCCGTTTTTAAAGGATGCAGAGATAAATTTTGTGTATAAAACAACGGAGGTCAAATGAAATTAGTTGTTACCGGTGGAGCAGGATTTATAGGAAGTGAATTTGTAAGACAGGCAGTAGAGAAAGGTTTAGAAACGGTTGTTGTTGATAAGCTTACGTATGCAGGAGACTTAGAAAGATTAAAAGAAGTAGAAAATAAAATCAGTTTTTACAAGGCAGATATAACTAATAGAGAGTTTATAGAACACATATTTAAAGCAGAAAAACCTGATGTTGTTGTTCACTGGGCAGCAGAAAGCCACGTGGATAGAAGTATTTTAGATGCTACTCCATTTATTGAAACAAACGTGAAAGGAACACAAATCCTCCTGGATGTAGCAAAAGAAACTGGTGTAAATCTCTTTGTAAATATTGCAACGGATGAAGTTTATGGAGAACTTGGAGAAGATGGACAGTTTTATGAAGATACGCCTCTTAATCCGAATTCTCCCTATTCTGTAAGTAAGGCTTCTGCTGACATGCTTGGAAGAGCTTATTATAGAACTTATGGATTACCGGTAATAACTGTTCGTCCTTCTAATAATTACGGTTACTGGCAGTATCCTGAAAAACTGATTCCCGTGGTTATCCTGAAGGCTTTAAACAATGAACCTATTCCCATCTATGGAACAGGTGAAAACCGTAGAGAGTGGCTTTTTGTTTCTGACTGCGCAGAAGCAGTGTTTGAAATTATAGAAAAAGGGAAACCTGGAGAAATCTATAACGTTGGTAGTGGAGAAGAGAGAAGAAATATAGATGTAGTCAAGTCAATACTGCAAATACTAAACAAACCTGAAGATTTGATAACCTTTGTAAAAGATAGACCAGGACATGACTTTAGATATTCTCTTAATACAGAGAAGATAGAAAAAGAGCTCAGCTGGAAAGCCAAAGTAAAGTTTGAAGAGGGAATAGAGAAAACGGTAAAATGGTATCTTAAGAATCTTGATTGGGCTAAAAGAAAAGCAGAAGAACTTCATGATTACTGGAAAAAGGTTTATCGTTAATTAAAGGTGAGGGGTTTGATGGGATTGGCAGAAAAGTATCTTCCACGATACACATTTGAAGATTACAGGAAGTGGAAAGGGGATTGGGAGCTCATAGAAGGCATTCCTTATGCAATGGCTCCTTCCCCCTTTGGAGTTCACCAGCAGGTTTTGATGGAAATAGGAAGACAGATCCTTAATCAGGTGAAGAGATGTAAAAATCTCTGCTACGTTTACCCTGAACTTGACTGGATAATAGACGAGGAAACCGTCTTAAGGCCTGACCTCATAGTAACCTGTAAAAAGGTGGAAAAATATCTTAAGGAAACTCCCGAAGTTGTTTTTGAGATTGTTTCAAAGTCAACAGCTCAAAAAGACGAACAACTTAAATTTTTGATATACGAAAGGGAAAAAGTGGACTTTTATGTTCTTGTCTATCCCAGCATTAAGAAGTTAAGAGTGTTCTCTCTTAAAAATGAGAAGTTTGAAAAGATATTTGAAGGAGATGAAGGGTCTTTTAAATTTACGCTGAAAAACGGATGTAGTTTCACACTCGAAATAGGAGAGCTTTTTAGAGAATAATGAAGCTTAGAGCGTACACTCCCGACGATTATATGAAAATCGTTGGAAGAGCTATTGAGAAAGCAGTTAACAAGAGCTGTTTAATAATCTTTTTCGGTTCAATTTTAACCGATAAATTTTCCAGAACATCTGACATAGACGTTGGAGTTTTTTGCGGAGCTCCTTTAACTCCTAAGGAATATGTTAGTGTACTTGAGGAGATCGAAAAGGCTCCTATTTTGCGTGAAGTGGATCTGGTTGATCTTGCAAAAGTTGATGATGAAAGATTTTTATCTTCGATTCTGGAAAGGGGTAAGATTTGGAAAAGTTCGAGAGATCTCTTTCAAAGTTGGAGGGACTTAAAGGAAAATGAGATACCTCATTTTTGGTGCTAAGGGACAGCTTGGAAGGGAATTTGTTAAGTGGTTAAGTGGGGGATTGGTTGAATCGTTGAAAGGGAAAACAGTGGAATGGATAGGTGTAGGGAGAGAAGAGTGTGATATTTCGGATTTAAATCAAGTTTTAGAGCTCTTTGAAAGTACAAAACCGAATGTTGTTGTCAACTGTGCAGCCTATAATCTTGTAGATAAAGCTGAAGAAGATTATGTAAGTGCAGTGAAAGTAAATAGTGTTGGTGTTAGGAATCTGGCTTTTGCGTGTAATAGATATAGAGCTTTCTTGGTACACTACAGCACCGATTACGTATTTGACGGAAAGAAGGAAAATGCTCTATATATAGAGGATGATAAACCAAATCCTCTAAATGAATACGGAAAGAGCAAACTGATAGGTGAGGAGTTTATAAAGGAAGAAATAGACAACTTTTTAATCCTTAGGGTTAGCTGGGTTTACGGTGAAGGTAGGCAAAACTTTATCTATAAACTTCTAAAGTGGGCAGAAAATAATGACTATTTAAAAATTTCTTACGATGAAATATCTGTTCCAACATCTACAAGGACAATTGTTGATGTAACTTTAAAAGCATTAAAAGAAGGTTTAGAAGGTTTATACCATTTAACAAACTCTGGTTATGCTTCTCGCTACGAATGGGCAAAAAAAGTTTTCAAGATAAAAAAAGTTAACAAGTTCATATATCCAGTTTCCAGCGAAATATTTAACTTACCTGCTAAAAGACCAAAGTTTTCTGCTATGAGCAATGAAAAAGTCTCACAGGAATTGAACATAGAGATTCCAAGTTGGGAAGAAGAGTTGGTTGATTGGTTAAATAGAAGAATGGAAGAATAGGGGAATAGTTGATTAGGCCCTATTTAACCAATTAACAATTTAACCATTCAACTAATCAACCAATTAGCCATTTAACTATTTAACTAACAAGGAGACTCCAGATGAAAATACTTGTCACTGGTGGAGCGGGTTACATAGGAAGTCATGTTGTTAAAGCGTTGGGAGAAAAAGGATATAAAGTTTTAGTTGTTGATAATCTTTCTAAGGGACACAAAGAAGCTGTTTTATACGGTAAATTGGTTGTTGCTGATTTAGAAGATAAAAACACCTTAGATGTTATTTTCAAAGAATTTAGGCCAGATGCAGTTATGCACTTTGCTGCATTCATAGAAGTTGCACAGTCGCTTAGAGAACCTTTAAAGTACTACAAAAATAATACGGTTAACACAATAAACCTTCTTGAAGTCATGTTAAAAAATGGCGTGAATAAATTTATCTTTTCTTCTACCGCTGCAGTTTACGGAAATCCAGAAAAGGTTCCCATTCCAGAAATAGAACCTATAAAACCTATAAATCCTTACGGACAGTCAAAAGCTTTTGTTGAAAAAGTCCTTCAAGACTTTGATAAATCTTACGGCTTGAAATATGTATCTTTGAGATACTTTAACGCTGCAGGGGCTGATCCAGAAGGAAGAATAGGAGAAAGTCATGATCCAGAAACACATTTAATACCATTAATACTTAAAACAGCAAAAGGAGAAAAAGAAAGTATAAAGATTTTTGGAACGGATTATCCTACTCCTGATGGAACTTGCATAAGAGACTACATCCATGTAGATGATCTTGCAGAAGCTCATATTTTAGCGCTTGAATACTTACTAAATGGAGGAAGTAGCGAAGTTTTCAACTGCGGTTATGGACACGGATTTTCTGTAAGAGAAGTCATAGATACAGCAAGAAAAGTTACCGGTATAGACTTTAAAGTTGAAGAAACAGAAAGAAGACCGGGTGATCCTGCGATTCTTGTTGCAGATAGTTCAAAATTAAGGAAAGTTTTGGACTGGAAGCCAAAGTTTGATGATTTAGAATATATAATTCGTACTGCGTGGAATTGGGAAAGGAGAAGGGAAAGAGGTCAGGAGTGAAAAAGAGTGAGCTTGGAAAATTAATTTTATTGTTAGTATCAATTATCATTCCTATAACTATTGGGCTTTATGTAAGATTTGATGATTTAAGAGTGTGGGAAAAGTATAAAAATCAATTTTATTATGAAGATCGTCCGCTTTTTACAAGTTATGATGCCTTTTTCTTTGCCCGCTATGGAAAAGAGTACTTAAATGGTAGCTATAATGCTGGAGAAAGAGATCCTTTAAGATTTGTTCCAGATAACTATTTAACAAATAATGTGACCTATCCTTCTCCTATACCTATGGAAAGCTATTTTGGAGCTCAGCTTGCAAAAGCAGGGGATACTTATATAGAAAACGTTTCCCTTTGGTTGACACCTGTTTTGAGCGTTCTTTTTGTCATTCCTTTAGTTTTTTATTTTTATAGAATTGGGCTGCCTATAGCAGGCTTTGGTGGAGCCCTCTTAGGTGTAGTTTCTCTTTTGTATCTTGTAAGAACTTCAATAGCAAGGTTTGACACCGATTCTCTAAATCTTTTCTTTCCATTTGCAATTGCTTTCTTCCTTTTAAGGTCATTTCACTCTAAGGGGAAACTAAAGTACTTAGACTTAGCGATAGCAGGTATTTTATCGCAAGCTTACTGCTGGTGGTATGCTCACCCTGGACTGATGCTTGTTATTCTATTTATTTATGCTGCAGGACTATTTTTCTTTGACAAAAGAAGTAGCTTAAAACAAAAAGCTTTGTATTTTCTAACGGTTCTTATCTTTTCTAATCCAATTTTTGTTTTTAATGGTGTTTTCAACATTGTAGGACTAGTGAAAGTTTACTTGATAAACTACTTTAAGCCTGATGTTAGTGGTGGCTTTCCTAATGTGTTTATGTCAATAAGTGAAGCTAAGCATTTTGATATTACAAAGATTGCTCAGCTTTCTACTGGAAATAGTGTAGTTTTTGGGATCGGTTTTGCGGGAGCTCTCCTTCTATTTATAAAAAAGTTTAAAGAAACCTTTCTGTTACTTCCAATTTTTCTGATAGGAATTATGGCATTAAAAGGTGGAAACCGCTTTGCAATGTATCTTTCTCCATTTATTGGTGTAGGGATTGGATATTTTCTTGACTTTCTAATTTCTTACCTTAGAACAAAGAAAGATATTACTCACTATAAGATCTATGCAGTTAGACTTTTATCTATCTTCTTACTGACTGGAATTTTTGTCTATATAAATAAACCGTCTTTTGCTTTTGTTGCAAAGCCTAAGATAACACCAGAGCTTGAAAGAGACTTTATAAAACTTGAAAGTTTAACTCCAGAAAATAGCTGGATATGGACGTGGTGGGATTACGGCACTGCTATAGAGTACTTAGCTGGAAGAGCTGTATTTCACGACGGTCAAAGTCAGGGTTCTCCTAAAACCTACTTTGTGGCAACTTCTTTTTCTACATCTAATCCAAAAGTTGCTCATAATGTTATTTTGGGTATTTCTAACATAGGTACAAAAGGGATAAATGAACTTTTGAAAGAAGGAAAAAAACCGGAAGAGATTAGAAACCTAATCTTTTCAGGAACTTTTTCAAAGCCTGTAAATAATCCTATCTACTGGGCATTTACAGGAGATGAAATAGGTAAGTTTGCATGGATAAACTACTTTGGAACCTGGGACTTTGACTTAAAAAAAGGAATAAAATCTCCTATTTATCAGTTATCCGGTTGTAGAAGTTTAAGACCGCAAATTCTTGTGTGTAGTGGATTAATAATAGACCTTAACAAAGGAGAAATAATTCAGAATAAGAGAGCTATTTCTCTTAAAAAATTGGTGATCAAAAATGAAAAGAAATTAGTAGAAAAGGACTATCATTCAAAAGGACTTTATCTTGAAATAGTGGAAAAAAATAAGAAAGGTTTTCTATTCCTCATGGCTGAACAGCCTTTTAAATCAATGTTTAATCAAATGTACATTCTAAGAAATTTTGATAAAAAGTATTTTGAACTTGTCTATGATGATTTTCCAACAATGGTTCTTTATAGAGTGAAAAGTGATAGTGATAACACCAACACTAACACTAACACCAACACTAATAACTAAGGAGCCACTATGGTTTTTACTGTTAGAAGTTTTGCAGTGGTGGGGGTTGATGGAGTTGAAGTAAAAGTTGAAGTAGATGCCGGGAGGGGACTGCCGGGAACAGTAATTGTTGGACTTCCCGATTCTGCCGTTAAGGAAAGTAAAGAAAGAGTAAAAGCTGCGATTGTGAATTCAGGCTATCCTTTTCCGACGAAGAAAATAGTTGTAAATCTTGCACCTGCGGATGTCAAAAAGGAAGGGACTCTTTACGACCTTCCTATAGCACTCGGGATTCTCGGTTCTGCTAACTTGGTTTTTCCGGAAAAGTTAAATGATTACATAATAGCGGGAGAGCTCGGGCTAAAAGGAGAGGTTGGACGGATAAAAGGAATTTTATCTGCTGCTATCTTAGCAAAAGAAAAAGGTTTTAAAGGAATTATTGTTCCTGAAGGTAACGTTGAAGAAGCTACATTAATAGATGGAATTGAAGTAATTCCTGTAAAGAATCTTGTTGAAGTAGTTTCTTTCTTAAATGGAGACCTTGAAATAGAACCTGCAGGAAAAAAGGAAATTGATACAAAGTATGAGTTTGAAGTTGATATGTCTGATATCGTTGGGCAATATCAGGCAAAAAGAGCTCTCGAAATAGCAGCAGCCGGGCATCACAACCTTTTTATGATAGGTCCACCAGGCTCTGGAAAAACAATGCTTGCAAGAAGACTTCCCACGATTATGCCTCCAATGAGTGAGGAAGAAATAGTAGAAACAACAAAAATCTATAGTGTTGCAGGACTTTTTTCTGAAATTCCTGTAGTAAAGAGACCGTTTAGAGCTCCTCACTCAGGAGCTTCTGAAGTTGCTCTTATAGGTGGGGGAGCTTCTCTAAAACCAGGGGAAGTAAGTTTATCTCATAATGGAGTTTTATTCCTTGATGAAATGGCAGAATTTAAACGTTCGGCGTTGGAAGCTTTAAGACAGCCCTTAGAAGACGGTTTTGTAACTATTTCAAGAGCTTCAGGAACTGTTACCTTCCCTGCAAATTTTAGTCTGGTAGCGGCTTCCAATCCCTGTCCCTGCGGTTTCAGAGGGTTTGAAGATGAAAATCACTACTGCAAATGCTCTCCTTCACAGGTAAAGAAGTACCTTGGAAAAATCTCGGGTCCCATTATGGACAGAATAGACATCCACATTACGGTTCCTGCCGTAAAGCCGGAAGAGCTAAAAAATAAGAAGACCGGAGAAACCTCAGAAAAGATAAGAGAAAGGGTTATAAGTGCTCACGAAATTCAGAAAAGACGTTTCGAGGATTTAAAGATAAACTTTAACTCCCAGATGGGGAGAAGAGAAATTTTACAATTTTGTAAATTAGAAGGAGAAGCAGAAGAGCTCCTAAATAGCGCTGTAAAAACTCTCGGACTGTCTGCAAGAGCTTACGGCAGAGTTTTAAAACTTTCCCGAACCATTGCTGATTTATCAGGAAGTGATTTGATTACAAGAGTTCACATAGCAGAGGCATTAAGTTATAGACCCGTTGATTTAGTTAATTAGTTTAACTATTTAACCATATATGGGGATACGTTGAAAAGATTAGCGATGGCACTATTTCTGTTTACTTTCTCCTATGGCAATGCTTTTGCTGGGACAGGGTGGTTTCGTATAGAGAAGGGACACTCTCTCTATTTTAAGCCTTTTGTTGACGTTAAGCTCCAAAAAGATGTAATGGTGCTTTTTGTTACCAGTAAAGGGAAAATTTACAGAGGAAAGTGTAGAGAGAAAACAATAAAAGACGCTTGCTCAATAACACCCAGAAAAAGATTTCGAGATAATACTGAAAGCATTCGTTATATAATTTTAAGACTTAAAAAATTTTACGCACCTGAAGTTATAAAAACGGGGGTTGTAGATAATTTAAATGTCAAGGATAGATAGTTGTTAAAGTATGTTGCTTTGTAGATCAAAGGAAATCTATAACTAGTTTTACAGCTTTTGTTTTTCTTAAGTTCAAGAGATTTTTGTACATGTGAACTACCTACGACTAAAGTCGCAGGCTTCGTGGAGGTTTGCACGCTTCTTGCGTGCCTTACTCCACAGGCGGGTTCACGCCGCCTCTACTCCTATCCCTGCAAAAAGCAGAGATTCGGAGATACCTTCTATCTCGCTCCAGTCCCCACCCCACGCCTGCACAAAGCAGACGGACCGTCTACTGGAGCCTCTTTCCCGGCCTATTCAGTTGTTCAAAGACCTTGCGGTAGGTGTTCACCTACCGCTCCTTTCACCACCCTTAGCTGGTTTTCAACTCCTTCTGGAGTCGGTGGTGAAAGTAACCACTTTAATTTTACCACAACACCCCTTCAGGGTGTCGGGCTGTATCCCTGCTTTGAAAAGCGGGGTTTTAGCCCGTGTTTTTTCTATAAAAAGGGGAGGATAAACTCCCCTTTATTTTAATTTTCAGAACCAACAACTTCATCTGGATGTGCAATTCTACCAAAGACAGCAGAAGCAGCAGCAACTGCTGGAGATGCAAGATAAACTTCACTTTCTGGATGTCCCATTCTTCCAACAAAGTTCCTGTTAGTTGTAGCAACTGCTCTTTCACCTTTTGCAAGAATTCCCATGTGTCCACCAAGACATGGACCACAGGTTGGTGTTGAAACGACACATTCAGCCTCTATAAAGATATCTATAAGTCCTTCCTTCATAGCTTGTCTGTAGATTTCCTGAGTTGCAGGAATAACAATACATCTAACATTTGGATTCACTTTCTTACCTTTAAGTATTTGCGCTGCAATTCTGAGATCGCTGATTCTTCCGTTTGTACAAGAACCTATAACAACTTGATCAATCGTTACATGAGTTGCTTCTGTAACAGGCCTTGTATTTGATGGAAGATATGGGAATGCAACTTGAGGTTCTATCTTTGAAACATCTATTTCGTAAACTTCTGAGTATTCGGCATCAGGATCAGATTTATATAGTTTATAAGGTCTTTTTGCTCTGCCCTTTACGTACTCAAGAGTCTTTTCGTCTGGTTCGATGATTCCATTCTTCGCTCCAGCTTCAATTGCCATGTTGCAGATTGTGAATCTATCGTCCATTGGAAGATCTCTTATGGCTTCTCCAGTGTGTTCCATTGTCTTATAAAGAGCTCCATCAACTCCAATCATTCCAATTACATAAAGAATTAAATCCTTACCGCTTACCCACTTTTGACGCTTTCCGTAGTAAATGAATTTCATCTGCTCAGGAACTTTAAACCAAACTTCTCCTGTAAGCCATGCATAAGCCATGTCTGTGGAACCGACTCCTGTTGAAAAAGCACCGAGAGCTCCATAAGTACATGTATGAGAATCTGCGCCAATTACAACATCTCCAGGTACAACTACTCCTTGCTCTGGAAGAAGAGCATGTTCGATTCCCACTCTTCCTTCAGACCAAAAGTGTTTAATGTTGAACTCCTTTGCAAAATCTCTCATCATTTTCACTTGTTCTGCAGCTTTTATATCTTTCGCGGGGACAAAGTGGTCTGGAACAAGAGCAATTCTTTCTCTGTCCCACACGTCTTTAGCACCAAGAGCTTTAATTTGCTTTATTGCAATAGGAGCTGTAACGTCATTTGCAAGAGCAATGTCAACTTTACACATTATCAATTCACCAGGATATACCTCTTTTTTTCCAGCGTGGTCTGCAAGAATTTTTTGAGTAATCGTCATTCCCATCGCTATTACTCCTTTGAAAAATTTTGATTAAAAATTATAACAGTAAAGTTAAATGTGCTTATCGCCTACTAAAAAAATAGGACCATATTTTGTTTCAGCAATTCTTACATCTATTTCGTAAATTTCTGAAAGAAGATCTTCATTTAAAATATCCTCTTTATTTCCTATGAAGTACTTGTTATAACCAATAAGGATTACTTTTTCTATATAATCCCAGACAAAATTTAAATCATGTGTAACCATACATATTCCAAATCCGTTTTTCTTATGAAGATCATCTATAAGTTTAAGAATTCTTTTACTGCTTTTTAAATCAACTCCTGTCGTTGGTTCATCCAAAAATATGTAGTGGGGATTATTAACAAGAGCTCTCGCTATAAGAACTTTTCTTTGTTGTCCTCCTGAAAGGGAGTTAAATTGTTTATTTGCTATTTTATCTATTCCTAAAAGCTTCATCCAACAAAGAGCAATCTCTTTTTCTCTGTCTGTTATTCTCTGAAACCTTCCAAATCTTGGGAAAAAACCTGATAGAACAACATCAAAAGCTGTAGCAGGAAAGTGATGTGAATAGTTTTCCATTTGAGGAACGTAACTTAAAAATTTTCTTTCTTCGCATCTTTTCGTACAATCCACACCGTGAATGTAAACTTTCCCTGATATTGGTGGAACTA
Organism: Desulfurobacterium thermolithotrophum DSM 11699; assembly: GCF_000191045.1. Taxonomy (NCBI): domain Bacteria; kingdom Pseudomonadati; phylum Aquificota; class Aquificia; order Desulfurobacteriales; family Desulfurobacteriaceae; genus Desulfurobacterium; species Desulfurobacterium thermolithotrophum. The sequence continues at coordinate 1,375,095 of NC_015185.1, forward strand.
TCCCTAATATAGTCTTCATAAGAGTACTTTTACCAACACCATTAGGACCAACAACAACCCAGAACTCTCCTTCAGCCATATGAAAGGAAAGCCCTTTAACAAGAGGTTTTCCATACCCTATTGTTAAATTTTCAACTCTAACTCCCTCCAACATCACTTCATCTTTAGAACTTCTTCAAATGGTTTAAAACCTACAAAAACATAACCTTTATCTTTTTCTGTAGGTGGAATGTAGATAATAGTTGGAGTCGCATGAATATTGTAAGAAAGAAGTTCTTTTTGAAGTTTTTTATAAAACTTTTCAAGTTCTTCTCTTTCTTTCTTAGGAATCTTGCTGTATTTCTCATTTACTTCTTTAGAAAAAACATTATCAAATTTTAAAAAGTTTCCCTCTCCCTTAGAAAACATATCAGTCATAGCCTCTTTCATTCCCTCTTTCCTAGCCATTTGGGTAAAGTAAACAAAACCTTTTATAGACTTTTCTCCATGAACAGGAAGAGGAATTAAATGAATCTGAAGATCAAGCTCCTTTAGTTTTTCTCCAGCTACCTTCTTAAAGTGGTTAAAACAGAAAGGACAATAAACGTCCCAAACTACATAAATCTTATTCTTTCCATTTCCTAAAATATGAGGAATATTTTCTTTATTTAGTTCTTCTTCTATCTTCTTAAGCCAGGAAAGATCTTGCTTTAACGGGATTACACTTTCTTTAGGTTTAACTTGACTTAAAACGACATTTTTTCCTTCCTGTTTTAATTCAAATAGATCAAGAACAAGATATCTATTATCTTTTGATAGCCATAAGTATTTTTTAATTACTCTGCTATTTTTTTTATCAATCAACGTAACTTCGAAAGTTCTTAGACCTTCAACTGGAGAATCTTTTAATTCTTTTACTTCCTTTACTTCTATTCCTTTAGCAGCAAGAGGTTTTAAAATTGCTTTAATAGTTGCTTCTTCTTTCTGTATTTCTTTTTTTTCGCTTTTTAACTCTTTTTCCTGAACAGCAGAACACGAACAGAAAAAAGACAAAGCAAGAAAAGCTGTAAGAAGTCTCATTTTAACCTCCCGGCACTCAATTTTACTTAAATTCTATACAAAAATAAAAAAAGGGGGCAGGAGCCCCCTTCGTAAGTAATAAAAATTTCTATTTAAAGCTCTCCCCTCATTTGTCTTATCTTAGCCTGAGCAGCAGCGAGTCTTGCAATTGGTACTCTAAATGGTGAAGGGCTAACGTATTTAACTCCTACTTTTTGGAAAAAGTTTATAGACCTTGGATCTCCTCCATGTTCACCACAAATTCCAGTTTTCATATTAGGTCTTACCTTGTTTCCTTTTTCAACTGCAAGTTTTATAAGTTGACCTACACCGTTTTCATCTATGTGCATGAATGGATCACCTTTAAGAATTCCAAGTTCCACATACTTGCCTATAAACTTACCAGAATCGTCCCTTGATAGACCGAAGGTCATCTGTGTTAAGTCGTTTGTTCCAAATGAGAAGTATTCAGCGTATTTAGCAAGTTGATCAGCAATCAAAGCTGCTCTTGGAACTTCAACCATTGTTCCAACTTGGTATTGAACTTTGATACCTATTTCGTTAAAGACTTCTTCAGCAACTTTGTCTATAAGCTTTTTAAGCTCCTCAAGTTCTTTATCATCGGCAATTAGAGGAAGCATAATTTCTGGGAGAACTTCTATACCTTCTTTCTTGCAGTAACACGCAGCTTCAAGAATAGCTCTTGCTTGCATTTCATAAATTTCAGGATAAGCTATTCCAAGTCTTGAACCTCTAAGTCCGAGCATTGGATTAACTTCATGGAGTTCTTCGGCCCTTCTCTTAATCTCTTCTACAGGAAGTCCCATCTCTTTTGCGGTTCTTTCAAACTCTTCTTCTGTTCTTGGAAGGAATTCATGTAGCGGTGGATCAAGAAGTCTTATGTTTACAGGTAGTCCATTCATTACCTTGAAAATTGCGATAAAGTCCTCTCTTTGCATTGGAAGAAGCTTAGAAAGAGCTCTCTTTCTCTCTTCTTCTGTTTTAGCTAAGATCATCTCACGAACAACAGGAATCCTTTCTTCTTTAAAGAACATGTGCTCTGTTCTACAAAGTCCTATACCTTCTGCACCAAATTCTCTTCCTTGCTTTGCATCTTCCGGAGTATCAGCGTTTACTCTTACCTGAAGATCTCTTATTTCATCTGCCCACTTCATAAGTTCTTTAAATTCACCTGAAATTTGTGCAGGGATTGTCTTTATTTCTCCAAGGAAAACTTCACCAGTAGCACCATCAATTGTAATAACATCTCCTTTCTTAACTACAACATCTCCTACTCTAAACTCTTCATTTTCATAGTCTACATGAATGGATTCAGCTCCAACAATACATGTCTTACCCATACCTCTTGCAACAACCGCAGCGTGTGATGTCATACCACCACGAGATGTGAGGATACCTTGAGCTGCATGCATTCCATGAATATCCTCTGGAGATGTTTCATGTCTTACAAGAATTACTTTCTTTCCTTTCTCGGCAAGTTCTACAGCTTCATCAGCAGAGAAAACAACCATTCCAGAAACTGCCCCAGGAGCTGCTGGAAGTCCCTTTGTTATAAGTCTTCCTTCAGCTATAGCCTTCTTTCTATCTTCTTCATCAATCATTGGGTGAAGAAGCTGGTTGATCATTAAAGGATCAACTCTAAGTATAGCTTCTTCCTTTGATATTAATCCTTCTTTCACCATATCTACTGCAATCTTAACAGCAGCTCTTGCAGTCCTCTTTCCTGTTCTTGTTTGAAGCATCCATAGTCTACCGTTTTCTATTGTAAACTCAATATCTTGCATATCTCTGTAGTGTTTTTCAAGAACTTCTCTAATTTTTTCAAGCTGCTTATAGACTTCAGGGAATTCTTCTTCAAGAGATGTTTGATCCGAAGATGTCTTTTGAACCTTTGTAAGAGGTTGTGGAGTTCTTATTCCAGCAACTACGTCTTCACCTTGAGCATTTTTGAGATACTCTCCATAGAAGACGTTTTCGCCTGTGGAAGGATTTCTTGTAAATGCAACTCCAGTTCCAGAAGTTTCTCCCATATTTCCAAATACCATTGCAACAATGTTTACAGCAGTTCCATAGTCCTTAGGAATATTGTTTATCTCTCTATACTTTATAGCTCTTGGATTATTCCAAGAATCAAATACTGCCTTTATAGCCATTCTAAGTTGTTCATAAGGATCTTGTGGAAAATTTTTACCCGTTTCTTTCTTAACAAGCTCTTTGTATTGCTTTACAAGATCTTTAAGATCTTCAGCCGTTAAATCGACATCTGCTTCTGCTCCAACTTCTTCTTTTTTCTTCTCAAGTAAAGCCTCAAACTTGTCATGAGGAATTCCCATAACAACGTTGCCAAACATTTGAATAAAACGTCTATAAGAGTCCCACGCAAACCTTTCATTACCTGTAGAGTTTGCCAATCCCTTGACAGTTTCGTCGTTAAGACCAAGGTTTAAAATAGTATCCATCATTCCTGGCATTGAAACAGGAGCTCCAGATCTTACAGAAACAAGAAGAGGATTTTCCTTAGAACCAAACTTTTTCCCTATCTCCTCTTCTATCTTTGCAAGTCCTTCGAGGACTTGCTTCCACATCCCTTCAGGAAACTGACATCCCTTTTCAAAGTACTCTTTACAAACTTCAGTTGTTATAGTTATTCCTGGAGGTACTGGTAAACCTAAGTTTGTCATTTCAGCAAGGTTTGCTCCCTTGCCACCAAGAAGCAACTTCATATCAGCTTTTCCTTCAGCTTTTCCACCACCAAAGTAGTAAACCATTTTTTTTGACATCTTCCTGCCCCCTTAAGAAGCTATTTTTGAAAAGTCTGCTATGCTAAGAAGTTCGTTAGCTATTGTTTTAAGAAGGCTTAGCCTTCTATTTTTTACGTTTTCATCTTTATCCATGACCATAACATTTTCAAAGAAAGCATCTACAAAAGGCTTGAGTTCTTTAATGAGAAGAAGAGCTTCTCTATAGTTTTTAGAAGAAATTAACTTTGAAAGTTTTTCCTTTATTAAAAGGAATTTTTCATAAAGTTCAGTTTCATACTTTCCTTCCGGTTCAAAATCAACAGCTTCAAAGCCTTTAGGAATAATGTTTACAACTCTTCTTAAAGTAACAAGAACGTTTTCAAATTCTTCACTCTTTCTTAAAGTTTCTATAGCTTCTATCCTAAGAAGAGCATCATAAAGGTCATCAGTTATAGAAAGAATTGCTTCAATTGTATCGATTTTAAATCCTCTTTCACGTAGTAAAACTTTAAACCTTTCCTTCACAAACTCAAGAACTTCCTGCGGAGCACTCTCTGATAGCTTTAAACCTAAATCCTCATAAATTTCTTTTGCCTTCTGAAAAACAGGCAGAAGATTCAAATGAATTCTGTTTTCAAGAATTGTTTGAATTAATCCAATTGCATTTCTTCTTAAAGAATAAGGATCTGCTGAGCCAGTAGGTCTTATTCCGACTCCAAAGAAGCCAATAAGATTGTCAATCTTTTCAGAAAGAGAAAGAGATATTCCTACTTCTCCCCTTGCTACTACATCTCCTGAAAATCTTGGGAAGTACTGCTCTTCAATGGCAGTTGCTACACTTTCATCTTCCCCATCAAGAAGAGCATAGTACTTACCCATTGTTCCTTGAAGTTCTGGAAACTCATTCACCATTTCAGTAAGAAGATCTGCTTTAGAAAGTAAGGCAGCTCTTTCTACCTTTTCTTTAACCCTTCCTTTACCTGTAGATTCAGCAACAAAAGGAGCTAGAAGCTCCAATCTTTTTGTTTTATCAAACATTGTTCCAAGCTTCTCATGAAAGACAATACCATTTAGTTGAGGTACTCTTTCTTCAAGCGTTTTCTTTCTGTCTTCATTAAAAAAGAAAAGAGCATCTTTTAATCTTGCCCGTAAGACTTTTTCATATCCCTTACGAATAACACTCTCATCAGCAGGTTTTATGTTCGAAATACCAATAAAATAGTTTTTAAGATTTCCATCGTTATCAACAACAGAGAAAAACTTTTGGTGGTCTTTCATAACAACTATAGGAACTTCTTTTGGAAGGTTTAAGAACTCTTTGTCAAAGCTACCAAGTATTGGATACGGATATTCAACAAGATTTGTTACTTCTTCAAGAAGATCTTCATCTTTTAAAAGTTCTCCCCCTACCTTTTTAGCTAAAGTTTCAGAAACATCTAAAATTATAGATTTTCTTTTCTCAATATCAGCAACCACAAACTTTTCTTCAAGTCCATTTATAAATTCGTTTACGTTCTCAACTTCAAAACCATTAGGTGTAAGAAATCTATGACCGTAAGAAATATTACTACTTTTTATTCCATCAACTTCAAAGGTAACTATTTCCCTTCCATAAACTGCAAGTATCCATCTGATAGGCCTTCCAAACCTAACTTTTTTACTTCCCCATCTCATACTCTTTTTGAATGGAATTGAAAGAATAAGTTGAGGAAGGATGAGCGCTAATATCTCTTTAGCAGGTTTTCCTTTAACGAGTTTTTTTATAGCTACATATTCTCCTTTTTTACCTAGAGGATTAGAAACTTTAATTAGTTCTTCTACAGCAACCCCTTTTGATCTTGCAAAACCAATTGCTGCCTTTGTAGGATTTCCTTCACTATCAAAAGCTGCCTTTACAGAAGGTCCTACAAGGAGCTCCTCTCTATCTGGCTGAACTTCTGGTATGTCGTAAGCAAGTAAAATCAAGCGTCTTGGTGTTCCAAAAGTTTCTATTTCAGACGGTTTGAGAAATGCGTCCTCAAGTCTTTTGCTTAATTCTGTTTTTAAAAAGTCAAGAGCTGGTTTTATAAAAGAAGCTGGAAGCTCTTCGCACCCTATTTCAAGCAGTAAATTCTGTGCCTTCACTTTTTACCTCTTCACTTTCAAGTTCTAAGTACTTTTTTGCACATTTTCCAGCCAACTTTCTAACTCTTCCGATAAAAGCTGCTCTTTCAGCAACTGAAATAGCTCCTCTTGCATCAAGAAGATTGAAAATATGAGAACACTTTAAACAACAGTCGTAAGCAGGAAGGACAAGTCCCTCTTCAACAAGTCTGAGAGATTCTTTTTCGTACATGTTAAAAAGCTCAAAAAGCATTTCAACATCAGCTTTCTCAAAATTGTAAACAGACCATTGGTATTCATTTTCTTTATAAAGATCTCCGTACTTTACACCTTCTGTCCATACTATATCGTAAACGCTATCGACTTCTTGAATATACATAGCTATTCTTTCTAAACCGTATGTAATTTCAACGGAAACAGGATCTAAAGTAATTCCTCCAGCCTGTTGAAAATAGGTAAACTGAGTTATCTCCATTCCGTCAAGCCAGACTTCCCAACCAAGTCCCCACGCACCAAGAGTTGGAGATTCCCAATCATCTTCAACAAATCTAATATCATGTTCAGTAAGTTTTATTCCAAGAGCTTCAAGACTTCCAAGATAGAGCTCTTGAGAGTTTTCTGGTGAAGGTTTTAGAATAACTTGAAATTGAAAATAGTGTTGAAGCCTATTAGGATTTTCTCCATACCTTCCATCAGCCGGACGACGACAAGGCTGAACATAAGCAACGTTCCAAGGCTTTTTATCAAGCACTTTTAAAAATGTAAAAGGGTGCATTGTTCCAGCACCCTGTTCAACATCATAACTTGAAGCAATAATGCATCCTTTAGATGCCCAATAGTTTTCAAGAGTAAATATTATCTCCTGGAAAGTCAAGGTTCCTCTCCTGAAATAAATTATAATGAGTGTCAGCGTAATTTTAATTTGTAAAATTTTTTCAGTCAAATTAAGGAGGATTGATGAGTTCTGCTATTGTCATACTTTCGGGAGGTCTTGACTCCACTACTGCTTTATACTGGGCAAAGAAAAACTTTAATAAAGTTTTTGCAATTACATTTTACTATGGTCAAAGACACTCTTTAGAAGTAGAAATGGCAAGAATAATTGCAAAAAAGGCAAAAGTGGAAGAGCATATCCTCTTTGAAGTTGATATTTCCAAATTTGGAGGATCTGCATTAACGGATAAAAATTTAGAAGTTCCTGAAACACAATCAATTGAAGAGATAAAGGAAAGGGGGATTCCAATTACTTATGTTCCTTTCCGAAACGGCATATTCCTTTCAATAGCAGCAGCTTACGCTGAAACTAAGAATACAACAAACTTAGTTGGCGGCTGGAATGCAGTAGACTATAGTGGCTATCCAGACTGTAGGCCAGAATTTTTGGCTGCAATGGAAGAAGCTTTAAACAAGGGTACAAAACTTGGTTCAGAAGGAAAAAGTTGGAAAATTCACGCACCTCTTATTAATTTAACAAAAGGGGAAATTATAAAACTTGGTCTTTCTCTTGGAGCTGATTACTCCTACTCAATTTCCTGTTATAGAGGAACAGAAGTTCCCTGTGGAAAATGCGATAGCTGTGTCTTGAGAGCAAAGGGTTGGATGGAGGTAGGAAAGGAAGATCATCTTATTGAAAGGTTAAAGAGAGAAGGAAAAGTATAGAATTTCAGAAAATTTCTGAAGTAACTTCAGAAATCACTGCATTTGATGTAAATAGTCCTTTTTTACCAAGTTTTAGGATAGGCTCTTTAAAAATTAGGAATTCTTCTTCTATCAAAATTCTTATCTTGTTGCTTTTTTCAATAGCTTTCTTAAACGAGTCAAGAAGCTGTATCCTTTCTAAGTTAACACCCTCAATAAGTCTTAATCCCATTATTAATTTAAGCTCTTTTTCCTCTTTTTCAGAATAAATAGTTTCTTCTTTCTCAGGAAGCTCTTTCCTATATAAGGTTGCTTTAATATAATTTTTTAGATTAGAAGTATTTTTCCAATACTTCCTGTTAACATAAGAACCAGCTGAAACCCCAATTCCTAAGTAGTTTTCTAAATACCAGTAGTTGAGATTATGTTTTGATTCAAAACCCAAAAGAGCAAAGTTTGATATTTCGTAGTGTTTAAATCCTTGGCTTGTTAAAAATTCCTCAATAAAGTAGTACATGTTACTTAGTTTTTCTTCCTCAGGAAGCTTTAATTTTCCTTCTTTCATAAACTTGTAAAAAGGAGTTTCTTCGTATACAGTAAGAGCATAAAGAGATATATGTTTTATAGGAAAAGAAAGAGCTATTGATAGATCTTTTTCAAGCTCAAGTATAGTTTGCTTTGGAGCTCCATAAATGATATCTATCGAAACATTACTAAAAACTTTAAACACAATTTCGAGAGCTCTAAGGTTATCTATAGATTTCTGTCTTCTTCCAAGTTTCTTTAAAATATTATCAGAAAAACTTTGAACTCCAAGGCTTATTCTGTTTACCCCTAATTCCTTGAGATTACGTAAGTAGCAAAGATTTACATCTTCTGGATTTAATTCAACGGTAACTTCTGAAAACTGTCCAATTCGTGACAGTATCGAGTAAAAAAGGTTTGGCTTCAAAGTAGAAGGAGTTCCTCCTCCAAAATATACTGTTGGAAATTGAGTAAATTCTGGATTTCTAAGAGAGAACTCTGACAAAAGTGCCTTTTCATATTCTGATACAAAAGAAAAATCTTCAACAGAATAAAAATCACAATATGGACACTTTTTCCTGCAAAAAGGCACATGAACATAAAGAGACTTAAGAAGCTTTTTTTTCAAGCTCATCTATTTTGCACTTTAACTCGGGTTCTCTTAGTGTTTTGTAGGCTTCTTTATACCAGATGAGAGCTTTTTCCTCATTTCCCATATCTTCATAAACTTCTCCCAAGAGTTTTTTTAGTTTTGCTTTTTCATCTTCAGTAAGTTTTTCTGTATTTAAGATATCTACAAGGAAATCAAGAGCTTCTCTAAGATTTCCTTTCATCTTTAAAGTTGTTGCAAGAAGAATACTTGCTCTAAAAAACAAGTCTTCGTACATAAGAGCTTTTCTCGCATTCTCAATAGCTTTATCAAACTGTCCAAGTCCAAGCATTGCTTCAGCCATTGAAATGTACTTACTTCCATCTAATTCAAGATTCTTAACTTCTTTATCTATATCCTTGCTTTTTTCCTTTTCAAATTCTTCAATTTCATTAAAAGAGGATTGTATTTCAACAGGAACATCGATTGCTTGTTCTAATACTTCTAAAATATCCTCGGGATCTGGTAGAGTAGTTTCTTCTACTTTTAGGATATCTGAATATCCAGGATATTTTAAAGACACCACTGCAAGCAGCTTGTTATAGGCTTCTTTATCAAGAAATTTAAGTTTTTCCATAAACTCTAAGCCATTCTCTACTTCTCCTAACTCAAACTCTATCATGGCACTTAAGAAAAACTTAATCTTAGGATCAGAAATATTCTCAATGATTTGTTTGAGGAAACTTAACTTGTCTGCAGTTTTAAATACACTAATAAGATACTTAAGAAAATCAAAATCAGAACTATTATCAATGATTAGTTTAAGAACAACATCTTTTCTTCCATCTTCATTAACTACAACATCTAAAATTTGTTTATCTAAATTTGTTGTTCTCTTTATTTCTCTAGCTTTTAGAAAAGCTCTTAAAGCAGATTTATAGTTTTTGAGATTCATATACAGATTTCCAGCTAATATATAGTTAGTATAAGCATCTTCAGAATTTTCTTCAGCCTTTAAAATCTCAGCAAACTTTTCGAAAAAAAGAGGATGTAATTCTCCTTCAATAAAGTTTTCCAAAAGACTTTTTATAGTAGAAGTAGATTTTCCTGCATACAAAAAGCGCCAATAAGCTTCTTCAAGAGTCTTGAACGCTTCATAAAAAAGTCCCTTTTTTCGATAGACAGAAATGAGAAGTTTCAAAGCTCTAATCTCAAAAGGGTCTATTCTTAAAACTTTTTTCAGCATAGCAACAGCAACATCAAAGTATTCTTCTCTTATTTTTTCTTCAGTAAAGTTCAAAAGAACTTCTATTGCTTCTTTCTTTTTTCCAAGTTTAATAAGAGCATCACTATAAGAATTAACGATAGATATAGAATTTGGATATTTACTGATAAGAGCTTTTCCTAATTTAACTACTGTAACGTAGTCTTTACTCTCAATCGCATGGAAAAACTCTTCCTCTTCAGTCTTTTTTCTAAACCTATCAAAAAGTCCCAAACTACCTCCTTGCAAACAGTTCTTGATTACATTACATTTCCTTATAAATCATTAGCTTTCATGCAACTTGTCACTTCCACATCCTAAATATAAATTCATCCTAAAAGTCAAAAAAGGAGTTCTACCTTGCTCCTTACATTATCTATCTCCATTACCAAGAAAAGCATCTACAATAAACTGGAAAAAGCTTCAAAAACCTTCCAGCAGTTTAAAAACCTCCTTTATCTGTGTGCATTAGAATATCACAAAAACACAAAAGACATAAAAACCTTCCTCTCCAAAACATTCCTTGAAAAATTCGTTAAAGATAGAGAAAAGCTACCTTTTGAGAATGAAAATATAAGAAACTGGAAGAAAGAACTTGTTGTTTTGTGGACTGAAAAGATAGGTTCAGACACAGCAAAAGCTCTCGTTGGAGTTGTGGCAAAGGAGTTCAAAAGTATCCTAGAAAAGTGGAAAAAAGGAGAAAAAGCATCACTTCCAAAGCCAAGAAAGCTAAATACTCTTTACTCCTTTACTCTTGAAACAAATCCCAATATGGTTGTAGATAAAAGAAAACTTCAAGGAAAAAGAAATTCTAACCACATAGTAGTTAGAATTGGAAAAGATTTTGGAGCAGTTAAGTTTAAAGTTCCTGAAAGTTTAAAAATAAAACATATCAAAATAAACTGGTCAGCATCAGGAGAAGTAACTTATCTAACAAGCTATGAAGTTCCTAAAAGTGAAGTTATTCTAAACAAAGAGTTTTTCCTCTCAATTGACTTGGGAGTCAAGAATTTGATTTCTGCAGTTTCCAACAAAGAGGATTTACCGTCGTTTATCATCAATGGCAATCCCTTAAAAGCATTCAACCAATGGGTAAACAAGCTATCAACAAAACTCCAAAGTGAAGGAAAAGAATTAGAACACAAGAAACTCTGGAATTATAGGAAAAAGAGGATAGAACAGATATTTGGGATGGTATCAAACTTTATAGTTACTATCTGTTTAAAAGAAGGAATAGGAAGAGTAATCATTTCAGACTCTTTGACTAAAGAATACAAAAAAGAAGGGACAAAAGGAAAAAGATTCAATCAAGAGTTTAGACAAATACCACTTGGTAAGCTGATACAAAAACTAGAGTATAAATGCAAGTTAGCTGGAATAGAATTTTTGAAAGAACCAGAACCTTATACATCTCAAGTTTCTTCAATAACAGGTAACATAAAAGAAATAACAGGAAAGGACAAAAAAGAAATAACAGAAGAAGACGTGAAGAAACTAAAAATTACAGGTAAAAGGATAAAGAGAGGTCTTTTCAAAGACTTAAAACTCAACAAAGTTTTTAATGCAGACCTTAATGGAGCTTTAAATATTGCGATTAAGAAGCTCGGAAAAAGAGTCAGAGAAGGATTTTTAAAACTTTCAAACTGGATAGATAAGCTCAGTAGAGCTGTTAGGATAACTCTTTTTCCACATGAAAAGTATTCCCTGAGTCTCTTTAAGGAGATAAGGGATAGTAGTTCCTGCCTTGCAAAAGGTAGCGAAGGACATCTGTTAACGATAGCTAATGAATACTAACGAAAGCTATCGTTTTTCAGATGTCCAAAATATCAAGGTTAAGATATAATCAAAATTATTCAAACCAAACTAAAACTCTCTAGGAGATAAAACTTTAATGAAAAAAGCTTTTACTTTGTTAGAGCTTGTAATAGTTCTTTTAATAGTATCTTTAACTTTAACTATTACTCTTCCTACTTTTTTCAACATAGAAGCAACCTCCATGGAAAACTTTGAAAATAAACTAAAAACAGCAACAAATTCTGTCTTCAATCTTTCTAATCCTATTGAACTCTGTGCAGATTTTAAGGAAAACAGCATCAATGTGGGAAAGGAAAAAATACCCTTACCGAGGGGAAAAAAACTTAAGTACATGATATTACCAGGAAAGATAATTTCCTCAGAAAGTAGTTCTAAATTCTGTATTTCAAGCAAAGGATTAGAAACAGTAGGCTTTTTAGCAAAAGAAAGCACGAATAAGTACCTTTCTATCTTAGTATTTTTACCTTCTGGAGAAACCGAAATTAGATTTTTGTCTGAAGCAGAAGGTGAAACATTTAAAGACAAAGTTTCAAAGGGGAGGATAGTGGAGTGGTTCAACTATTACTGATATTAATACTTTTAGTAATAGTTCTCTCTTTTCTTTTTTCCGTAAAGCTTTTTTTCTTTCTAAAAGAGGTTCTTTTAAAAATTGAAGAAATGGAAGCAGAACTTATTAAAGCCGAAAGAAAATTAGCAAACTTAGATGAAAAAATTGCACAAGGTGAAGAAAAAATTAAATTTTTACAAAACCAATATAAAATATTTTTAGAAAGGTTTAGAGGAGAGAAACAATGAAAGATTTTATATCTATGGTAGATGCAGATAGACTATTTATAGAAAACATTATTTCCTTAAGTTCTTTCTTGAAGGAAAAACAGAAAAAAGGAGAGCTCTATAGACCCCTTGAAGGATTTACAGCTGCCCTCATCTTTGAAAAGCCGTCAACAAGAACAAGAGTTTCCTTTGAAGTTGGGGTCTATCAACTTGGTGGTCATGGTATTTATATGGATAACAGAAGCTCCCAGCTTGGAAGAGGCGAACCAATAAAAGATACAGCAAGAGTGTTATCAAGATACGTCAATCTTATAGTAATTAGAACTTTTGGCCAAGAAAGAGTCGAAGAACTTGCAAAGTACTCTGATGTTCCAGTAATCAATGCTCTTACAGACGAAGAACACCCTTGCCAAGTACTTGCAGACATATTTACCATTTGGGAATATAAGAGAAACTTAAAAGGTCTAAAAGTTGCCTATGTGGGAGACGGTAACAACATGTGTAATTCATGGTTAATCGGAGCTGCCTACACAGGAATGAAATTTTATGCTGCAACACCTAAAGGTTTTGAACCTCTAATAGAATATGTAGAGAAAGCTAAAGAAATAGCAAAAGACACAGGAGCTGAAATAGTTATCACAAATAATCCGATAGAAGCTGTTAAAGAAGCAGATATCATCTATACAGACGTTTGGGCAAGTATGGGGCAGGAAGATGAAGCCGAAAAACGAAAGGAAATCTTTATGCCTTATCAAGTAAACAGAGAGCTTGTTAAACACGCAAAGTCAGACTTTTTGTTCATGCACTGTCTTCCTGCTCATAGAGGAGAAGAAGTGACAAACGAAATTATCGAAAGTGATAGATCCATTGTTTGGGATCAAGCTGAAAACAGACTACATACGCAAAAAGCCTTAATCTTAAAATTAGTAAGAAAAGTTAACTTATAAACTTGCTTTTAAGACTCGGTTGCTATAAACTTTGACACCGCAAAACAAATTGGTGGAGGAAACAGAATGCCAAATACAAAGTCTGCAAAAAAGAGACTTCGTCAGAATATTAAGAGAAGAGAGAGAAATAGATACTACACAAGAAGAATGAAAACTGAAGCTAAGAAAGTTCTTGAAGCGGTTGCTGAGAAGAATCTTGAAGCTGCAAAAGAGCAACTCAAGGTTGCGATGAAGTGGATTCAGAGGGCTGCTGCAAGGGGTGCTATCCACAAGAATGAGGCTGCAAGAAGAATGTCAAGGATAGCAACTGCTGTGGCTCAACTTGAAAAAGAACTTGCTGCACAGGGTTAATACCCTGTGCCTTAGCTTATTTCAATTCCAAATAGCAAATTGGCAATTCTACCTATAAAGTAGGAAAATCCGGCCGCTGCAAATCCCACCATAAGCATTTCTATTGCTTTCTTTTTTATACTAATTCCGGAAAGAAAGGCAACAAAACTTCCGGTTATAGCTAAGACAATTCCCGCAGATAGAATGGAAAGAGCGAGAGCTCCATACGAATTTTCCAATAGAAAATAAGGAAAAACAGGAAAAATTACTCCTAAAAGATAGGCAAGACCTGTAACTACTCCAAACTTAATTTCTTCTCCAGAGTTTTCTTCCTCAAGAAGAAGTCGTATTAGAACTTTACGAGGAAGCTTTTTTAAGTTTTCCTTTTCTATGCCAAGTTCTTGCGAAACTCTCTCAATTAAGGTATCAGGAGAAACTTCTTTTAGAATCTCAAGTTCTTCTCTATTTCGAAGAGAAACTTCCTTTTGAGATTTGCTGGAAATAAAAGCTCCTATTCCCATGGAAGCTGCACCTGCAAACCCAACTATAAGACCACTCAAGCCTACAATTTCGGGTCTATCGGGATAAACAGCTGAGAATCCAGAAACAGCTCCAAGAATTTCCACAAGTCCGTCATTCATCCCAAAAACTAAATCCCTAACTCGAGAAGGATCAAACTCTTTTACAACACTTCTAAAAAAGCTTTCATGTTCTATTTCGTCAACAATGATTTTCTTTAACTGTTCTTTTTCTTCTTCAGAAAGCTCTGAAGACTTGAGAAATTTATAGTATTCTCTAACAGTTGAAGACTCATAAAATTCAAAAAGCGAAACAATAAGAGCAGGTGGAATCAAAGAAGTTATTTTTAGAAGTAATGAAACTTTTCCACTAAGTTTAAAATCTGGTGGTTCAATACCTCTTTTCTCAAGAACACTTTTCCTAAAGTCTGCATGAACCTTTTCTATCTGAGAAATCCTTAAAAGTTCTTCCTTTCTTCTTGCATCTTTTTCCTTTTTAGCCAGTTTTTCGTAGAGAAAACTATCTGAGAGTTCTCCAAGATAAAACTCCTTAACTCTCTTAGTGTCCAACTTTCCCCTCTCTAGCTTTTTGCTTTAAAAATCCTTCTATAAACTGGTCTATCTCTCCATCCATCACTGCATTTATATTTGACGTTTCTATTCCTGTTCTGTGATCCTTTACCATCTGATAAGGATGGAAAACGTAAGATCTTATTTGATTACCCCACGCTATGGTTTTATGCTCTCCACGAGCTTCTGCTATTTTCTCCTCTCTTTTTTGCCTTTCAAGCTCGTAAAGTCTTGCTTTTAAAATCTTCATTGCTCTTTGCCTATTTTGAATTTGCGAACGTTCACTTTGACAAGTTACAACTATTCCTGTAGGAAGATGAGTAATTCTTACTGCTGAATCGGTCTTGTTTACGTGCTGTCCACCAGCACCGGAAGCTCTATAAGTATCAATCCTGAGATCTTCATCTTTAATTTCTATATCTATATCTTCATCTATTTCTGGAACGACGATAACCCCACAAAACGATGTATGTCTTCTTGCATTTGAATCAAACGGAGAAATTCTTACAAGTCTGTGAGTTCCATGTTCCGCTCTAAGCAACCCGTAAGCATAGGCTCCTTTAATTAAAATCGTTGCACTTTTAATTCCTGCTTCCTCGTTCTCCTGAAGATCAAGAATTTCTGTTTCAAATCCTTTTCTTTCAGCCCATCTTAGATACATTCTCATCAGCATTTCTGCCCAATCACAAGACTCAGTTCCTCCAGCACCAGCATGAATAGTTACGATTGCATTGTTCTTATCAAATTCACCTGAAAGAACCGTTTTAACTTCAAGTGAATTAAGCTCTCTTTCTATATTTTTTAAAAAACTTTCAGCTTCATCTAATAAGCTTTCCTCACTTTCTTCTTCTGCAATTTCAAGAAGAGTTTCAATATCTTCAAGTTGTTGTTCTATAGATGAAAAAGTATTAAGCTCTGATTCAATTCTATTTCTCTCCATAGAAATACTTTGAGCTTTTTTCTGATCATTCCAAAAGTTTGCTGACGACATTTCTTCTTCAATCTCTGTAAGCTTTTTTTTCATCTTCTCTATGTCAAAAATACCCCCTTATTTCAAAGTATTTATCTTTTACCTTTTCAAGTTCAGTTTTAAGCTCTTGAAGTCTTTCAATCATTACTGTTCCTCCTAATCTGAATTCAAAGTTAAATGTAGAAATTGTTTTTATTTTGTCAAAACCGTTTGTTTAGATTAACGTTCAGCCCTATAAAGGCCAACTGTTATGCCTCCGTTTGAGAAGAAAGTAATTAATTTGGAGTTTAGTCCCGTAAGTTCTGCAAGCTTTTTGTTTGGAGAGAGAAAGAGAACTCTATAGTCTTTAAAGCGCCTTTCAATCCAGTCCCCAAGCCGTCTGTAGATTTCTCTGACGTTCTTTATTGGAAGTCTTACACCATAAGGAGGATTTGTAACGATTGTAACGGCATCGAATGAAACTTCTGGAAAAGAAAGATTTTCAAACCGGATAAATTCTGAAACTCTGGTAGCTTCTGCGTTTTTTCTTGCAGCTTCTATGGCGTCAGGATCTATATCATAGCCAATTATTGGAACCTTAACCTCTTTTATCTTTGAAATAGCTTCTTTTTTTATACTTTTCCAGAGCTCTTCATCAAAGTTCTTCCACCTCATAAAGGCAAAGTCTCTATTAATTCCCGGTGGAACGTTTGCAGCAATCATTGCAGCTTCTATTGGAATTGTTCCAGAACCGCAGAAAGGATCGATAAGTGGAGTTTCACCCCTCCAGCCAGAAACTAAAACCATCGCTGCTGCGAGTGTTTCTCTTAAAGGAGCTTGTGTTTCTTTTACTCTATATCCTCTTTTGTGGAGCATTGCACCAGAACTGTTTATACTGATCGTGCAGATATCATTCTCAAAACGGACGATAACGCTCGTTCCCTCGTCCTCTAATCTTGCCTTTTGAGGTTTGAAACCTACAGCTTCAGTAATTGCTCTCCAGATTCTCTCTTCAATTGCTTTAGAGTGGTAAAGCTTTGACTTCTTTGAGGTTGCTCTGATTTTTAAAGGTAAATCGGGTGTAATAAAGTCGTTCCATGGACACTTTTTGGCCTTCCTGACGAGCTCTGCGAAGTGTTTTGCTCTAAATGTGCAGAGCCTTAACAGAATTCTGCTTGCAGTCCTGAGGCAGAGATTGGTTTTGTAGAGAACTTCTAAGTCTCCTTCAAATTCAACTCCTCCAGGAACCACTGTTCCTTTAATTCCTAATCCTTCTAGTTCCTTAGCAGTTATCTCTTCTATTCCAGGCTGCGAAACGGCAAAAAGTTTTATACTTCTTTTAAAATTTCCTGACATAGCTTTTTTATTGCTCCTCCTGTAAGTTTCGAACTAACTTTTTCTTTAAGAAGTTCTTTTATAAACTCCTTATTTTTATAGACATCAAGAAGCGTCAATGTTATATCTTCTGGATTTGCTCTTTCTTGGAGAAGTTCTGGAACTACCTCTTCGCCAGCAATTATATTTGGAAGCGAAACGAAAGGAATTTTAACAACTCTCCTTGCTATAGCAAAGGTAAGAGGATGGAGCTTATAAACAACTACATGAGGAAGTCCTGCAATAGCTGCTTCTAAACTTGCTGTTCCTGAAGCTATAATCCCGGCATCAGCAGAAAAAAGCAAATTGTACCTTTCTTCTTCAGGAACTAAGAACACTTCTGGATTAATTCTTTTTACAGCAGCTTCCATGTAGTTTCTTTCTATAGAAGAAGCCACAGGAAGAACAAAAGTTCCCTCTATCCTTTTTGAAACTTCAAGCATAGGTTCAAGAAGATATTTAATTTCAGAAAATCTACTTCCAGGCATAAGAGCAAAAACAGGCTCTTTTAAGTTATACTTTTTCCTAAACTCAGTAGAAGAAACAACGGGTCTTACTATATCTTTTAAAGGATTACCAACGTAAGTAACATCAACTGCGTATCTTTGGTAGAGGTCTACCTCAAAGGGAAAGATTACAAACATCCTATCAACAAACTTTTTTATTTTTTCTATTCTTCTTTCACCCCAAGCCCAAAATTTTGGAGAGATAAAGTAAAAGACTTTTATCCCTTTTTTCTTCGCAATTTCTGCAATTTTTAGATTAAATCCTGGAAAATCAACAAGGAGAACCGCATCAGGTTCTTTTTCCTCTAAAAACTTTTCAATGATTTTCTTTCCTCTCCATATTGAAGGAAGCTTTGAAAGAGATTCAAAAAGACCAAAGGCTATAAGCTCCTTTGAATCTAAAATCCTTTCAGCTCCAGGAACTTCATCAAGAAGAACGCCATAAACCTTTAAATGCTCTGAAAGATAAGGGATAAGCTCCTTGACATAATTAAACCCTGACAGTTCTCCTGTAATTATGAGAATCCTTTTCAATTTTTACCTAAACCAACTTTAAGAAGTTTTCAATTATTTTTATTCCATCCTCAGTCAAAATTGACTCAGGATGAAACTGAACACCGTAAATGGGCATCGTTTTATGCTTAATTCCCATTATCTCCCTATCATCTTCACTTTCAGCTGTGACTTCAAGGACATCTGGAAAGGTTTCTCTGTCTATAACAAGAGAATGGTATCTGATTGCTGAAAATGGATTCTTCATTCCCTTAAAAAGTCCTTCTTCATTGTGGATTATGTTTGATGCCTTCCCATGCATAAGTTTTTTAGCTCTAACAATCTTTCCACCGAAAGCAAAGCCTATTGACTGATGACCTAAGCAAATACCAAGAATAGGGATTTTTCCTGCAAAATGCCTTATAGCCTCAACTGAAATTCCTGCCTCTCTTGGTGTACAAGGTCCCGGCGATATCACAAGAGCTTCAGGTTTCATCTTCTCAATTTGTTGAATTGTTATTTTGTCGTTTCTATAAACTTTTATATCTGCTCCAAGTTTACCGAAATACTGAACAACGTTATAGGTAAATGAATCATAGTTATCTATCATCAAAATCATCTTACTGCTCCTTTAAAGCATTACAGATTTTCTCTCCCCATTCTGAAAGAGTTATGACATAATCTTTATCAGGTATTGGATTAAGAATTAATACCTTTCCACCTATAGCTTCTGCAATAGTCTCCGGAACTTTTCTTGATGCAAAAGTTTCTCCTATAACCACTTTCGCATTTTCTTTTTTGGCTTCTTCTATAACATGTCTTAATCTTTCAGGAGTTATCTGTTCTTCAGGAGTTCGTGCAATCTCTATTACTTTTACTCCAAAGGTTTCAAGCAAAGGCTTCCAAACAGGATGATAAATTACAACCACTTTACTATTAGCTCCTTGCAGACATCTTTCTATTCTACCAAGAAGTTGCTCTATCATAGAAGCATAATCTTCAGCCCTTTTCGTATAGTATGTTTCCTTCTTAGGATAAAATTCCGAAAGTCTTCTTGCAACCTCAAAATAAATATCTTCCATCAAGACAGGATTTGCCCAAATGTGATATCCAGGCTGTTTAACTACAGGATACTTTTTTTCAAAAAGCTCTCCAATATTCAAAACCTTTTCTTTACTCACATTTTTTACGCTCCAATCATCAAGCCCTAAACCGTGAACAATTATAAGACTTGCTTCTTTTAGCTTTTTAACATCAGAAGGCTTAATTTCATAGCCATGAGGTGATTCACCACCTTTTAAAATGGAAAAGTATCTAAAGTCTCTGCCTCCTATGTACTCAGCTACATTCTTCCATACTGGAAGAGAAGAAACGATTAAAGGTTTATTGCTCCTTTCAGAAAAACATCCAACGAAAAACAAACTAAAAACAACTATTGACATCAAAATTTTAAATTTTCTAAGGAAAGGAAAACTTTTCACTGTAACCTCCTTTAACAAGGATATAACATCTAATATCTAATGGTAAAATTAAGGGTCCTGTAATATTTATAGACATCAAATTATAATATAGTAGGAGAGGTAGAGCTCATGCTTAAAAGAAAGCCAGCAATTCTTGCCTTAGAAGATGGTACATACTATGAAGGTTACAGCTTTGGAGCTGAAGGAGAAACTTCTGGTGAAGTAGTCTTTACAACTTCAATGACTGGTTATCAAGAAATAATAACAGATCCATCGTTTAAAGGACAAATAGTCACAATGACATGTCCACTAATTGGAAATGTTGGAGCTAACGAAGAAGATGTAGAATCAAATGGCCCCAAAGCTGAAGGTTTCATAGTCAAAGAAATTTCTGAAATATATTCAAATTGGAGAGCCGAGAATTCTTTTGAGGATTACCTAAAAGAATACAACATTGTTGGTATCTGTGAAATTGATACAAGAGAATTAACAAAAAAACTTCGTTCCGTTGGAACTATGAGAGGAGTTATATCTACTGTTGATCTTAATCCTAATAGCCTCATTTTAAAGGCACGCTCGATTCCCAAAATGGAAGGACTTAACTTGGTTGATGAGGTAACTTGTAAAGAACCTTACGAATGGGAAGCTGGAACTTGGAAACTTAACGAAGGATATCCTAAGAAAAAAAATTTAAAATACTCTGTTGTGGTCCTTGACTTTGGAATCAGATATAACATTCTTAGAAATTTAGTTGATGTAGGATTAAAACCAATTGTAGTTCCTGCTCAAACGCCTCCTGAAGAAATCCTAAAATTAAATCCAGATGGCATATTCCTTTCCTGTGGACCAGGAGATCCTGCTGCAGTTACCTACGCTATAGAGAATATCCGTTATTTGATTGCAACCTATAAAAAGCCAATTTTTGGAATATGTCTTGGTCATCAGCTTACAGCTCTTGCAATGGGAGCAAGCACTTACAAACTAAAGTTTGGACACAGAGGAGCAAATCAACCTGTAAAAAACAAAAAAACAGGAAAAGTAGAGATTACAGCACAAAATCATGGCTTTGCAGTTGATGAATCTACAATTCCTGATGATCTCGAGGTTACACATTATTCTTTAAACGACGGTACTGTAGAAGGACTTAAACATAAAACTAAACCGTTATTTACCGTTCAGTACCATCCTGAGAGTTCACCAGGACCTCATGACTCAAGATATTTATTTAAGGAGTTTGAAAAACTTATATCTGACTATAGAGGAAGATAGGAATAGATGATTTATGACATTGCAGTTTTAGGATTAGGTCCTTCGGGAAGTTCATTTCTTAAAAGAATCGAAGGAAAAGGCTTTAAGGTTATAGCTTTTGATAAAGACAATTTCCCACGGAAAAAAGTATGTGCTGGAGGATTAACCCCAAAAGCTTATAGACTATTAGAAAAACTATTTCCTGGAATTGACGAAGTAGTAAGAGTTCAATCCAAAAAATTCGTTTTTATCAACAACTCTTCAAAGGTAGAAGTAAACTACAATGAAGTCTTAACTTATCTTACAGATAGACAGGAATTAGATAACTTTCTTTTTGATTCAATCTCCAATTCCTATTTTGAAATTCATACTGGAGAAAAAGTTCTATCACTATGTAAAGAAAACAAGATATGGAAAATAGAAACAGATAAGGATATCTATAAAGCTAAGGTTATCATAGTTGCTGATGGAGTAAACAGCAAAGTAGCAAGACAATTTAAGGTAAAAAGAGATATAGGATTTACCTATGAAGCAGATATAGAACATAGCTGGAATGACAATATACTAATTGACTTTTCTGACTTTTCATGGGGATACTACTGGATTTTTCCTAAAGGAGACTTTATAACGACAGGATTGGGAGAACTAAAAAGAAAAGCTTTTGACTTGAAGGAGAAACTTTTCCGATTTAATCGAAAGTTTGGAATAGAAGGAAAGATAAAACATCAGAGTGGATTTCCTATTCCTGTAGGAAAAACTAAAAATGATGTTTATAGGAATAACGTTTTATTTCTTGGAGATGCAGGTGGATTAGTAGATCCATTTACAGGGGAAGGAATCTACTACGCTGTTAAAAGCGGTGTAATTTCAGCAGAAATCGTAATGAAAGCTTTTGAAAAAGGAAATCTTGATATACTAAAGCTTTATAAAGAACTCATAGATGAATCAATGGGAAAAGAGTTTTTCTGGGCAAGAACCGTAGGAAACCTTTTTTTTAGATTTAAAAGACTAAATTTCTATGTATTAGAGAAAGAGCCAAGCATACAAAAATTAATTACTTCATTATTGACAGGAGAAATTTCCTATAAACAGGGAGTAAAGAAGTTTTTTAAACTTTTACCAAAGCTAGTAGTGAGGTCTTAAATGCTTCAGGTTTCTATAAAGAGAGGGAGAGAAAAAAGGATAAAAGGATTTCATCCTTGGGTATACAAAAATGACATACTTTCATTTTCAAGAAGACCAAAACCAGGAGAGCTCTGTGTAGTAAGAGACTATAAAGGAGCTTTTCTTGCAAAAGGTTATATAAATCCAGATAGTTACATAGCTATAAGAATTCTTACTTATAGAAAGGATGAAAAGCTTGATTTAAAATTTTTCATAAAAAGGATTTCTGAAGCTCTTGAGTATAGAAAAGGAATAGTTCCTTCGGATTCTACAGGTTTTAGACTAATTCACTCAGAAGCTGATTACCTTCCAGGTTTAATTGTTGATTACTACAATGGCTATTTAGTAGTTCAAATAACTACTCTTGGAATGGAAGTTTTAAAAGACAAAGTGGTACAAGCCCTTATTGAAGTTGTAAAACCAAAAGGTATTTATGAAAAATCAACAGTTCAAGTAAGAGAATTAGAAGGACTGCCACTTGTAGAACAGTCCCTCTATGGAGAAATACCCGAGAAAGTTGTAATAACAGAAAATGGAATAAAATTTAACGTCCAGATAATCGGAGGACAAAAGACAGGATACTTTTTAGATCAAAGAGAAAATAAACTTCTTTTTGCTAAAGAATTTGTAAAAGAGGGAGATAGGGTTTTAGATGCATTCTGCCATCTTGGAGGATTTGGAATTCACGCAGCTGTAATTGGAAAAGCTAAAGAAGTTGTCGCTGTTGATAGTTCCCAACTAGCTCTTGATCTTGCAAAAGAAAATGCCAAACTCAATGGTGTTGCAGATAAGTTTCAATTTGTTAAAGGTGACGCTTTTAAGGTTTTAAAAAGAATGCAACAGGAGGGAGAAAAATTTGATTCTATAGTCATAGATCCGCCTGCTTTTGCAAAAAGTAAAACAGTTGTTGAACAAGCAAAAAGAGGATACAAGGAGTTATTCCTTAGAGGACTAAAGATGTTAAAACCTGGAGGGAACATAGTAGTTTGTTCCTGTTCTCATCATATTACTCCACCTATCTTAGAAGAAATCCTTCTTTCTGCAGCTTACGATACAAGAATACCACTAAAAGTTCTTTATACAACATACCAAGCAAAAGACCATCCATTTGTCCTTCAAATACCTGAATCAAGGTACTTAAAATGTATATTTGCTAAATCGTTTCCCTGGGAGGTTTAAGTGATAAAAAAGGCTGTTATACCTGTTGCAGGTCTTGGTACAAGATTCTTGCCAGCTACAAAGGCTCAGCCAAAAGAAATGCTTCCAATTGTTGATAAACCTGTAATACAGTACATAGTTGAGGAAGCTGTTAGAGCTGGTATTAAACAGATAGTTTTTGTAACAGGAAAACATAAAAGAGCTATAGAAGACCACTTTGATACAAATTTTGAATTAGAATATACATTGGAGAAAAAAGGAAAAGAAGAGCTCTTAAAACTTGTAAGGGAAGTAACAAATCTTGCAGAAATTGTTTATATAAGACAGAAAGAACCCTTAGGACTTGGACATGCCATATTAACAGCAGAACCAGCTATTGGTAACGAACCATTTGCGGTTTTATTAGGTGATGACATAATGATTTCAAATCCTCCAGCTATAAAACAGTTGATGAATGTTTTTGATAAGTATAGGTGTACAGTCTTAGGAGTTCAAGAAGTTTCAGAAAAGGATGTTAGTAAGTACGGTATAATCGGTGGTAAGGAAATAGAAACAAGTGTATTTAAAGTAGATACTCTTGTGGAAAAACCTTCTTTAGAGGAGGCTCCTTCAAACCTTGCAATTACTGGAAGATACATCTTAACACCGGCAATTTTTGATGCATTAAAGAAAACACCACCTGGCAAAGGCGGCGAGATACAACTTACAGATGGTATCGAGAGACTTGGGATGAAAGAAGCGCTATATGCTAAAGTAATGGAAGGAGAAAGGTATGATACAGGAAGCAAATTAGGATTTTTGATTGCTACTGTCGATTTTGCTCTTAGAAGAAAAGATTTAAGAGAACCATTTTTGGAATTTTTAAGAGAAAAAATTAAAGAGGAGAAGGATAATGGCTGAAATGATACAGCCTCATGAACAAAATGAGACAAGATTTCCTGAAGAACTCCCCGTTCTTCCCTTAAGAGATATTGTTATCTTTCCAATGATGATAGCTCCTCTTTTTGTTGGAAGAGAATTTTCACTTAATGCTATAGAAGAATCTCTTAAGGAACACAAGTTAATTTTCTTATTAACACAGAAAGACAAAGAAACAGAAGAACCAACCCCTGAAGACCTTTATGAATTTGGAACAGTGGCCGTTATCCTTAAAGCAATGAAGATGGGAGACGGTCGAGTAAAAATTTTAGTTCAAGGACTTGGAAGAGCAAAAGTTAAAAAGTTAGAAAAAGAAGACGGCTACTATAAAGCTACTCTTGAACACATTGTTGAAGAAGAATATACTCCCCAATCTCTTGAAGAAGAAGCATTAATTAAACTAGTAAAAGATCAAATAGAAAGAATTGTTGCACTTGGAAAGCAAATTCCTCCAGATATGGTTGCAATTCTTCGTTCGATTGAAGATCCTGGAAGATTAGCTGATTTAGTTGCTGGTCAGATAGAGTTATCAACAGAAGAAGCAATGGAACTCCTTTCCATTACTAATCCTATAGAAAGACTTAGAAAGATAAGTGAAAAATTGGAACACGAGATAAAAGTCTTAGAAATTCAGGAACTGATAAGAACAAAAGCTCGAGAATCTATGGAAAAAGAACAAAAAGAATACTTTTTGAGACAGCAACTTCGAGCAATAAGAAAAGAACTGGGAGAGGAAGAAGAAAGAACAAAAGAGATAGAAGAGTACAAGGAAAAGATAAGAAAGGCTAAAATGCCTCAGGAAATAGAAGAAGCAGTTTTAAAAGAGCTCTCTCGCCTTGAAAAAATGCATCCAGAGTCTGCAGAAGCAGGGGTTCTCAGAACTTATATAGAGTGGATGATTGAACTTCCTTGGTCAAAGAGAACAAGAGATAAGTTAGACATAGAAAAGGCTAGACAGATTCTGGATGAAGATCACTATGACCTTGAAAAGGTTAAAAACAGAATTTTAGAGTATTTAGCAGTAAAGGCTCTCATAAAGAAGAGGAAGAAAAAAGTAAAAGATGCCAAACAACCAACAATTTGTTTTGTAGGTCCTCCTGGAGTAGGAAAGACTTCATTAGCACGTTCTATAGCAAGAGCTCTTGGTAGAAAGTTTGTAAGAATCTCCCTTGGTGGAGTAAGAGATGAAGCAGAAATAAGAGGACATAGAAGAACTTACGTAGGTGCAATGCCTGGAAAGATAATTCAGGCACTTAAAAAAGCTGGAACAAAGAACCCAGTAATTCTCCTTGACGAGATAGACAAAATGGCTTCAGATTTTCGAGGAGATCCTGCTGCAGCTTTACTTGAAGTCCTTGATCCAGAGCAGAATAGAGAATTTGTTGATAACTATATAAATCATCCTTTTGATCTATCAGAAGTTTTATTCATAGCAACGGCAAATACTCCACATACAATACCAGAACCTTTATACGACAGACTTGAAGTTCTTAATCTTCCTGGATATACCGAATATGAAAAACTCCAGATTGCCAAAAGATATATAGTTCCTAAGCAGATGAAAAATCATGTACTTACAGAAGACGATATTGAATTTACAGACTCAGCACTTCTTCACATAATAAGACATTACACAAGAGAAGCTGGAGTAAGAAATTTAGACAGAAAAATAGCAGCTGTTTGTAGAAAAATAGCTTTATGGATCAGTGAAGGAAAAGAAAAGAAGTACAAGGTTACAAAGAAACTGATTGAAAAAATACTTGGAGCTCCAAAGTTTGTTCCAGAGCTTGAACTCGGTGAGGACGAAGTAGGAGTAGCAACAGGACTTGCTTGGACTCCTGTTGGAGGAGATGTCCTTTTCATAGAAGTTATCGTTACAAAAGGTAGTGGAAGACTTATTCTTACAGGAAGGCTTGGCGACATTATGAAAGAATCTGCTCAAGCAGCCCTCGGCTTTATAAAGGCTAATGCAGACAAGTACAATATCAAACACGATTTTTCGAAAATAGACATTCATGTTCACGTTCCGGCCGGAGCAATTCCAAAAGATGGTCCTTCTGCTGGAATAACTATTGCAACTGCAATGCTTTCGGCACTAACAGAAAGGAAAGTAAGAAAAGAAGTTGCAATGACTGGAGAAATCACTCTTGGTGGAAAAGTTTTACCAGTTGGTGGTCTAAAAGAAAAAATTCTTGCAGCTTTAAGATATGGTGCAAAGACGGTGCTACTTCCAGAAAAGAATAGAGCAGAAGTAATGGAAGAACTTCCAGAGGAAGCCAAGAAAAAGGTAAATCTTGTATTCGTTGATAGAGTAGAAAAGGTATTTGAGCTTGCTCTCTATCCAGAAGAAAAAAAGTCAAGGACAAGAACTAAAAAGAAAAAATAAGAGTGTAGGTTATGAACCTACACTCTTATTTTGGAGTAAACTTTGGAAGTTATCAAAACTGATGATGGTTCCTTCACTTTCTTTTCAGAAAAATTCAAAGAACCATACCATTCACTTACAGCAGGAGCTTTTAAGGAAGCAGTAGAAAAGTTCTGTAAGCCTTGTAAAATTTCGGAAAAGGCAAAAAGAGGAAGTGTCAACCTTTTTGATGTTTGTTTTGGACTTGGTTATAACACAACTGCATTTCTTGAAACCGCTTTTTCCACTAATGCTAAAGTAAAGGTCTTTATAGTTGGTTTTGAGATTGACATATCAGTTATAGAAAAGTCTCTTAAAGTTTCTTGGAGTAAATATGAAAGATGGAAAAACATTATCAGAACAGCTTTAAAAAACAAAAAATTTGATAATGGCTTTCTAACATTAAATTACTTTTCTCCACAGATAAAGCTTAAAATCTACATAGGTGAAGGAAGAGAAGTAATAAAAAGAATTTATCGAAAGTATGAACGGTTTGCCGATGCTATCTTTCACGATCCCTTTTCTCCAAGAGTAAATCCAGAACTTTGGACACTTGATTTCTTTAAAAAGCTAAGAAAGATCATAAAGGAAGACGGAGTTTTTGCCACCTATTCTGCAGCATCTCCCATTAGAAAGGCTCTTTGGATGTCAGGGTTTGGAGTAAAAGAAGGAGTGGCTATTGGAAGAAAATCTAAGTCAACAATAGCTTCACCTTCCTTTAAAACAGAAAAAAAACTTTTAGAAAAGTTTTCAACATCTATAAACTCTACTCCCTATAGAGACCCTAACCTTAAAGACCCTCCAAGTCTAATAAAATCACGAAGAGAAGGATGCATATGGTTACAGAAAAAGTTACATCCTGTAGCGTCTATCTATTAAATAACCTAAATTAAAGATTAGAGACTACAATAAAGGAGGGAGAAATGGGTGGGAAAGAAAGTTATGTTCCTGCAGGCAGAAAAGAGTATACATGGGAAAGTGATAACCCATACTATGAGAAAAGAAAATATCCAGAACCAACAAAATGTCCTGAGTGCGGAGTTATTTTTAAAGATGGTAGATGGCAGTGGCCCGAGCAAATTACAGAAAAATTACCTAACGATATTAATGAAATTCTCTGTCCTGCCTGTAGAAGGAAGAGAGATAGATATCCAGGAGGATTCTTTTATCTTAGTGGAAAGTTCTTTGAAGAACATAGAGAAGAAATCTTAAATACAATTAAGAATGTTGTAGATTATGTTTTGTCACAAAGACCTCTTCAAAGAATTCTTTGGATGAAAGAAGATGAAAATGGAGCTACTGAAATAGCAACAACAAGTGAACATTTAGCACGGCAGTTAGGAGAAGCAGTTAACAATGCTTTTAAAGGAAATTTTGAAGTTAATTATAGTGAAGGACAGAAATTAGCAAGAGT
This sequence comes from Desulfurobacterium thermolithotrophum DSM 11699, assembly GCF_000191045.1. Taxonomy (NCBI): domain Bacteria; kingdom Pseudomonadati; phylum Aquificota; class Aquificia; order Desulfurobacteriales; family Desulfurobacteriaceae; genus Desulfurobacterium; species Desulfurobacterium thermolithotrophum. Next base: position 1,403,055 of record NC_015185.1, read on the forward strand.
TTACTGGCATAGAGATTAAATAAAGGGGCAGATGCCCCCTTATCAAATTAACCAGCAAGTGGATTAGCGTAGAGAAGAATAAGAGCAATAACAAGACCGTAAATAGCGAGAGCTTCGATAATAGCAAGACCGATAAACATTGTTGTTGTAAGTTTACCAGCCATTTGAGGATTTCTAGCCATACCTTCACACGCACCTCTTACTGCTTGACCCTGTCCAGCACCAGCACCACCGGCAGCAGGACCAATAGCAAGTCCAGCACCAATTGCTGAAAGACCTAAAATAAGAGCCTTTCCAGATTCTCCGCCTTCACCTGCAAGTGCTGGAAGAGCTCCAACAACTAGCAAGAAGAGAGTGAAAAGTACACTTTTGAGTGAAGTTTTCTTCATCAGCATACCTCCTGTCAGAATATGTTTAACCTGCGTGTTCCTCTTCGTGTTCTTCAATCGCCGTTGCAATATAAACAACAGTTAGTATACAGAAGATAAATGTTTGTAAGAAGCTATTTGCAAAGACTATAAACTCACCTGCAACAGGAACCAAGAACGGAACAAGCATTAAAGCAACTAAAACTACCATCTCATCACCAAACATGTTTCCAAAAAGACGGAAAGAAAGGGATAGTATTCTTGAAAGATGTGAAACTATCTCAATAGGGAACATAATAGGAGCCATCCATGGAACAGGACCTGCAAAATGCTTGATATAGTTAACAAGACCATGTTTCTTAATACCTTCATAGTTATAAACAAGGAAAGAAATTATTGCTAAAGCAAGTGTCGTGTTTAAGTTTGCAGTTGGTTGTGTAAGTCCAGGGATAAGTCCCATTAAGTTTCCAAAGAGAATAAAAACAGCAAGACCTGCTATTAGTGGAAAAAACTTTCTTCCATAACTTCCCATAGCATCTTCAAGAGTATAAACGATAAACGACGTTAAAGACTCAAAAACGTACTGAACTCTATCAGGAAACTTTTTTAAGTTCTTTCCGAGGATGTAAGCAAAGACCAAAGTTACTGTCATCATGAGCCAAGTCATAGTTACGTGATCTGGAATTCCTACAATTTTTATTATTGCTCCGTGTTCCATCCTCTCCACTCCTTATAATTTTTTGCTATAGACAAAAGTAACCCCAGATTAGTAAGAACAACTGCGCAAATTATAGCAAAGAAGTCAATAGGTGTAAACAGAGAAATTCCTACAAGAATAGAAGTTAATAAAAGGTATCTCCAAAGAAAACCTGACTTTGGAAAGTAGTTTAATGCTACGTGCTTAGGAAGTTTTCTAGAAAACCTTGCAAGTAAAACATAATCTAAGAGCATTAAAAAATAACCCAAAACAAAAGAAAAAAGAAACTTAAAGTTCCAACCAGTAAAAAGTCCCGAAAGAAAAAAACCAACAAAAAAAAGAAAAATAAGAGTAGAAAACAAAGTTTTTATAAACGAATCAAATTCTTTCATCTTGAAACCTTCTTAAGTTCTCTATATAAGTTTTTAAGACCAGCAGCAAAACCTATCAAAAACCAAAAAATAGTCATCCACGGAAAAGTATCCAGCCACTTATCAAGATAATAACCAATAACAATTCCTATTATGATGGAGAGGGCAAACTGAACCCCCACCATCATGTAAGAAGTTTTTTCTATGTAATCTCTAAGCTTTCCCATTTTAAACCATCTCTGCAACTTCTTTGAACGCTACTTCTGCTGCTTTTATAGTCTTTTCTATATCTTCATCTGCATGAGCCGTTGACATGAAGGCTACTTCAAACTGCGAAGGTGCAAGATAAACTCCTTGTTCTAACATTTTTCTAAAGAATTTAGCATAAGCTTTAGTATTTGAAGTTAGGGCATCTTGATAATTTTTAACGTCTTTATTAGTAAAGTAAACAATAGATATGCTTTCAATTCTCTTGAAACAGAGTTTATCTTTAAGTCCAGCAGCTTTTGCAGCTTCCTTTAAACCTTCTGCAAGCTTATCAGTTTTTTCCTTTAGGCTTTCATAAACTCCTGTTTTTTGAAGAAGCTCAAGCGTCTTGATTCCAGCTATCATTGCAAGAGGGTTTCCTGAGAGTGTTCCAGCTTGGTAAACAGGACCTTCCGGAGCTAGGTAATTCATTATTTCAGCTTTTCCTCCAAAAGCTCCAACAGGAAGACCGCCGCCAATAATTTTTCCAAAACAAGATAGATCTGGAGTTATTCCAAAGTACTCTTGAGCTCCCCCTAAGGAAAGTCTAAATCCTGTGATAACTTCATCAAATATGAGAACAATTCCCTTTTCTGCTGTAAGCTCTCTTACCTTTTCAAGGAATCCTGGCTCAGGAATAATGAGACCTGCATTTGCCATAACAGGTTCCATGATAACTGCTGCAACGTCATTTCCAACTTCATCAACTACTTTTTTGAGTACATCTATATCATTAAAAGGAACTGTAATTGTATGCTTAGCAAAGTCCTCAGGAATTCCAGGACTTGTTGGAACACCAAAGGTCGTAAGTCCAGAACCTGCCTTTACAAGAAGAGCATCAACATGACCGTGATAACCTCCTTCAAACTTTATAACCTTATTTCTTCCTGTATAACCTCTTGCAAGTCTTATTGCAGACATTGTTGCTTCAGTACCGGAGTTAACCATTCTTACTTTTTCAACAGAAGGCACTAAGTCAACAATCATCTTTGCAAGCTTAACTTCAAGTTCTGTTGGAGCTCCATAGCTGGTTCCTTTTTCAGCTTGTTCCTGTATGGCCTTTACAACTTCTGGATGAGCATGTCCTAAAATCATTGGACCCCATGAGCAAACGTAATCAATGTACTCATTTCCATCAGCGTCCCAAATGTGAGCACCTTTAGCCTTTGCAATAAACCTTGGAATGTCTCCAACAGACTTAAAAGCTCTAACCGGACTGTTAACACCTCCAGGAATATATTTTTTTGCTTTGTCAAACAAAGCTTTTGAACGCTCAACCTTCATCGAACTCCTCCAAAGTTTTTTATTTTAAAGTTTACCTTTTGTAGAGGGTATCCCTTTAATTTTTTCATCAATATCTACAGCCATTTTCAGAGCTCTTGCAACACATTTAAACGTTCCTTCAGCAATGTGATGAAGGTTTAAGCCGTAATGACAATTTATATGTAAATTACATTCTAAGGAAAAAGCAAAGGATTTCCAAAATTCCCTAAAAAGGTCAAACTCTATTCCCATCAATGTTGCCATCTGAGGAAAACCTTTATAAACAAAATAAGGTCTACCAGAAAGATCTACTGCAACTGAAATTAAAGTTTCGTCCATAGGAAGTGTGAAGAATCCATATCGATTAATGCTTTTTTTGCTTCCAAGAGCTCTTTTAACAACTTCTCCAAGAACTATTCCTACATCTTCTATCAAGTGGTGGTAATCAACTTCTACATCTCCCGTAGCCTTTACCTCAAGGTCAAAAAGTCCATGTTTTGAAAACAGTTCAAGCATATGAGTAAGAAAAGGTACATCTGTTTTGACTTTGTAGTCTCCACTTCCATCAAGATTGATTAAAATTTCAATTGATGTTTCACTCGTTACCCTTTTTACAGTTGCCTTTCTCAAAATCCCTCCAAAAAATAAGTTTTCACTCTTTGAATCCTGCCGGATAGGAACCAAGAATTTTAAAGAAAGTAGTATTAGACTGGAGCTCCTTAAGTGCTTTTGCAACTCTTTCGTTTTTTCTATGTCCTTCAATATCAACAAAGAAGACATATTCCCAAGGACGCTTTTTGGTAGGTCTTGACTCTATCTTTGAGAGATTTACATCGTAAATTGCAAAAGGCTGAAGTGCCTTAAAAAGAGAACCTGCAACATGTTTTGTACTGAACATGATTGAAGTTTTATCTCTACCAGATGGAAACTCTGAATCTTCCTTTCCTATTACTAAGAATCTGGTAAAGTTCTTTGAGAGTTCCTGTATATTTCTTGCAAGGATGCTCAGATCGTAAAGGTAAGCTGCTGCTTCACTAGCAATTGCAGCTGTATTAGGTTCTTGACTTGCAAGCTCTGCTGCTTTTGAAGTACTTGAAACCTCTTCAATATCAACTTTTGGCAAGTACTCTGATATCCACTTTCTTGCCTGTGCTATTGCATGTCTATGAGAGTAAACTTTCTTTATTTGAGAAAGATCTGACTCTTTACTCATTAAATGAAGATTAACAGGAACAAAGATTTCTCCACAAATTTTTAAATCGGTATCAAAAAACATATCTATCGTATAATTGACGACTCCTTCTATGGAGTTTTCTATTGGAACAACTCCATAATCAACTCTTCCCTTTTCCACCTCATTAAAAACTTCACCTATAGAATCCATAGGTCTTAAGTTTGAAGAACTTCCAAATTGTTTTAAAGCTGCAAGATGGGTAAAAGTAGCCTTAGGACCAAGATATGCTACCTTTGTTGGTTCTTCTAAAGCTCTACAGGCAGAAATAATCTCTCTAAAAATAGCTCTTACACTTTCAGCAGGAAGAGGTCCCTGATTAATTTCTTCTAACTTTGAAAGTATCTTTGCTTCCCTTCCAGGAACATAAAACGGAAGTCCTTCCTGTTTCTTTATTTCCCCTACTTCCTGTGCAAGTTTAGCTCTTCTGTTTAGTAAAGCTAAAACTTCCCTATCTATTTTGTCTATTTCTTCTCTCAGCTGAGAAAGATCTTTCATTCCCCATCACCTCTTTGCTGTTTCTTCCTTAAAGGACAAACATTACTACTACAACTACTACAGGTTTTTCTATTCTTTACTCGGAAAAAAAGATAAACCCCAGCGGCAACTAAAATCATAATAGGAACTAAATTTTCCAATTTGAACTCTCCTTCTACGGTTCCTTTAAAGTCAAATTATAACTTTATTTCCAAAGCATACTAATAGTTGACAAAACCAGAGAAAAAGACAAATTCTTTTTTTAGAATTTAAGCACAGGAGGATATAAATGCCTATCTACGAATTTAAATGTGAAAACTGTGGCAAAGAGTTTGAAAAATTTCTTCTTTCATACTCACAAATCAAGGAAGTAAAATGTCCTGAGTGCAACTCTGAAAAAGTTGTTAAAAAGGTTTCTGCCTGTAGCATTGGTGGAGATACAGAAACATCTACTGGTAGTGCTTGTACTTCTTTTGGCTGAGGTATTTAGAAGGCGGAGTTTCCGCCTAAGTATTTTTTATTTTTTTTAGAATTTCCAATTCTTCCTTTGTTAAAAGACCTTTTTGTTTTAGCTCTTCTATTAATTTCGGATTTTTTTTAAGAGTCTTTTTAAGGGATTGTTCCTTTCTCCAAAGTTCTATTTTTTTATGATGTCCTGAAAGCAGAACTTCAGGAACCTTCATTCCCCTAAACACTGCAGGTCTTGTATAGTTTGGATATCCTAAAAGGCCTCTGTCCATAAAAGAATCTGCTCTCAAACTTTCTTCATTTCCTAAAACTCCAGGGACAAGTCTTATAACTGCATCCATTATTACCATTGCAGGAAGTTCACCGCCAGTAAGTACAAAATCTCCAATGGAAACTTCCTTATCAACAATAGTTTTTACTCTTTCATCAACTCCTTCATATCTTCCGCAAATTATCATTATTCTTTCTTTCTTTGAAAGTTCAATTGCCATTTTTTGACTAAAAGTTTCTCCCCATGGTTCTGTAAGAAGAACATAAGGCTTTTCTCCATCTTTTGTTAATTCGTCATAAGCTCTAAGGATTGGCTCAGGCTTTAAGACCATTCCCGGTCCACCACCATAGGGAACATCATCTACAACTTTATGTTTATCGAAAGCAAAATCCCTAATATTAATGACATTTACTTCAACCTTACCATGGGAAACTGCCTTTCCAATAACTCCCTCTTGCAAGAAACAATCAAAAATGTTTGGAAGAACTGTAAGAACATCAAATCTCATTCCATGCCCTCAATAAGGGAAACAACTATCCTTTTATTTTCTATATCCACATCTTTTACAAATTGACTTATAAAAGGAATTAAGATTTTGCTACCATCAGATTTCTCAACCTCAAAGATGTGACCTGCTGGTTGTTCAAGAATTTCTTTTAAAATACCAACTTCTTTGCCATCATCAGTGAAAACTTTACTTCCAATAAGGTCAGAAAAGTAAAATTCTCCTTCTCCAAGCTCAACTTGTTTATTTTTATCTATCCAGAGCTCTCCTCCTACTCTTTCCTCAGCTTCACCTCTATCGTTTATCTCTTTAAACTTAACTATATAAAGATTTTTATATGGCTTTAATTTTTCTACACACAATTCCTCTCTTTTTGTTCCTCTATATACAGGAATTAAATCAAGAGCTTCCATTTGCTTTTCAAAAATATCCGACTCTGGCTTTATCTTAACTTCTCCTTTAATTCCGTGAACACCCACTATCTTCCCAATCATCACTTCATCTTTATGATCAAAAGCCTTTCTCTTCCTTCTTTCAAGAATAGCTCTTATACCTTTCTTTTTCATAATTAACCTCAAGTTTAGAAAGAGCGGGAAAACTTCCCACTCTTAATTTGGCTTTTCTTCATTTTTTATTCTCTCTACTACCAACTTTTTAAGCTTATCAGAAAGAGGTTCTCCTTTTTCCTCTTGAGGAGCCAAAGCTTGAGATTCAAGGTTTTGAACTTCTGTAATAATGCCTTTTTTCTTAAGCTCCTCAATAATTTCCTTACCAAAGTTAACAGGTCTTCCTTGAGGATCAATAAAGATATGTTGAGTAAATCCAACTGCTAAAACTACATCATCTCTTAAAACTCTATAATCGAATCTAATTCCTCGAGAACCAATATTCGTAATGGCAGTTTCAACAGTTATAAGGTCATCATAAACTACAGGAGCCATGTATCTACAAGCTGCCTCAACAACAGGCATAAGAATCTGTTTTTGTTGAAATATCTGTTTGTACTCAAAACCTAATGCTCTAAAAAGCTCTGTTCTTCCTCTTTCAAAGATTTCAAAAAATCTTGAGTAGTACATAACACCGTATGCATCAACTTCTGCCATTGATACCCTATAAGGCATACTTCCTACTATTACCTGTTGTTCTTGCTGCTGTTCCTTCTTTTCTTCTGCCATTTAAAACCTCCTAATTCTTCTTTATCTCTATACTCCCCAACTCCAAGGATTTTTCTTTTCCTTTTTCTTAGGTAATCCTAATTTATCCCAAATTTCATCAACTTTTTTCACAACTGCCGCGTCCATTTCTATATCAGGTGGCCAATCTCTTTCAAAACCTTCTGACGGCCACTTTCTTGTTGCATCAACTCCCATCTTACTACCATAAAATGGCAATGGAGATGTATGGTCAAGAGCATCTACAGGCCCTTCGCTAAAGATTACGTCCCTTTTTGGATCAACGTTGTTTCCCCACCTCCAAATTACTTCACCAATATCATGAACATTTGTATCTTTATCAAAAATTATGATGTTTTTAGTAAAAATCATTTGTCCCATACCCCATAAAGCAGAAATAACTTTCTTAGCATGGCCTGGATATCTTTTGTCTATTGATACAAATGCAAAGTTATGAAACACTCCTTCTATTGGGAGCGACATATCAACTATCTCAGGAAGTTGAGTCTTTAAAAATGGCAAGAAAATCCTTTCAGTTGCTTTCCCTATATAGCAGTCTTCCATTGGAGGTTTACCAACAATTGTCGCAGGATAGATTGGATTTCTTCTATGAGTAATACACGTAATATGAAAGACTGGATAAAAGTCAGGAAGCGAATAGTAGCCTGTGTGATCTCCAAATGGTCCTTCAAATCTAAACTCATCTGTTTCAACATAGCCTTCTAATACTATTTCAGCATTTGCAGGAACCTCAAGGTCAACTGTCTCGCACTTTACCATTTCGACAGGTTTTCCTCTCAAAAAGCCGGCAAAAACCATTTCGTCAACATCTTCAGGAAGAGGAGCTGTCGCAGAATAGATAACTGCTGGATCAGAACCAATAGCGACTGCAACAGGAAATTTTTTTATTCCCATTTTCTTAGCTTTTAAGAAGTGTTTTGCTCCAACTTTATGCCAATGCCAGTGCATTCCTGTTGTTTTTCTATCATAGACATGAAGACGATACATTCCACAATTTCTTTCTCCCGTTTCGGGATCTTTTGTAAATACTAAGGGTAATGTAATAAATCTTCCACCATCTTTGGGCCAACAGAAAAGAATAGGAAACTTAGAAAGATCTGGTTCTTTCATTATTACTTCTTTACAGGGAGCTTTTCTTTTATCAATCTCTTTTGGAAAAATGTCTGATATTTTCTTAAGTTCTACAAGCTTTTTTAGTTTATCAATAAATCCTACAGGTTTTTCAGGCTTTAAAAGTTTAGCAGCTCTTTCTCCAATTCTATCTGGATCATCTTCTAATGCCATTGCCATCCTTTTGTAGCTGGCAAAAAGATTTATTGCTACCGGAATATTACCTCCATCAACATTCTTAAATAAAAGAGCAGGACCCCCTGCTTTTATAACTCTATCTGCAATTTCTGTTATCTCTAGATAAGAACTAACTGGATAGTCTATCTCTTTGAGTTCTCCTTCTTTTTTTAGTTTTTTTATGAAATCTCTTAAATCTCTGTATGCCATATTCGCTCCTTGCAAAATTTTGTAGAATTCTACCACTTTTCAGGAGGAAGAAATGGTTAAACTAAGAGATATAATAGCTTTTTTAGAAGAATTAGTTCCATCTGAACTTCAAGACAAGTGGGATAATTCCGGCCTTCAAATTGGGTGGGAAAGTCAAGAGGTAGAACACATAGGTTTTGCCCTTTCTGTATCAAAGAAAATACTAGAGCAGGCCAAAAGATTAAAAGTAGACCTAATAATTACTCATCATCCTATTACAATCTCAGGCATTAAATCCTTTGTTAATTATTCTTATCCTTCCCACCTATTTTTAGAATTAGCAAGAAATGGAATAGCTGTTTATTCTCTTCATACAAATCTTGATGTATCTTCACTTGGTCCAACAGCTATAATAGCTGAAAAGTTAGAAGTTCAAAAAGAAGCAACTATTGCTGATAATCCACCTTACGGAATTATCGGCACATTAAATACTGCTTTAACGCAAAAAGAGCTCTTTAAAAAACTTACCTCTTTTCTACCAAAAGACATTTTTAGAGGAATCAACTATAGACCTGATTCTGCAGTAAAAAGAATTGCTGTATGTTCTGGAAGTGGAGCTTCTTTTATAGATATCGTAGCTAAGAAAGTTGATGTTTATATTACTGGAGATATTAAGTACCATGACGCTCTAAAAGCTCAAGATCTTGGACTTACTGTTTTCGATATGGGACATTATGGAACTGAGAGACTCTTTTTTGAAAAGCTTTTCTACCTATTGACCCAAAGATTTAATACTCTAAAATTAACAATTTTTGAAGAAAAATCCCCCTACGAGGTAATGAGATCATGCTAAAGAAAGAACTTTTAAATCTTCAGTATAAAGAGATTGAATTACTTAGGTTAAAGACCAAAAAGAAGGAAATAGAAAGTGAAAAAGAAAAACTAGAGAAAGAATCTCAGAAAATAAACAATAATATAGAAAGCGCAAGAATTAAACTTGATGAGAAGAAAAAATATCTTCAAGAACTTAATAACTTCATTAAGTACAAGCAAGAAAGAATAGCAGAACTCAAAAAACAGAAAGAAAGTGCAAGAAACAGAGAGGAGTTCAAAAAAATTCTAAGAGCTATTGCGAAAAACGAGGACGACATAATAAAGACTAAACAACAAATAACGGGAATAGAAACAGAAGTAGAAGCTCTAAAAGATGCTTATCTAAAAGTTAAGGAACAATTTGAGTTCAAGTTAAATGAACTCAAAGAGAAAATAAATGAGTTAGAAAAAGAAGCTAACACATATGAGAAAAAAATAAATAAAGTTCTTTTCGAAATAGAAGAAATTAAATCCTCTTTACCAGAAGAGGAATTAAAGAAATTTGAACAAATGAAAGAAAAGTTTAATGGTTTAGTCTTTGCAGATATAAGTACAGGCGCATGTGAAGGTTGTGGAATTACATATTCAAGCGCCGAATACAGAGAGCTTCTTTCAAAACTTAAGGCTGGAGAATCTAAGTGTCCTTACTGCGGTAGATTTATCTACTGCAAAAAGTAAAATAGTAAGAGGTGAACAGTGAAAAGTTTCTATACCTTTCACTGTTCACTATTGATTTAATTACATTCCACAACCAGAACAGCCAGAACAACCGTGATGTTTTGGTCCTTCAATTGCTTCACGAAGAAGAGAATTAACAGTTTCAAGCATCTGACTAAATCTTTGATTTGCTTCTAAATATTCTTTAGCAACTTCATTTTCCGCAAATTTGTTAAAAGCTTCTTCTAGTTGCTGCATAGCTTCAGCAGTTCCAGACATTTGAACCATTTGCTGAAGTCTTTGAACTTCCTGGAGTAGCTCCATAGCTTCTGGATCCATTTGAAGTTTTGCTTCTGCTGCTCTAAGGTTTGCAAGCTCTTCAGAACTTGCTATAGCTTCTGCAAGTTCTGATGCTTTTTTGATTACTTCTGCTGACATACTTCCTCCACTTGAGTTAATTTTTAGGTAGAAATTTAATTTATTGGTATTTAAAGAAATTTACAAGTTTTCTTATTTTTATTGTTTTTAAAGCAGGAAAGGGGGACAGGCCCCCGGAAATGTTACTCGGCAGAAATAGCGTCTGTTGGACAAACTTCTACACATGCACCACAGTCGATGCAATCTTCAGGAACAATCTCGTACTTGCCATCATCTGTTGGATGGATTGCATTCGTTGGACAAACAGATGCACAAGCTCCACATCCGATGCAGAGTTCTGGATCAATTTTGTGGGCCATTTTTCACCTCCTTAGACTGTAAGAATTTCCTCCTCCTTCTTCTGGAGGAGTTCATCTATCTTCTTTGTATGCTTATCTGTGATTTTCTGGAGTTCATCTTTAGCTCTTTTTATATCGTCTTCAGAATATCCACCTTCTTTTTTTAGTTTATCTAGTTCTTTCATTATCTCATGACGAATATTCCTTATTGCAATTTTTGCTTGTTCAGCCATTTTACCTGCTTTTTTAACAAGCTCTTTTCTCCTCTCTTCTGTAAGAGGCGGAAGATTTATTCTTATTATGTTTCCATCTCTTTGTGGTTGTACTCCTAAATCTGACTCTCTAATTGCTTTTTCAATGTTTGGAATTACAGAAACATCCCAAGGCTGTATGGTAATTTGTGTTGGCTCAGGAACAGCAATTTGAGCAATCTGTTTAATAGTCATAATACTGCCATAGTAATCAACCTTAATATCTTCTACCAAAACAGTAGAAGCTCTACCTGTCCTTAATCCAGCAAAATCAGTTTTTAGAACTTCTACTGCTTTTTTCATTCTGTTGTCTGCGTCCTTTAATAGTTCCTGTATCATAGCTGCTCTCCTTCAACAAGAGATCCAATGGATTTTCCTTTTACCACTTTTTCAAGATTTCCCGGTTTTCTAACGTCAAAAACAACAATTGGTATTTGATTTTCCATACATAAACTCACGGCAGCTGAATCCATGACTTTTATACCATTTGTAATTACTTCTTTGTAAGACAATTTATCAAGCTTTTTAGCATTTTTATCTTTTTCAGGATCAGCGGTATAGATACCATCAACTTTTGTTGCTTTTAAAAGAACATCAGCATTTATTTCTGCAGCTCGTAGAGCAGCTGCTGTGTCAGTAGTAAAAAATGGGTTTCCTGTTCCAGCACCAAAAATTACAACTCTTCCTTTTTCAAGATGCCTAATTGCTCTTCTTCTTATGTAGGGTTCAGCTATTTCTCTCATTTCAATTGCTGTAAGAACTCTTGTTTGAAGATCTTCCTTTTCAAGAGCATCTTGGAGAGCAAGAGCATTTATTACAGTTGCAAGCATTCCCATATAGTCAGCAGTTGCCCTATCCATTCCTTGAGTTGCTCCAGACACCCCTCTAAAGATATTTCCACCTCCAATTACTATAGCTACTTCAACTCCAAGTTCTACAACACTTTTTATTTCTTGTGCTAATCTTCTAAGAAATTCAGGATCAATTCCATAAGAGTTCGCTCCTTGAAGAGCTTCACCGCTAAGCTTTAAGAGAACTCTTTTATACTTTATCCCCATTTTCCAACCTTTGATAATTTTAGTCCAGCTATTATACATAAAAAAAGGGAGCTCTAAGCTCCCCTTTTTTATTTTCCTACTTCAAATCTACAAAATCTTTTAACTTTGATGTTTTCTCCAAGCTTTGTAATGTAATCTCTTACAAGATCACCAATTGTTTTGCTATCGTCTTTGATCCAAGGTTGATCAAGGAGACACTTTTCAGAGTAAAATTTGTTGAGTCTTCCTTCTACTATCTTTTCTACAATATGTTCAGGTTTTCCTTCAGCTAGTGCTTGCTCTTTAAGAATTTCCTTTTCTTTCTCTATAACTTCAACTGGAACTTCTTCTCTGCTTACATAAAGAGGAGCCATTGCGGCTACCTGCATAGCAATTTCATGTCCAAGAGTCTTAAAATCTTCAGTTCTTGCAACAAAATCTGTTTCACAATTAATTTCAACAAGAGCTCCAACCTTTCCACCAGCATGAATGTAGGATACAACAATTCCTTCAGCTGTTGCTCTTTCAGCTTTCTTTGCAGCCTTAGCAGCACCTTTCTTTCTAAGAATTTCTATAGCTTTCTCCATATTACCTTCAGCTTCTTGTAAAGCTTTTTTACAGTCAACTATTCCAGCACCAGTTTTTTCTCTGAGCTCTTTTATCATTTGTGTTGTAATTTCTGCCATTTTTACCTCCTCTGACTTAAATTGGCGGGCTAAAAGCCCGCAGGAAATTACTCTTCCTCAGGTATAAAATCTACTTCTTCTACTTCTTCACCTTCAGCAAGTTTTATTGCATCTTTTCTCATCTTTCCTTCAAGTACAGCATCTGCAATTCTGGAAGTGAGAAGTCTGATAGCTCTGATAGCATCATCATTTGCAGGAATTGGAAGATCCACAAGATCTGGATCAGCATTTGTATCAACGAGAGCAACTATAGGAACTCCTGCCTTTCTAGCCTCTTTTACAGCATTTTCTTCCCTAACGATGTCAACAATGAAAAGAGCATCTGGAATTCTATTCATATTCTCAATTCCACCAATGTACTTTTCAAGCTTTTCCTTTTTCCTTTTGAGCTTCATAGCCTCTTTCTTTGGAAGTCTGTCAAATACACCTTCTTCTTCCATCTTCTTGAGCATCTTTAGTTTGAAGATGCTTTTTCTAATTGTCTGGAAATTTGTAAGCGTTCCTCCAAGCCATCTTTTATTAACGTAAAACATTCCACACCTTTGTGCTTCTTCCTTGACAATATCCTGTCCCTGCTTCTTTGTACAGAGAAAGAGAATTGTTCCACCATTTGCTACAAGATCAGCAACATAGTCATAAGCCTGTTCAAAATACTTAAGAGTCTGCTGAAGGTCGATGATGTGAATACCGTTACGTTCAGTAAAGATGAATTTCTTCATTTTGGGGTTCCATCTTTCCTTCTGATGACCAAAATGAACCCCAGCTTCAAGAAGCTCTTTCATTGTAACTCTTTGGCCTGGAGGTCTTGGTTTAAAAGTTTCCTGCTCAACAGTTTGAGCTTCCTGTGTTTCCTCTACTTGCTGCTCTTGAGTCTCTCTGATTTCCTCAGACATACTTCCTCCTTTTAACTTGGTTTTGCCTCCCGAGTCTTCTTCCCCCAGAGGAACCTTTTAAAGGCACCCCCTCTGGAGTCTGACCCGGTGAGTTTTCAGAAGGGAAATATAATAAAAGTTATAGAAAAATAAAAGGCTTTTCTCACTGAAAAATAAGTTTAATTGCCACAATAACAAGCAAAATAGCAAAAAGTCTTTTGAGTAATAGATGGTTTACTCTGTGAAGTACTTTTAATCCCATTCTACTTCCTGGTATCGCTCCTACTGTTACCAAAATAACTGCAGGTAAATAGACATATCCTACTTGCCAATCTAAAACTTTTGTAGCTGGAAGGAGCATATAGGTTATAGAACCAAAAAAAGCATTTATAAAAGAAATGATAGAGGCCAATGCAACTACTTTATCCACTTTCATCTTTGAAAATGAAAAGAGAATGGAATTAACAATAGTTCCTCCTCCAATTCCTAAAAGAGAACTTAAAAAAGCAGAAAGAGCAACTGTTATAGGAATTAGAAATTTTTCTTCTAATTTTGCCTTTAATTCCCTTGTACCCTTTAGGATTTTAATACCTATTATCAAAAGAACGATGGCAAACAACTTTTTTAAAATGTAAGCTGGAAGTAGATGAGAAAAAGAAACTCCCAAAATTACACCAGGAACAATCCATACTAAAAGCTTTATTAATTCTTCTAATTTTATTTTTCCTTTTAAAATGTGAAAACCTGAAGTAAAAAGAGTAATCATTGTAATCACAGAAAGACTTGTTGCAATTGAAAGTTTTATAGCAATATTTTCAGGTATCTTCATATGGGAAAAAAGTATCCAAAATAAGGGTACTAAAACAATTCCACCTCCAATTCCAAAAAGACCCGCAAGAAAGCCCGAAAGAGCTCCAAAAATAAAAAAAATAAGCAAAGTCTCAAAAGTCAACACAATACCCCATTTATATAGCTTTAAGGAAAGCTATCTTAATTCTCGTTTAAGCCAATTGAAATATTCTGAACTTCCCTCTACAATAGGAACAGCTACTATCTCTGGTATTTCATAGGAATGAAACTTTTTTATTACTTTTTCTATTTCTTTATAAAGTCGTTTTTCGCTTTTAATTAAAAGTAACCATTCTTCTGTAGTTTCAATATTTCCTTTCCACCAGTATGCACTCTTAATAGGTCCTATGATCTGAACACATGCAGCAAGCAAAAATTCAAGAAGAACTTCACTAATTCTTTCAGCTTCCTCTTTAGTACTAGTAGTAGTAAAAACTTGTGTGAACTACCTACGACTAAAGTCGCAGGCTTCGTGGAGGTTTGCACGCTACGCTTCTTGCGTGCCTTACTCCACAGGCGGGTTCACTCCACCCTCTACTCCTATCCCTGCAAAAAGCAGAGATTCGGAGATACCTTCTATCTCGCTCCAGTCCCCACCCCACGCCTGCACAAAGCAGACGGGCCGTCTACTGGAACCTCTTTCCCGGCCTATTCAGTTGTTCAAAGACCTTGCGGTAGGTGTTCACCTACCGCTCCTTTCACCACCCTTAGCTGGTTTTCAACTCCTTCTGGAGTCGGTGGTGAAAGTAACCACTTTAATTTTACCACAACACCCCTTCAGGGTGTCGGGCTGTATCCCCGCTTTGAAAAGCGGGGTTTTAGCCCGTGTTTTTTCTATAAAAATTACAAAATAAAAACGAAATATCAAAGGGATTGATATGCAGTTAAACTTACAAAGAATGAATAAATTACTATAAAGACTAGTTAGATTGATTTAAAAGATAGTAGTCTACTTATAAAGGAGATGATATAAAAGATGTCACCCCCTGAAATTCGGGACTATAGTAAAGAGGCAACCTTTAAAGGCAGGAGGCTGGATTTTTCCCTGGGGAATAAGCCCCGTGCGTGGAGATTAGCCGATGCCTCCTGCCGGCTAATTATAGTGGCGGGAAGCGCCGTATTGGAGTATGGGAATAGTCCCGAAGCAGAGGTTGCAAAACACAAAACATATCAGGGGGTAGAGATGAAGGAGAAGGTAGAGAAAACACTGTATGTCGGAGTGGACTACCACAAAAACAGCTTTACAGCAGCTTATTTAGATTGTCTGACAGGGATACTTAATACCAAGAAGTACGAAGCAGAAGAGTTAGAGAAATTTAAAAATCACCTAACAACTTTTAGGAAAAAAGGATATTCAGTAAAAGTTGCGGTAGAAACCTTAACAGGAGTAACATTTTTTACGGAGGAGATAAGGAACTGCGTTGATGAAATAACTTACGTTAACACTAACAAATTTAAGAACATTCTAAAAGGTGTTAACAGTGCTAAAAACGACAGGATAGATGCAGAAACGATAGCCATTTACTATGAAATGGGCTTACTTCCGACAGTTTACGTCCCGACGAGAAAAGAAAAAGAGCTAAGGATAAAGATGAAAGAGAGAGATAGCTTTGTAGATATGAGAAAAGGGGTAATTAACAGACTTCATAGCCTATTGCTTGAATATGGGATAAAGACAAACAAGAGAGAACTCACCACGAAGAAAGGGATGGAAAGGATAAAGGAAGAAACGAAGAAGAAAGTGCCTCCGTCATTACGAGAAACGATATGGAGGCAAATAGAAACAATAGAATACTTAACAGATAAGATAAGAGAGACAGAAGAAGATATCAAGAGTTTTATAGGAGAAGATGAGGAGCTTAAGGGAAAAGTAGAACTTCTAAAAAGCATACCTGGAGTAGGAGATATAGTAGCTATAGCCTTTATATCTGCCGTATGTAACGAAGAGAGGTTTGAAAACGGAGACAAGGTAGCGGCTTATTTTGGACTTGTTCCTCGTGTTAATAGCAGTGGAGACGAAGTTAGAAATGGAAGGATAACAAAGAAAGGGGACAGCAGAACGAGGAACAAGATTATCCAGGCTACGAGAGCGTTATTGAACAGCAAGTTAGACAATTCAGTTAAAAGATTTTACGAAGGGTTAGTTAAGAAAGGTTTAGAGAAGAAGAAAGCGCTGATAGCTGCGGCGAGGAAATTGGTTAAAGTAATGTTCGCAGTTTTGAGAGAGAGAAGGCAATTTATGGATTTTGTTGAAAATAAATGCAACCTCTGTGTTGGGGGTTGACATCTTTCATAGGAGGATAAATGAAATTTGTTGGAGCTCACGTCAGCATTGCTGGTGGTGTTTTCAATGCACCACTTAATGCAAAAGATATAGGAGCTAAAGCTTTTGCACTTTTTACAAAGAATCAAAGACAATGGAAAGCCAAACCACTTACT